>LBWG01000005.1 GCA_000993535.1 Candidatus Uhrbacteria bacterium GW2011_GWF2_39_13 | reverse complement strand
GATAAGACGCAAGAAGGTAATCAACTCGAGATGAGGTGGGTCTAGCCCCTTTGTAGGGGCTTTCCTGACGCTACCGGCTTTGCCGGTAGCTTGTTACTGGTCTCTTGACAAAACACTGTCAAGACGATGCTGTTGGAATATCTATTTGATACCATGATGGTCTATGGATTTATTTGAACATGAACGTCAAAAACAAAAAAAGATTTCGTCTCCTTTAGCTGATCGTATGCGACCAAAAACCTTTGATGATTATGTTGGGCAAGAACATTTAGTTGGAAAGGGGAAAATGTTGCGACGACTGATCATTCAAGACCAGATTCCTTCCATGATTTTTTGGGGACCTCCTGGAACAGGTAAAACAACACTGGCTCATGTGATTGCTCAAATCACAGGTTTCTATTTTGTGAAATTTAGTGCAGTTGATCAGGGGGTAAAAGATATTCGTCGTTTTGTGGCAGAAGCCATTGAACGCGAGAAGTTTGAAAAGAAACGAACCATTTTGTTTATCGATGAAATACATCGATTTAATAAACTTCAGCAAGACGCCTTTTTGCCTCATGTCGAGGATGGTACGATTATTCTCATGGGTGCTACCACGGAAAATCCAAGTTTTGAGGTCAATTCCGCTTTACTTTCTCGTTGTCGTGTTTTTGTCCTCAACGTACTTGAAACAAAAGATATTGAAAAACTTATTGAACGGGCTTTGGTAGATCCCATTTATGGATTGGGTACAAAAAATATTCAAATAGATAAAGAAACAATTTCTTATTTGGCTCAGATGGCCAATGGAGACGCACGTACAGCGCTTAATGCTCTTGAAGTAGGTGTCCAAGCTTTTGGAGAAAAAGAGATGATTAAATTGGATAAAGAAGTTATTCAAGAAGCGTTTCAGAGATCTTATCTTCTTTATGATCAAACAGGGGAACAACATTACAATATTATTTCTGCATTACATAAATCCATGCGCGGGCATGATGCAGATGCCAGTTTGTACTGGATGGCTCGAATGTTAGAAGCAGGTGAGGATCCTCTTTATATTGCCAGACGTCTCATTCGATTTGCCTCAGAAGATATTGGATTAGCAGACCCTCGTGCATTGGAACAATCGGTTGCCGCCTATCAAGCGTGTCATCTGATTGGTGTACCTGAATGTAATGTCATTCTTGCCCAAGTGGTTGTGTATTTGGCTAAAGCCCCTAAATCCAATGCTCTCTATACGGCTTATGAACAGGTAGCACATGATATCCATCAATTTCCAAACGAACCCGTTCCTCTTCATCTTCGTAATGCGCCTACGGCTTTGATGAAGCAATTAAATTATGGAAAAGGTTACAAATACACACCAGTATTTCAAGATGCTAAAGACGCTCAACAAGAATTTCTTCCAGTCTCGCTTCAGGGTAAGAAGTATTTTCGACTTTAATTATGACGACATCTCTGATTATTCCAGCATTTATTGCTGGTATCCTCACGTTTTTAGCTCCTTGTACATTGCCATTGGTACCAGCTTATTTAGGATTTATTAGCGGAGTTTCTGCGAAAGATTTGCAGAATTCAGCTCATCATCCTTACATTCGACACAAAGTCATGCTCAATGGTCTCTTTTATGTGTTTGGATTTAGTGTTGTTTTTATTCTCATGGGAACGCTTTTCGGGATCGGCGGAGTTGCTTTGGCAAAGTATCAATTTATTTTTACTAAAATAGGAGGAGTTTTTATTTTTTTCTTTGCCTTGTATCTCATGGGAGTTTTTGAAAAAATTCCTGCGTTGCGTTCTATTTTGTATTCTGATCATCGTTTTAAACTTCCTGTCTCTTTGAAACCTGGAAGTCCTTGGAGTTCTTTTGTTTTTGGTGCCACGTTTGCCTTTAGCTGGACTCCTTGTGTAGGGCCAATTTTGGGTTCCGTGTTGTTGTTGGCTTCTTCTAGTTCAACAGTGGGGCAGGGGGCTTTTCTTTTGGCTATTTTTGCTTTGGGTCTTGCCCTTCCTTTTTTGGCTATTGCCGCTGGTGTGGCTCATGTATCTGAGATAATCAAAAAATTTTCCAATCTCTTGCCTTACATCTCTTTCATTGGGGGTTTGTTTTTACTATTTCTGGCAATCCTTCTTTTGACAGATTTTCTTTCTCTTTGGCTTGGGTGGTTTTATCGAGCTTTTTCGTTTATCAATCAAGAAAAGATATTGGATTATCTTTGATTTTTTTCCTCTCGCTTCCACAAAAAACCTATGTTATACTGCCGATCGTTATGAAAAAAATAGTCTTTTTCCCTTTAATTGTACTTTTATTGGTCGGGGGTGGTTGTGTAAAGGATAAGGAAACATTATCCACACAGACGCCTTCTGATGTGATTGACCGCGGTTCTATTCTGATTCAGGCCAAAGAAAATGGTCTTATTATGAAAGACGAGGAAATCGCTCAAATGAAAGTACAACCTCTTGAAACAGATGTTGGAGTTATTTTTACTGATGTTTCAGATTATGAAGAGATGATAGTTAAAGGATGGAATTCTGCTGCGCTGGCAGATGTGACGGGAGGAGATAGTTTTGGACTTGCTTACGCGAATTTTTCCAATGAAACTTATACAATTATTACAAAAATGGGGAATCTTCCTGAGCCAGCACAAGGTTATTTTTATGAAGGATGGTTGATTCGTCGAGGAGATTCTTTTTCTGTCTTAAGTATTGGTCACGCAGTGAAAACAGAAAAAGGGTATATGAACGTGTATCAGTCACCAACAGACTTGTCTGATCACGCCTTTTACGTTTTGACTCTGGAAGCTGAAAATGGAAATGCAACAGCCGATGAGCATATTCTTGAAGGATCTTTCAGATAAAACATCCAGATGGGTGTTTTTAAATTGAATGGAAATATTTTCCACAGATCTTTTGTCCTTTATTTGTTAGAATGAAGTTGTTCCATTTTTGTTCTAACCCAATGTTTATTCGTATGTGGCGTTTGTGGATTTTTTTTGTTCTTTTTTTTGTGTTTCCAACACCTCTTAAGGCGGAAACGGTTGATTTTTTACAGCCAAAAATTTTAGGTATTGAAAAGTCTATTGTGTGTTCAGACAAACAAACGGATTGTCACAGTGTTTTTCTTATTTCAGGGAAAAATTTTCTTAACAGTAATGGAACACTGGGTGTGCGAGTCGGAAATGAATGGGCACAGGTGATTCGTCGCACAAATAGTTCTCTTGTTGCTACGGCCTCTAAAGCAGCATATGAAAAGACGCCTATTGTTTCAGTTGATACAACCATCATGCGTCTGCAACTTTTCTCTTCCGATCCTGTTTTAGTTTCTTTGTTTGAGGAATCAGTCGATGTAGCCATTGATTCCATAGGAGTCACATCCAATGGAACAAGATATCTCAGAGCCGGACCTAAATACGATTCACCTGAACGTGTGTATTATCGTGATAGCTATTGGGCCTCTGGTCTTGTATTGATGATTGAACCTTATGTTATCCGTGATCAAATTGAACTCCTTGCTTCAGGAGTGGAACCAAATGGGAGTACTCCTAGTGCTATCACTGTAAATCCCCAAGATACAAAGATTCCTTTATGGGTCGATCATTTCGATTCTGGTTCTTATTTTGTCATGCTGGTTTATGATTATGTTCGATGGACAGGAGATTTCTCTATTCTGAATGAACGTGTGAATGGCCGGACAATCTTTACGACCATGGAAGATATTGTTTCCTATTTATCTGACAAAGATTCCAATGGAAACTATCTTCCGGAAAAGTCCAAAAATTCCTTGCAGGATTGGTTAGACAATATTCCACGAAGCGGGGAAGTGTTTTCAAATGAAGTGTTGTACTACAGAGCTCTCCGTAATCTTGTTGATTTAGCAAATGCGTTTGGAGAACCTCAACATGCGCAGTCGTTTCATCGTCAATCTCTGTTGGTGCGCTATCAGATCAATAAACTTTTTTGGAATAAAAAGGGTGGATATTATTACGAGAGTTGTTATCGTCGTGTGTGTGAGGACCGTATCACCAACGAATCCGCTCTTGCCATTCTCTACGATGTAGCTACGCCAGAACAACGTGATTCTTTATTCAAACAACTTAAAACTCTTGAGAGCGTAAACAATCCGGATATTGCTTATGGAGATTGGGGAGTATTAAACGCTTGGCCTCTCTATAAGGGTTTTACTCCGTATCATTATCAAAATGGAACAGATTGGGCTTTCTTGGATGGAATCAATGCTGGAGCTCGTTTAAAATACGCCAATAACGATTGGTATTATCCGCTCACACGTTGGTGGACCTATCATAAAGAAACAGATAGTGAAACATTTTTACCCGAATATGTTTCACCTGTTGATAAACAAGCAGGGGATCAACAAGCGTGGTCAGTAAACCCAATGGTGAGTTTTGTTCGATATGGCATGGGTATTGATCCTGACCTCAACGGTTCTTACACAGTAACGAGCTTTCCCGATGTTGACGCTCGAATTGAGGGTATGGTTTTGAGAGGAAAGCGTGTAGAGATTGATACGAATCGATAGTAATCAAAATGAAACTTCCTGCGAGCCAAAGTGACAGAATATAAGAGTGTATATTCCCTGAACGGAGGTTCATTCGATGAACCGGAGTCGAAGGGGGTATTTGCGGTCGCTTCGCTCAGGGAATGTGAGAATGAAACAAAGAAAAACCACAGCTGTTACGCTGCGGTTTTTTTGCTCTTTACAATACGGATTGCTTTGGCTTTTCGGCTGTTCGCAAGTTGAACTTTACGTTGTGCTTTCCAAGCTGTACGGACTTGTTTTCGCTTACCAGGCATAGAAGTAATATAATTTCAGAGAAATCATAGTGTATTTAGCAATGATCCGTCAAGTTAAATTGCATAAAATATGTGATGTAGCCAGAAATTTCTTTTCCTTAATGTAATTTTTTCGCAATTTATTTCGTAAACTTAAAGGTCATCAGAATCTCCTCAAAATCACTTTGTGGTAGATCATTTACATCATCATTCCAAACTGCTATGCCCTTAAATTCACCTGAACCAGACATATTTATTAACGCACCACCGTTAGAACCTGGGTTAATTGTAGGACCTTGAACATTTCTTTCTTCGACATAACTATCGCCGTTTACAATAAGTATTTTTTGACCATCAGCGGTCAATATCTTGGTTGGCTCCACTAACCATTTTTTATCTAATGCCATAAGGTGATAATACTTTCCACCTTCATTTAGATATTTAACAAAATCCAAAAAATATGCAGATCGGCCGGACGAATAATCTGCTGTAATTCCGCCAATAGAAAAATGGTTATTGTTTTGGAAATTGCCTGTAAATTTTTTACCAGTCTCTCCATTATTGATTGATATTTGAAAATTACCGTAACTAGCTGGGTATCTAAAACTAAATTCAAGCTCTTTATTTTCGTATGTTTGCCAGCTTGCAGTTTCACCAGTTGATTGCGTTGGCACTTGTGTCGTTTCTGGAGTCGTGGCAACTGGAGGGGTTGTTTGCTGGAGACTTTCAATTTGACTTTGTAAGGTATTTATCTGCTGTTGCAAAGATTGTTCTATGGATTGCAGTCTTATTTTTTGCCATGCGTGAACTACGCCACCAACGATAATTGCGGTAAGTACCACGGCGATAATTGTTATCCAAATATTCTTTGAGCTTTGGACAGGCTCATTTATTTGAGGAATGTTTTGTTCATTCATAAGTATTTAGATTATTCATCTTACGCAAGATTTTGTCTAATTATTTCCTCTTCGACCATTCGATAGACTCATGGTCGTTCTGAATTTACTGAAGGGCGACTCGTAGAGGACTTCTCGCTTAAGGAATATGGTAATGAAACTCAAAGTAAATATTCCCTGAGTGCAGGCTCGTCCGACGAGCCGAAGTCGAAGGGGCAGTTTAAGGTCAGTTTATAAGAAAGATTATAGCAAAATTTGGTATAATAAACTTCTATGGACACAATGTTCTTTCTTGAAGTGATTCATCCAGGGCAATTACTTTTTGCGTTGGTGGTATTGCTTTTTGGTTCGGCTTTTACGTTAAGTTTTCTTATCGGATCTAAAACCGAAGTCGTAAAGCCTTTGATCGCTGTTCTTTTTGTTATTCTTTTTTTGCTTCTTGGTACGCTTGCTATCGAGTTTAGTGCGGCGCAAACCCCTTCTTATACCTATGGAGCGTTTGCTTCTTTATCGGAAGCCCTTTCGACGCATCGCTGGTTGCTGTTTCAACTTCCTCTTGTTTTGACGATGAGTTCATTATTTATTCTGATGGTGTATCAAGAACGTATAAAAGAAAAACATGCGTTTGTGTATCGAGGAACGGTTTTGTTTTCTATTGGAATCAGTTTTGCAAGCGTTGTCGTTATTATTTTTGAATCAATGCTTTAATATGTTTCATTTTTTTAAAGAAAGAATCCATGAATCTTTCGCCCTCGCAAGCATTTTGGCTGGATCCGTCGCTCTTCACGTCGCTTGGATTGATAATTTATTGATTACGCGTTCGTCTAGTATTCGTGATTGGATCACGCTTAATCCTGAGATTGGTCCTATTTCAGGTCTGTATGTTGATACCTTAGGTGCTTTTTTTATGACTCTTCTTCTTGCTATGGCTTTTTGGAAAGGAAAAGATGTGAGTCATTGGCGTGATCGTGTTTTTTGGTTTTTTGTCTGTTCAATCATTATCTTTTTGTTGATGACACTTCCATTTGTTTACGGGTTTGTTATTAGTTAGTGCGTACGGTAAACTTTGATTCTTATCGTTTTTTTGAATTAAGTTTTTTATTGCTATGGATATTTCTGTACGAAAGGAAGAATTGACTACGTATGCTTGTGACCTTCTTGTCTTAGGAGTGTTTTTAAAAGAGAAAGAGTTGAGTCCTGAATTTGCGCAAGTTAATGAAGCCCTTGAAGGGAAACTTGTCTCTTTCATGAAGGAAGATAAATTTAAAGCAAAAGAGGGAAGTACGTTTCTTATGCGTACACACGGAAAAATTGGAGCCAAAAGAATTTTAGTTCTTGGATTGGGGAAAAAAGAATTCGTCTCATTGGAATCAATCAGACAAGCAACAGCGACCTCATTGGGGGTTGCCAAGGGTTTGGGAATAAAGTCCGTTACTTCTATTTTGCATGGATCAGGAATAGATTCATTAAATAGTATTGATTGCGCTCAAGCGATGGTAGAGGGGGCGCAGCTTGCGATGTATTCTTTTGATGTTTATAAAAAACCGACAAAAATATCTCCTATTCGTTTTGATTTTATCTGTGTCCCTTCTGCACAATTACGTCAGGTTCAAAAAGGTATCCAGACAGGAGAACTGATGGCTTGCGGAACGCTTCTTGCACGAGATCTTGTGAATACACCTGCCCAGGATATGTATCCTGAAAAACTAGTCAAACAGGCACGCATGATTGCAAAAGGAAAGGGGACGATTCAGGTAAAAGTCTACGATACTCAAGCTCTTATCCGTATGGGCGCAGGAGGAATTTTAGGTGTTGCTCGTGGATCTGATCACCCACCTTTTTTAGTTCACATGATCTATAAACCAAAAAAGACTACAAAAAAACGTGTGGCATTGGTTGGAAAAGCCGTAACTTTTGATTCAGGTGGATTGTCTCTTAAACCTGCGGATTACATGACAACAATGAAAGCAGATATGGCAGGAGCAGCCGCTGTGTTAGGAGTTTTTAGTGTCATTGATGAAGTAGCACCTCATTGTGAAGTGCATGGAATTTTTGGAGCGGTTGAGAATATGCCTTCAGGCAAAGCCATGCGACCGGGAGATGTCCTTATTGCGATGAATAAGAAAAGTATCGAAGTTCTTAACACTGATGCAGAGGGGCGTCTTACCCTTGCTGATACTTTAGGTTTTGCAGTGAAACAAAAACCTCAAGCGATTATTGATCTAGCGACCCTTACCGGTGCTTGTATGGTCGCCTTGGGTGAGGAAATTACAGGACTGATGTCTAATAATGATGAACTTGCTGGTCAGGTTTCAAGTGCCGCACAAACCGTTGGAGAAAAAGTATGGCGTCTTCCTCTTGAAACTAATTATAAAAAATTAGTGAAATCCAATGTAGCCGATTTACAAAACGTGGGAAGTCGATGGGGTGGAGCACTGACAGCTGGGCTTTTTTTGGAAGAATTTGTCGAAAAAATACCTTGGGTCCATCTTGATATTGCGGGTCCTGCCTATGCGGAACGCGACATCGATCCTTATACAAAAAAAGGGGCAACAGGACATGGTGTACGAACCATTCTGGCTTATCTGAAAGAATTTTAATTTATGTCCATCACTATCTATTCCACTCCAACCTGTCCTTTTTGTATACAATTGAAGAAGTATCTGGATGAACATGAGGTTACATATACGAATATTGACGTTTCTTCTTCTCAAGAAAAGGCACAAGAAATGATCCAAAAATCTCGTCAAATGGGTGTCCCGGTCACCGATATCGATGGGCAAATCGTCATAGGATTTGATAAAGAAAAATTAAATGAGCTGTTACAGCTTAAATAAAATAAGGGACTTGTCCCTTATTTTAAATCAAAAAGCAGTCCGTAGAGAACTGCTTTATGTTGCGTGGTTGATCAAGCTCTGGTCGCCTTCTTGGGTGATTGTCGTATCATCAATAACCCGATGAGGAACAGGATTGCTCCTATTATAGCCTGTGTCATCTGGAATCCATCATTATTGATGGGATTACTGGCAGTCCACATCAGATAGGGACCACCGATCAGGAGGGCATACCGTGCTAGGAAAGGAATCCACATCAGTAGGCTTCCCCCTGTTCCAATGACACTCCCCAGGAGGCCACCCAGCAGACCACCAGCAGTTCCTCCTACTACCGTTCCGCTCGCGATGAAACCGAGACTGGACAATAGAACAAAGAAACCCTGGATTACACTCCAGAATCCATACCAGTACATCCAGAACTGGCTGGCATAGTGAAGGGTGAGACTATCGTTGCTACCGAAAAAATAAAAGAACGCGCCAATCACGATACCAAATGCGAGTCCGTACATTCCGTCTCCTTTTCTTGAGTTTGATTACTCGGTCATCACCGCACACCGCGGCGTTTCACCAACGGAACCAAGACAGCACAGGGTCAGAGACGAATGTTCGATTCCATCACTATCCTGTGCACTGAGTCGGAAAGCCGCATTGTCCGCGGGCATACAACCGACATCCTGGGGGTTGACTCGGTACGTCTCGATCAGACGCACCTCTCGATATCCCTGACCTTCCAGATACTTGATAGCAGCGATGTCGCTACGAAAATCACCCCCATCGTCAAAACGATCATCAGCTCTACCATAGTAAAACCCTTCTGCTTCTGAGTACGCTTGCTTGAGTTCATCATTTCTTCCCTTCCTGAGAATTTTTAGAGGACTACTTAGTCACCACACAACGTGGTGTTTCATGGGTCACTAAAGATGGGAATCACCCCCTCCACAGGAGTGACGCATTCACCAAGGTGCTGATAAAGAGGCTGAGTCCATACAAAACCCACAAACAAAGAACAACGGCTGACACTACAATAAAAATATTCCTCGCTGTAAGTCCATTGTTCAGGTTCATTTGATCCTCTTAATACGGGAGTTTTTCTATCCAAGCCTAATGCTCGAACACAGAATAATATATCAAAAAGCCTTTTTGTCAATCATAAAACCGCCTTTTTAGCGGTTTTATTAGCATTTTATGCTTTTCCTAGTGTTTCTTTTCCTTGTGTCCAATCAACGGGACACAGTTCTCCGGTTTGAAGCGCTTTGAGTACTCGCAACGTTTCGTCTACTGATCGTCCCACACCCAGGTCATGATACAGGGCATAACGTAGGATTCCTTCTGGATCGATGATGAATGTTCCTCGAAGAGCGATTCCTTCCTCAGGCAGCAATACGCCATAGTCCCAGCTCATATCTCGGGTAATATCAGAGAAAAGGGGATACTGAAGTTCTCCTAATTCTTTCAACCAAGCTTTATGAGAATGGATGGAGTCAGTGGACCCACCAAGCACTTGTGCGTTAAGTGCTTTAAATTCTTCATAACGTTTTGAGAAACCTGTAATTTCTGTAGGGCAAACAAACGTGAAATCGAGTGGATAGAAAAAGAGCACAAGCCATTTTCCTTTATAATCTTCAAGTTTTGCTTGGGAAAATTCACCTGCCTTTATAACGGTTTCTACATTAAAATTTGGAGCAGGCTTGCTCACCTGTGCGATTTGAGGGGTGTCTATTTCTTCAATAAAGTCTTCCATAAAAAATAATCGAGAGAGTTAATATTCCCTGAGCTTGCTTGTCGTGAGCTTGTCGAACGGTCGAAGGGGCAAAAGTTGACCTTATCGTCATCATTGATTAGATACGTTACTATGGTAGCGCATCATAGTCTTTCGTCAATTATGTTTCGATTTTCTTTCTTGTGGTTTATCTGTTTATTGCTTGTTGGGGCAAGTGCTGTTTTTTATTTTGAATATCGTTATTATCGAATTCCTCTCTTGCTAAATGATTTCTCTACAGAAGTGTCACAGAGAGTTCCTATTGAAACGAATGGGACGCTTCACTCTATTGATCTTGATGAGATTATTGTAGGGACGTTTCATGAAGATGACATCCCTGCCATTGATGAACCTGTTTATGAATCTATTGCTTCGGCTGATGTTTATTTAAACGACGACGGATACGGATTGGTTATTGAGGGTGAGAATCTTGTTCGTTTTTATCCTTATCAAATTTTGGTTTGGCATCAAGCGGTCAATGATACATTTGGTAAAATACGGCTTCTGGTTAGCTATTGTCCACTGTGTTTTGAAGGTTCTGTTTATCAGATAGAAAAAGATTCTTCCGAAGCTTTTTCTTTTGGAGTTTCCGGAAAACTTTGGAACAACAATACGCTTTTATATGATCGATCTACACACTCTCTCTGGAGCCAAGTTTTAGGAGAAGCTGTTGTGGGTCCGCGCACAGGAGCAAAACTTGAACGGTATCCGTTTTATTCCACGACCTGGGCTTCGTTTAAAGAAGCCTATTCTTCTGCAGAAGTTCTTTCGCGAAATACCGGTTATGTCCGCGATTACACTCAAGATCCTTATGAGCGTGATGGATACTATTCCTCTTCTGCCGTTTGGTATCCTCTCTCCCATGAAGACGAACGTTTAGAGGCCAAAGAAATCGTGTATGGATATCAATCAGGGGATTTTCAAAAAGCCTATTCGCAGGAATGGATAAAACAAGCTGGTTCCATTCAAGACACGATTGGATCACAATCCATCACAATTATGTGGGATGAAGATCTGCAAACAGCCCGTTTTTTATCTGGACCATCGGAAGACTCTTTATTGGAAACAGAACAACTTTTACAAAAAATGTTTTGGTTTTGTTGGGCAACCATGTATCCTCAGACAAAGGCTTTTGAAAATTAATAAGAGATTTATGGCTACGTTATTTGTTGTGGCAACCCCTATTGGGAATCTTTCCGATTTGAGTGAACGTGCAAAAAAAACGCTTTCTTGTGTTCAAACGATTTTATGTGAAGATACGCGTGTCACAGGGAAGTTGTTATCTGTTTATGGAATCCACGTCCCTCTTTTGTCTTACCATCAACACTCGGGACAATTTAAAACACAAAAAATTATTGAGTTGTTAGAGGAGCAGAAAGATTTAGCTCTTGTGACCGATGCTGGAACTCCAGCTATTTCTGATCCAGGAGGAAAATTGGTTGAAGAACTTCTCGCACATTTTGGAGACAACTTAACCATTACACCCATTCCAGGACCCTCAGCTCTTATCGCCGCGCTTTCCATTGCCGGCGTTTCTGCGGACGAATTTACATTTCTTGGTTTTCCTCCTCATAAGAAAGGACGGCAAACATTCTTTGATCACCTGACTCAAATGTCTTCTACGGTTGTGATCTATGAAAGCACCCATCGTATTCTCAAGACGCTTGATGAAATCCATAAACGCACGCCAGAGCGTCATCTCATTGTTTGTCGGGAATTGACAAAGATGTACGAAACGATTTATCGAGGCTCTGCGCAAGAGGTGACAGTAAAGCTTCAATCAACTAGTATCAAAGGTGAATTTGTTCTTGTTTTTTCTCCATTATGAAACCGTATTACATCACAACGACTTTGCCCTACGTAAACGCAAAACCTCATATAGGATTTGCTTTGGAAATAATTCAAGCAGACGTCCTTGCTCGGTTTTATCGATTCTGTGGGTATGAGGTTATTTTCAACACAGGCACTGATGAGCATGGACAAAAAATTTACGAAAAGGCCTTAAAAGAAGGAAAGGAACCAAAGGTCTATGTTGATGAGTATGCTCGTAAATTCGATGCCCTTAAACAAGCACTCAATTTAAGCTACACACATTTTATTCAAACAAGCGATCCTGCACATAAGCAAGCGGCTCAAACATTTTGGTTACGTTGTCTTGAAAAGGGAGATATCTACAAAGCACGCTACCAGGTGAAGTATTGTGTTGGATGTGAATTAGAAAAAACAGATTCAGAGCTTGTGGATGATCATTGTTCTGTTCATCCAAACCTTGAACTCCAACTGGTAGATGAAGAAAATTATTTTTTTCGTTTTTCACATTATCAACAACAGTTATTAGAACTTTATGGGCAACGTCCAGATTTTGTTGTCCCAGAGAATCGTCTGAAAGAAATCAAAACGTTTGTGGAAGGAGGGCTTAAAGATTTTTCTGTTTCTCGTATTAAAGCAAAGATGCCCTGGGGAGTGCCTGTTCCAAATGATGAAGAACACGTGATGTACGTTTGGTTTGATGCGCTCGTCAATTATATTTCAACGCTTGGATGGCCTGATGAGAATAGTTCCTTTAAGAATTTTTGGCCGGGTGTTCAAGTCGCTGGAAAAGATAATCTCAGGCAGCAATCCGCCATGTGGCAGGCGATGTTGATCTCTGCCGGAATTGAATCATCGAAACAAATTTTTATTCACGGATTTATTACCTCCAGCGGACAAAAAATGAGTAAGAGTCTTGGAAACGTTGTTGATCCATTCGAGATGGTTGAAGAATATGGAACGGATGCGTTGCGTTATTATTTGCTTCGTGAAATTCCTTCTCACGATGATGGAGATTTTTCTCGCGAACGAATGGAACAGCGCTATACCGAGCTTGCAAATCGTTTGGGGAACCTCGTTAGTCGTGTAGCAGCCATGGCACAAAAATATTTTGAAGGAAAGCTTGTTGTCGTTTCTATTGATTGGTCAGGTCGCGAAAAGGTTCTTGAAGGAGCTTTGAAACAGTATGATTTTAGAATGTATATAGATCAGGTTTTTGAAGTCGTAGATCAAGCAAACGAAGAGATTGATCGTAAAGCCCCCTTCAAGTTGGTGAAAGAAGATAAAGCGGCGGCAGAACTTGTTCTTTCAAAAGTGTGTGAGCAAATTCGATTTATTGGTCGAGCTCTGGAGCCCATTCTTCCACAGACATCACAAGAAATTTTGCGACGATATGGTACGATAGTTCAAACAGGGGAAGCTTTATTCCCTCGCAGAGACGAACGAAATATTCCCTGAGCGTAGCGACCCACTGGAGCGAAGTCGAAGGGGTTTGACTCACTTTTAAAATATTATGGGTTTCATTGATATCTTTCTTATCGTGATCGTTGCGGCGTTCGTATTTTTTGGATTTTTTTTCGGCTTGTTTCACACCCTTGGTTCCATGATCGGAACCATCGTAGGAATTATTTTTGCCTCAAGACTTATAGACCCGGCGTTTTCAACGTTCGGGTTTTTGTTTGGAGGCGGCACAGCGGCAAAGATTATTCTTTTTATTCTCATCTTTTTTCTCATTACCCGGATTATCGGCTTGGTCTTTTGGTTTTTATCAAAATTTTTCCATTTTTTTTCATGGATTCCATTTCTGCGTTCTTTTGATCGTGTCTTGGGAGCATTGTTTGGATTCATTGAGGGAGTGATCGTGGTGGGCGTTGTTCTTTTTTATGCTATGCAAGTTCTTCCAGACGACACTTTGCGCGACGTGTTGGAAACATCGCGTGTGGCGAATTTTCTCATAGTCACAATGACCACGTTGCAAGTATTCTTCCCTGAATATGCAAGACAAGCGGTTGAATCTGCTGCAGACTCAACAGCCGGCACACTTACTCCTCCTGTAACCGCCACGCCTTAATATGAGATTCATTGATTCCCACTGCCATGTCCACTTTAATGCGTATAAAGAGGATATGGATGAAGTGATTCAACGGACCTTGGAGCAAGGAACCTTTATGATTACGGTTGGTACGCAAAGGGACACTTCACGTGCTGGTCTAGAGGTTGCACAGCGTTATCAAGGTATGTGGGCGAGTGTAGGATTGCATCCTAATCATACGGTTGAACAAACATTCTGGGATAATGATGAACTTCCTCCAGAACAACAAATGACTCTTCAAATCAAAACACGATGTGAATCTTTTGACATGGAGTATTACCGAAAGTTGGTTCAACATCCAAAGTGTGTTGCTTTAGGAGAAACAGGACTCGATTATTATCGTATTCCAGAAGGTGTTGATCGCCAGATAGTAATACAAATGCAAGAGCAAACCGTAAGAGCTCATTTTGATCTTGCCACAGAAGCGAATCTTCCCGTGATTATTCATTATCGAGATGCCTATGTGCAACAAGCCAAACTTATTGGAGAATATCTTGCGGCGGGTAAACTGACTCGTCGCGGAGTCATTCATTGCTTTACTGGAACCATTCAAGAAGCTCAATCCTTTTTAGAACAAGGTTTTTTTATTTCCTTTAGCGGTATCCTCACTTTTTCAAAAGAACTTCAAAAGGTGGCCAAAGCTTTGCCACTCCAAAAATTACTAGTGGAAACAGATTCTCCTTATCTCACCCCTGTTCCAGATCGAGGAGTTCGTAATGAACCCTGGCGTGTAAAATACGTAGCCCAAAAACTCGCAGATCTTCATGGGATATCGCTTGAACAGGTCGCTGGTCAAACGTTTGAAAATACAAAACAAGTTTTTGGTTTGGAAATTTGATTTATTATTTTATGGGATTATGAGTGAAAAACTTAAGTATAACGGAGACGAACCTCAAAGAGATATGTTCCCGCCTCCAGAAGCCTCAACTATAGATGCTAAAACAGCGAGTAAGCTCCAAAAAATCATTGATGGCGACCAAGAGTTACAAGAGGCTATAGCCAGAGATGATCAAGAGTTAGAAATGCATCGACAGCATTGGGTAGAATATAGTGAAAAAGAGTGGGGTGACCGAAAGAGGATTCCTTTGGCAGAGTTTCTAAAAACCCACGGAATTGTTGAACGAAACAAAACGCATCAGAAGAAAGTTTGGGATAGGAAATGGAGAGAATCTGTAAGATGGGCAAATGACGCCGAAAGACAATTCCTTGCAACAGCAGCAAAAATCGGCGGAGGAAAATTTGTTGAAGTTCTACAAATATCACTAGTTAACGGTGGCCAGATTACCAATAGCGATGCTGCTGTCGGTAGTGGCACTGAAGTAATTCAAGAAAGTATTGATTTAGTAATCGGAAATTTGGATATTGTTTCGGCCGCCCCAGAAACTGTTTACATCGTCCATAATCACTTTGATGAGTATTCTAAATTCACCATTCCTAAAGATGAAGAGCCAAAGGATGGTTTAGTAACAATAGGTGGGCTTTCAAAAAGAGACATAGAGTTTGCAGATAACTTGTGGTATGAAGTATTGAAAGCAAAAACACGTGTCATTATAGTCGCCATCAATGAAAGGAATTTAACCTTTACCTATGAGGCGGGAACATCTGAACATAGAGACTGGAAAAATGATCCTCAATAAACTGGAGAAAAAAATACATCACTTAACACAGACTATACGATTCCGTTCGTCGTGGGGACAAAAATTTAATGTTGTATTGACCTTGGCAGTTTTTTCCCGTACACTAGGGTCGCCTTTATGAAAAAATCTGTCCACAGTGATGCAAAGTATTATCGACTTGCCGGACGTATCTTTGCCGATTTTAGTGGTATCATTGCTGTTCCTGTTGTTCTTGCAGCTCTTTTGGGAAAATGGCTTGATCAAAAGCAGGGTACAGAACCTCGTTACCTCATCATCTTTTTTGTCATTGCTTTTGTCTTAACAGGAATATTGATTGTAAAAAAGGCAAAATTTTACAAAAAACAGTACGAATCAGTCATAAAGAATGATTTGAACGATAAGTAATCTTATGGAATTGCTCCTCCCACCTGCTGCGGCTGAATCTCTTTTTCACGTCGGTTCAATTCCCATTACCAATTCCATGGTTAATGGTTGGATTGCTGTCGTGTTTTTTGTTTTTATCGCCTTTATTGCACGTCGTAGATCTGGTTTGGTTCCAAAGGGTATTCATAATTTGATTGAAGCAATCGTTGAATTTCTGTTGAAAGAAATACAGAAGGTTACAGGGGATGAAAAACGTGCGAAACAATTTTTACCAATTGTTGGAACCATTTTTCTTTTTATTTTATTTTCAAACTGGATAGGATTATTCCCTGGAACCGGATCTATCGGCATCTGGGAAATGCATGAAGGTGAGGTCGAGCTTATCCCATTGCTTCGTCCGGCCGCTAGCGATTTAAATCTTACGCTTGCTATCGCTCTTTTTGCCGTTTTAGCCTCACACATCATGGCAATGTTTGCCATAGGACCCATATCTCACATCAGTAAATTTATCAATATCCGTGGTATTTTCCGATCTTTCAAAAAAGGTCCTATGGCTGTCGTGGTGGCTATTGTAGAATTTGGTGTTGGTCTCATTGAAATTGTTTCTGAAGTGGCTAAGGTTGTATCGCTTTCATTACGTTTGTTTGGAAATATTTTTGCTGGAGAAGTTCTTCTCACGGTCATGCTTGGTTTGTTAGCCTATTTTCTTCCCATTCCTTTTATGTTTTTAGAGCTTCTTGTTGGAGCGATTCAAGCAACCGTGTTTGCTATGCTTACCCTTGCCTATCTCACTGTTGCAACTCAAGATCATAGTCATGATGAATCCGAAGCCCATTCTCCTCATCAAGAAGAAATTACTCCTGCAACCACACAATAGAGGTTGCTCGCAGACCTCAATTTACAAAAATAAATTGAGGTCTGCGAATCACGCAGAGATTTTTTGTACTATTTAATAAAATGGAACCTCTGAAAAATGAGCGTTTCTTTATACCAATCCTATGGACGCAGTTACAATGATAACCTTGACGAAAGGATTAACAATGGCACTTGGAGGTATTGCTCCAGCCCTTGCTATTGGACTTCTTGGATTCAAGGCTATGGAAGCTATTGGACGAAATCCAGAAGCAGCAGGAAAACTTTTCGTTCCGATGCTTCTTGGTATGGCGTTTGCTGAAGCGATCGCTATTTATTCACTCGTCGTTGTATTTACCCTCTAGACGAGTCCCGACCTCATCATCTTAATTGACATTGAGCTTTGAATTACGAAACTCGATGAGATTTGCGTGAACGGGCTGTTCTACCAGCGAACCCTACTTAAAGGTAGGGAGAGTGGGTAGAACGGGTGCCCGTGAACGCAAAGATCGCGAGTTTCGTAATTCAAAGCATTGAGATGGTCGGTTGGGAAAACTATCTATGTCTCAAGAAATTCAACAAGTCGCTCAAGCGGCACAAGAGGTGGCTCATGTCACAGAAAGTTCTGGTGGAATTGGTACATTGGGGATCAATCTAAAGATTTTTATCGCCCAACTGATCAATTTTACTATTGTTGTGCTTGTTCTTTGGAAATGGGTTTATACCCCTATTGTTAAGCTCCTTGAGGAGCGTGAGAAAAAGATTACAAAAGGCGTGAAACAAGCTGAAGAAATTGAGAAGCGTATTTCTTCTCTTGAAAAAGAACAGGGGGAACTAATGAGAAAAGCCAAAACCGAGGCTGCGATTATTTTAGAAAATGCTCACTCAGATGCTCAACAGCAAAAAAATGCTCTTCTTGAAAAAACAAAAGAAGAAATTAAAGATGTTGTTATGCAAGGCAAGCTTCAACTTCAACGAGAAAAAGAGCAAATGATTCGAGAATCTCGTGAAGAAATCGCTTTGATTGCTGTTGAAGCAAGTCGTAAAATTCTTTCTGAAGCTATTGATGAAAAAAAATCACAAAAATTAGCTGAACAGGTTGTCGATTCAATGAGTCAGTAAGATCTATGAAATTATCTGAAACACAACTTGCTTGGACATTAGTTGAAACTTTAGAAGGAGCTTCAAACAAAAATCTTGAACAAACAACCAAAGCTGTTATTGATTTACTTGCTTCCAGAAATGAACTTCATCGATTAAATGGATTGATCCAGGCTATTGAACAGGTTTGGATAAAGAAATATGGAGCTGCAACTATCACGATTGAAACTTCCCATTTTCTTTCAGAAAATTTGCGTAAAAAACTCCAAGCACTCTCTCAAGGAGCGCAATTAAAAGAAGAAGTAAGACCTGAACTGATTGGAGGAGCTCGTCTTCGGGTCGATGAAACAATAATTGACGGATCAATTCAAGGACATCTTTTACAACTTGCTCACATACTTAGGAACGCATAAATGAATGTATGGCAACAAAAACAGACATTATTGACTCGCTTAAAAAGGCACTCGATCAATATCACACAGAAGTAAAACAAGAAGAAGTAGGAACCGTTGTATCAGTCGGAGATGGGACGGCTCGTATGACAGGGCTTTTACAAGCAAAAGCCTCTGAAATGCTTGAATTTTCTGGAGGTACGTATGGAGTGGCATTGAATCTTGAGGAAAATGGTGTAGGAGCGATTATTTTAGGGAATGCTTCACACATTAAAGAAGGTGATACCGTAAAAACAACGGGACGAATTTTATCCGTTCCTATTTCGGATGATATTTTAGGTCGAGTGGTTGATCCGCTTGGAATGCCCATTGATGGAAAAGGGAAATTGAATGCCGGGACATTTTTTCCTATTGAAAAAATAGCTCCAGGAGTCATGACACGTAAATCCGTAGGTGTTCCTCTCCAAACAGGAATCAAGGCTATTGATTCCATGATTCCTGTGGGTCGGGGTCAGCGTGAACTGATCATTGGAGATCGCCAGACAGGAAAAACAGCGATTGCGATTGATACGATCATCAATCAAAAAGGACAGAATGTAAAATGTATTTACGTGGCGATTGGTCAAAAAGAATCAAAAATTGCAAAAATTGTTGCTCGACTTGAACAAGCAGGGGCAATGGAATACACCACCGTGGTGGTAGCTGGAGCCTCTGATCCAGCCGCTTTATCTTATATTGCCCCGTTTACTGGATGTACGATCGGTGAATATTTTATGGCCAAGGGCGAGGATGCTCTGGTTATTTATGATGATCTTTCAAAACAAGCCTGGGCCTATCGAGAAATTTCCCTTCTGCTTCGTCGACCACCAGGACGTGAAGCTTATCCAGGAGATGTTTTTTATCTGCATTCACGTTTACTTGAGCGTGCAGCACGTTTAAATGAAGAAAATGGAGGAGGTTCACTCACAGCTCTCCCTATTATTGAAACTCAAGCAGGAGACGTGTCCGCTTATATTCCAACAAACGTGATTTCTATTACGGATGGTCAGATCTATCTTGAAACTGATTTGTTCTATCGAGGAATTCGTCCGGCTCTCAACGTAGGACTTTCTGTTTCACGTGTTGGATCAGCAGCACAAACAAAGGCCATGAAAAAAGTGGCAGGAAAATTGCGTTTAGAGCTCGCTCAATTTAGAGAACTCGAAGCATTTGCTCAATTTGCCACTGATTTAGATGAAGGAACACGCAAACAAATTGAACGAGGTCGTCGTCTCACAGAACTTTTAAAGCAGCCTCAATATCACCCTCTTCCTTTTGAAGAACAGGTCGCTATTTTGTTTGCTGCGATCAATGGATACCTTGATCAAGTAGCTGTGGAAGATATTGTCGATTGGGAACATTCATTTTTAAACTATCTTCGATCTTCAGGGGCACAAGTGTTGGAGTCATTACAAAACGAAAAGGCTATTACCGAAACGATTGAATCAGACTTGAAAAATGTAATTGAAGAATTTAATAAAACATTCAAGAAATAAGGTTTGATATGGCTATTCAAACCAGAACCATCAAACGTCGGATTAAATCCGTCAAGAATACACGTAAAATCACCAAAGCCATGGAACTGGTTGCTGCAAGTAAAATGCGTAAAGCGATCAGCTCCGTGGTCAGTTCTAGACCTTACTCGAAACTAGCCTGGGAAACGGTTAAATCACTTACAAGAACAATAGATACTTCTCTACATCCATTGTTAAAACGTAGCCCAGAAGTAAAACATGTTCTTCTTGTTCTGATTACTTCTGATAGGGGATTAGCTGGAGGGTTCAATACAAATATTATTAAAAAAACACGAGAGAGTATTAAATCTCTTGGAAGTGGGGTCAAGATTCAAACCATTTGTATTGGTAAACGTGGGGCTGACGCTATGCGTCGTTTACAGATTCCCATGATGGCTAGTTTTTTAGACATTACCAACAACACAAAGTTTGAAGAAATTTTGCCCATTGGTCGGATGATTATCAATGAATTTAATAACGGTTCTTTTGATAGGGTTCTTGTGGCTTATACAGATTTTGTGAGTGCTGTTACTCAAGTGCCTCTTATCTTAGAACTTCTTCCTTTAAGTAGCGATCAAGATCAAAACTTTGAACAAATGCAAGAATCTCTCTTTGAACCGTCGCCTGCTCTGGTTCTTGATCATTTGTTGCCAAGGCTTGTAGAAACAATGGTGTATCAAGCAATCCTTGAGTCTTCTGCTTCAGAACATTCGTCGCGAATGATGGCCATGCGTAATGCCTCAGATTCAGCGGGGGAAATGCTTCAAGATTTAACATTTACCTTTAACCAAGCTCGTCAAGCGGGTATTACTCAGGAGATCGCCGAGATTTCCAGTGGAAAAGCCGCATTAGAAGGCTAATATGAAACAAGGAACGATTTCACAAATTATTGGACCCGTCGTGGATGTCCATTTTGAAGGAGGTGACCTCCCAGAAATGTTGACGGCTCTTGAAGTCACTCGCGACAGCGGTATCTTAACTCTTGAAGTAGCTCAACACACAGGACAAGGGACTGTACGAACCATCGCTATGTCTACAACCGATGGACTTGAGCGAGGAATGACTGTGATAAGCACAGGACGTCCTATTGCCGTTCCTGTTGGTCCTCAAACACTTGGCCGTATGTTTTCTGTCACTGGTCAACCTATTGATGGCAAAGGAGAAGTCAAAACAAAACGTCATGATCCTATTCACAAAGAGGCTCCATCTTTTGCGGATCAAGCTACAAAAGACGAAGTTTTTGAAACAGGTATTAAGGTCATTGATTTGATTTGTCCATTTTTGAAAGGTGGAAAAACTGGTCTTTTTGGAGGAGCAGGTGTGGGTAAAACCGTTTTAATTCAAGAGCTCATTCACAATATTGCCAAAGAACATGGTGGATATTCTGTTTTTGCCGGTGTTGGTGAAAGAACCCGCGAAGGAAACGATCTTTATGAGGAAATGAAAGAATCCGGCGTGCTTGATAAAACAAGCCTTGTATTTGGACAAATGAATGAACCCCCTGGAGCCCGTGCTCGTGTGGCTTTGACTGGTTTAACTCTTGCTGAGTATTTCCGAGACGATGAGGGACGTGACGTGCTGTTGTTTATTGATAATATTTTCCGTTTTACTCAAGCAGGTTCAGAAGTATCCTCTTTACTTGGACGTATTCCCTCTGCAGTGGGATATCAACCCAACCTTGCAACCGAAATGGGAGCTATGCAAGAGCGTATTACCTCAACCAAAAAAGGTTCTATTACTTCTATTCAAGCGGTGTATGTGCCGGCAGACGATCTTACCGATCCTGCTCCTGCCACGACATTTGGTCACTTAGACTCAACCGTGGTGCTTGCACGATCTCTTGCGGAGCTTGGAATTTATCCAGCTGTTGATCCGTTAGACTCTTCCTCAACGATTTTGGATCCGAATATTGTGGGTGAAGAGCACTATCAGACAGCACGTGGAGTTCAAAAAGTCTTGCAACGTTATAAAGATCTTCAAGATATCATCGCTATTTTGGGTATGGATGAATTATCTGATGAGGATAAATTGCTTGTTGCTCGAGCTCGAAAAATTCAAAAATTTCTTTCTCAACCTTTCTTTGTGGCGGAACAGTTTACTGGATCTCCTGGAAAATACGTTAAGCGTGAAGACAGTGTTCGATCCTTTAAGGAAATCCTTGAAGGAACGTACGATCATATTCCAGAAGCAGCTTTTTATATGAAAGGATCTATTGAAGAGGTCATTGAAGCGGCAAAATAACTATGAATAAACTTCGTCTTTCTATTGTAACACCTGAGAGAATCGTCTATGAAGACGAAGTAGATTCGGTTTCTGTTATGACAGATATGGGGGAATTGACGATTTTATCTGAACACATTCCTTTGGTAGCAAATTTACAAGCAGGGGAATTACGTTTACGAAAAAACGGTATTGAACAGTTTATGGTTTCTTCAACAGGTTTTCTGCATGTTCGTCCAAAAAACGAAATTATTATTCTTGCCGATACAGCAGAGCGTATAGAAGAGCTTGAACTAGAAAAAATTGAAGTAGCAAAAGAACGTGCGAAAAAATTATTGGAAGAAAAACGTCATGGAGACGATGTCGCTTTTGCCGATGCCGCAGCTATGTTAGAGCGAGAACTTGCTCGATATAAAGTGGCTTTGAAACGAAAAAAATATAAAGATGTAGGAAAGACGTCTTAATCATTTTATTGTATGTCTATTGAACAGGAATCTCATTGTGAAAGAGAGAAAGAACAGGCGTGGTTGCACCAAAATCATATGATCGAATCTCTTTTAGAGTGCGGGATACAGGTCTACGCACAGAGACTTGAGTCTATTTCTGATACTTTTAAGTCGGAAAATCATACGTTATGTTGTATTGATGAAGGAACTCCTTTTGGCGACATGCGTTGTGCAGGTTCAGGAATTCTTCTTGAAGGTGAAGAACGCCGAATCTTTATTAAAAATTTAAAAGAAGCTGGCGTAAAAGAAGTCACGAGCCATGTTAGTTGCGGAGCAGCTGGATTATACCGTGAAAAAAAGGGGATTATCGATAAAACCACTGACGAAGTGGCCATAGAAGGAGCAAACCGAATGGCAGAAGAATTAGGTGTTCCTTACACAGGTCATCGAGAAGATTTAAATAGACCCAAGGAGTTTCATAATGCTCGGGTTATTTATATAGATGCAACAGGTCGCTTTAACCCATCTTTGGTTGAAGGACTTCCTCAAGGTTTTGTGGTCAGCCGTAGATACATGTCTCAAACACAAACGGTGTCAGAAGTACAGATTGCTATGAGTATTGCCATGGGGGATCATGGATTTGGAAAAAAATTTTCTCAAGATATGCCATTGATTTTGATTGCTCTGGGAGAAGAAGGCTCTGGTGAATACTCCACAAATCAATTACGCAAGGATTTCGAAAACTTCCTTTCCTCTCATAGGGATAAACCTATTAAACTTGATACTTGGACTGTAAGAACTAATGAAGAAACCTCTTTATCTGAGGAGGAATGGTCTCTTGCCGCATAATTTTAACAAAGTAAAAATCTCCCGAAAAAAGGAGATTTTTTTATTGACAAAAGACTGAAAAAACGTATAATTTTGCCAGCCAATTTATTCCTTTCTCATGAAAATGGAGGAAAACGGATGGGAAAATGGACTCAGTTTGATATGGAAGTCATAAAGGTTCTGCGTAGGGAAGGTATCTTCGAGGATGGAAACACGCAAAAGCTTGAGTCTCCTGATGGAGAAATTGTCGTGACATGTGCAGATGGTGATCAAATGCCCGACATGTTCTCTCACCAGTGCGAGCTTGCTGATAAGGGCGGTTGGCCAGTTCGTCCGCATGTGCTCTCGCTTCATGGTGGGGCAATGCTTATGGCTGAAGACTGCCCACTCTATCAAGAGTTCAGAGTGGACGAACTTCTCCTTCAACACATCCGTGAGGCTGAAGGAAAAGACCTCAAGGGGATTGGGACTGTGTTCCTTTATATCCATGTCCCTTGCGGAGCAGCTGGATTGGCCAAGTTGAATCTGGTCAATCAGATCGTCTTTTTGATGCGTGCCAAAGAACGTGTCAAGGAAATCGACAGTACGAACAAAGTACTGTGCTTCGTCCATGTGGACTACGGAACAGGCAGACGCAGAACCTATTTCATTTCTTACACCAAGTGGATGGAGTTTTGGAAAGAGAAGGCATCTCGTTTAGGTTGGCGTTAGAGCAAATCTGACCTACTGTAAACACAGTAGGTTTTTAAATAAATATACGAAAATTAATTTTTTAAAAAATCGACCTCATAAATGGGTCGATTTTGCGTTACACAATTCTACAAGAGACACACTCTCATCTTGATCAATCCGAAGTCTTGATGCCCAAGATAAAGCACGTCTCGGTCTTTTAAAATAAGAGGAAGATTCAAGGGAAGCAGATGTTTTCTTCGATCACCACTGTGCCGCACCCAGGTTTTACTGGTTCTTTCAACCAGGTGCTTGATCGCTGGTTTTCCATTTTCCATCTGTAATGCTGCATGCAATCGCGAAATGGGCGGTCGAAATCTTTGGTCCCAGTGTCGTTCAAGCAATGGAGTGAGATCGACTTCTGGTATGATCGGGGGATCTTGATTTTCATCTCGTCTGCCAATACGCACAGGAGTGCTTAGAACGTCCAAAGGAATCGTGATAGTTTCTTCGCCTTCTTGAAACGTGACTTCAAAACAAGAAATCAAATGAAGAATCAATGCTGGCTTAAATGGGTCTATTTCCTGTTTTTTCCCGCATACCAGCACACAAGAGGTATGACTTTGAACAGGCACGGACGATTCAGTCAATAAATCTCCGCACTGCCAACAGACGACAGTTCCTTCGTTATATTCGAAACCACATTCACACGAAGGCATGTTATCTCCTTTATCGTGTATAGAATTTGGAGATCGAACCCGTTACCACAGTAGAAGAGAAGCGTCTCGAATCCTCATCCTCTCCTGCAACAGACATTCGATCCATAATTCGTGCTGTATCCATGTCGCCGGCTCGACGATAAAGTTCAGACGCTCGTCCATACTGACCTGTCTGCGCTTGTTTGCCAGCAGCCATCATGGTTAGTATTTTTACGATTTCAGGATTGGGCTGTGCAGATTCTTTTGGCGTCACAGCCACTAAAAGTCCAAAAGTCTGACTAAAAGGGTTTCCACTCTTACAAACAGATCCGTGAAATTCCATATCCAATACGGGTTGAAGACCTATTTCTGGATCAGTCAGCTTGAATTCCAACAAATACTGTTGACCCCTATAGATATCAAGCGCACCTGAAAAATCTTCGAAGGCTGTTGAATCAGCTGATACATTCAAGGAATGCATTTCTGGCATCATTCGAGTAACACGAAGGAAAGATACTCTCGGTTTTGATGTTCCTTTGACACTGAGACGATCAATAGACGTTCCCCGAAGATGCGCCAACTCTCCAAGAAGATGTCCTTCAAGCGTTGCCATGTTCATGACATGCTTGCAAAAACTTCCTCCGCCTGCTCGAATAGCCAGTTGCTGAAGCAGGCTCCAGTTATAACCCGCTCCTGTTCCATAAATCGACAGTGGAAGATTTTTCTTCCTTGCTTCGTCTGCCAATGTGACCAAACGAGGATGATCAATAGAAGTGGATGAAGACCGTCCATCCGTAAAAAGAACAACACGGGTCAAGTGTTTTGGAATTGTTGGATCTAAAACCAATTCCAATCCAGATGAAATCGTCGTCTCTTCCATAGGCTCAAGAGCACAGACATGACGTCGCACAAGTTCCTTGCCTGAGGCAGTCAGACAAGTCACAGGAACAAGAAGTCTTCCCGTGGTGCTGAAAATCGACAGACAAAGATAATCCTGTGTTTCAAGTTTTGAAAGAAGACTCAAAATTGCCTTTTTTACAAGATCAAGTTTACTTTCCTCTGAATCTGAATCTGCCGCATGTTTCATGGAACCGGAACAGTCGATAACAAGACGAAATTCCGTGATTGGGACAAAAGGATTCTGAGTACTTGCGTTTGGTCGAAGCTCGACCAAAATCTGTCCCTCAATTATCTTGGCCATTTTTGTGTAGGTTCGTCCGTGAACAAGGCGGATATCCAATAAATTTTGTGTTGAAAAGGACATGTAACCTCCTTCTTTTGCCATGATCGGCTTCTTGTTCTTATCTTAAAAAGTATCGATTGTCAACCCATATTGACATCATTTCAGCAAGAAGACAGCTGTGATACCATGACCTCATCTATGTCTCAAGATTTTCTTTCTACACTTAATGAAGAACAACGGGCTGCTGTTGTGCATACTCAAGGACCTTTGATGATCGTCGCTGGTGCGGGAACAGGAAAAACCACAGTAATTACTCACCGTATTGCCTGGCTCATAGAACAAGGTTTAGCCAAGCCAGAAGAAATCTTAGCTCTTACCTTTACAGACAAGGCGGCAGGGGAGATGGAAGAACGTGTTGATCGTTTATTGCCGTATGGCTATGTGGATCTTTCCATTTCAACCTTTCATGCATTTGCAGAAAAATTATTGCGGAATTATGGAGTCGAATTAGGTCTTTCTCGAGAATTTCAACTTGTGACAGAACTAGAGGCTTGGTTATTAGCACGACAACAGTTTCAATCTTTCGAATTAGAGTATTATCGTCCTTTAGGAAATCCCACAAAATATATTCGTTCTTTGCTCACACATTTTTCTCGAGCAAAAGATCTGGGGATTGATCCCGAAGATTACAGAGCGTTTGTTGAAAATAAACATGCCGATTTAGATGGAATACACGCCGATGATAGTGTGACTTCTGAACTGAAGCGTTTGGACGAGTTAGCACGAGCGTACGCGACCTATCAACAAATTCTTCTGGACCACGATTCTTTAGATTTTGGAGACCTTTTGCTTTATGCATTAAAGCTTTTGCGCAACAGGCCTACGGTTCTAGAAAAAATCCGTAAGCAATATAAATTTATTCTTGTTGATGAATTTCAGGATACGAATGATGTTCAATATGAGTTGGTGAAACTTCTTGCATATCCGCAGCACAATCTCACAGTGGTAGGGGATGACGACCAGTCCATTTATAAATTTCGCGGAGCGTCCTTAGCAAACATCTTGCGTTTTGAAGAAGATTATCCTGACGCAAAACAGATTGTTCTGACAAAAAATTATCGTTCTGCCCAAGAAATTTTGGATCAGGCTCATGGTTTTATTCAACATAATAATCCTCATCGACTTGAGGCTGTCTCTGAAAGGAACCTTTCAAAGAAACTTCAAGCTATGAAAGAATTTCCTGGCTCCATTGAGCATCTTCATGCCATGACCGCCCAGGAAGAGGTCGCACAGGTCGTACAAAAAATTCTTTCTTTGCGCCGCGATCAAAAAGAATTGACATGGAGCGATTTTGCGATTCTTGTCCGTTCAAATAATGCTGGAATGGATTTTGCCACGGCCTTAGATCGTTACGGGATCCCTTACCAGTTTTTGGCATTAAGCGGCCTGTATACGAAACCCGTTATTTTAGATTTGCTTGCTTATTTGCGGGTTATTGATAATCCACATGACAGTCCAAGTTTTTACCGCGTTCTCACTTGCGTGCTTTCTCGTGTGAGTGAGAAAACGATCATAGAGCTTAACCGATTGGCTAATCGTAAAGGCAAGTCTTTGTTTGAAGCTTGCCTGCAGGCAGGATCTCTTTCCCAAATAGATCCTGGCGACGCAGAAATGATCAATCGAATCCTCAAACAAATAGACGTATTTCAAAAAACAGCAAGAAACCGTCCTGTAGGAGAATTATTTGTATCGGTTGCCAAAGAATCCGGGATGATTGAGTGGATTAATCAGCAATCTGAAGCAAAAAAAATAGAACTGTTTAATTACCTGCAGCAATTTTATCGCCGTCTCAAATCATTTGAAAAGCATCATGAACATCCCGTTGCCCATCATTTTCTTCAAGAGTTCGCGCATGAACGCGATGCTGGCGAGGAAGGGTCTTTATCCGTAGATTTTGAAGCAGGACCAGACATGATGAAAATTATGACGGTTCATGCGGCAAAAGGATTAGAATTTGAACATGTCTTTGTGGTAAATCTCGTTGCACAACGATTTCCGACAAATGCTAAGACAGAGGCTATTCCTTTGCCCGAAGGATTGAATGCGGACTCTTCTCAAGAGGGAAGCGATCTCCATCTGGAAGAAGAGCGCCGGTTGTTTTATGTGGCCATGACGCGAGCAAAAAAGGGCCTTTATTTTACGTCTGCGCAGCAATATGAAGGAGGAACGCGCAAAAGAAAAATCTCCCGTTTCCTTTCAGAATTAGGGTATGAAATATCCGATGCTGTTTCTGAAGAAATTCAACTGTTTGACGAAGATAAAGGTCCTGATGAAACAAAAACGAAAGAGTCTTTGATCTTGCCTGTTCCAAAACAATTTTCCTTTACGCAATTAGCGGCATTTAAAACGTGTCCGCTTCAATATAAATTCGCTCATATTTTAAACGTCCCTATCATGGGAAAATGGACTTTTTCTTTTGGAAAAACCATGCACAATACGCTTCAGAAATTTTTTACCCTCTGGCTTGAGCGTACAGACGTACAGCAAATCAGTTTATTTAAACCAAAAACTGATTCTTCTCAAAGAGAGGAAATAGGGAATCTCCCCGTTTCGCTTCAAGAACTGTTAGAAGTTTATAAAACATGCTGGCAAGACGATTGGTATATAAACGACCAGCAGCGTGAAGAATATCGTGAACAAGGTTTACACTCGATTAAACAATTTTATCGACAACTAGCAAACGCGGTTCCCCAGCCGTTTTCTATCGAGCAAGGCTTCACCATGAAGTTCGGGGATGTTGTGTTAAAGGGTCGTATCGATCGCATGGATTCGTTTGAAGACGGCGTTGAAATTATTGACTATAAAACAGGAAGTCCTAAAACAGAAAAAACGCTTTCAAAAGAAGACAAAGAACAATTGCTTCTCTATCAAATCGCCGCGCGAGACATTCTCGGGCTTAATCCAAAACGTCTTACGTATCATTACTTGCAAGATAACAGCCAGGTTTCTTTTATCGGGACAGACAAGCAACTCTTTGAACTTCAAGAACAGATTGTCGAACGCATCCAAGCGATTCGCGCATCAAACTTCCAAGCCACCCCAGGTTTTCATTGTGGATTTTGTGATTTCGCAGATATTTGTGAGTTTAGGGAGTGAAGAACTTCGCAACAAGATGATCTTGAATCAAAGCGTATATTCCCTGAGCGGAGGTTCGTCCAACGAACCGGAGTCGAAGGGGTAATTGAATAGGCATTGTTATGAAAAAATTCTGGGCTGGCGGATTTTTATATCATCTCAAAAATAATTGCGTTTTGTTGCATAAACGTGATTCAAATACAATATTTAATCCAAATTCCTGGGCATTTTTTGGTGGTTTAAATGAAGGTGAGGAAACGCCAGTCGATTGTTTTATCAGAGAAATCAATGAAGAAATCGGGGTTAAATTTGCAACACAGGAAGTGATTACACTTTACGACTATTTTAATGAAGAATTTCAAACCCATCGATTTGTATTTTATGCGCTGAGTGAAAAAATTAAGTTCGAATTTGTTTTAAATGAGGGTGCAGACTTTGATTGGGTTCCTATCGATTAGCTTGATAAGTATGCTTTAACTGAAAAAACTAAAAAAGATTTGAAATTTTTCATTAAAGATATTTAAGGAAAATCATTTTTTCTTTTATTTTGATACAATAGAGTTCTATGGCTCTTTCTTCTCTTCGACATCTTCTTTCTGGTTCGCTCAATAGAGCCGGTATTCGAAAATCCGTAAAGGCTGCAATGATTGTTGAAGCAGCAAATCGCATCATTCCAGGCCAGCTTCCGGGAATGCAAGCCTATGATGTTGTTGCTATTTCTTTTAAAGAGGGAATTGTGCGATTGCGTGTGAAAAATTCAGCTGCAAGATATGCTCTCAAAGGAATCGAGCAGATTCTTCTAATGAAATTACAAGAAGAATTTCCTTCAAGTTCTATTAAACAAATTTCTTCGTTTCTTTCAAAAGAACCATCTCGTTATGAACTTTCGTAGTTATCTTATTTTCATGACTCTTGGCACGCTTACAGCTTGGGTTTCTTGGCTGGTGGTTGTTTATGGCATCGATCCGGCACGTTCAGGGAATCTAGGTTTTTTTCTTTTTTACATGACGTTAAGTATGCTCTCTTTTGGAACTATTTCATTACTAGGTCTTATTTTTCGTTTTTGGCGTTCAGAGAAAGAACTTTCTTCAAGAATCACGTATCGCGCATTTCGTCAGGCTATTTTATTGACCATCATTTTCATTTCTTCCATACTGCTTCTTTCTCAAGGATGGTTTAGATGGTGGACCATAATTCTCATCATCATGATTGTCTCATTTATTGAATTGGCTTTTATCTCAACAAAACGCAGCTGAAAAATTTCTTGTAAGATCTAATTTGATTATTGCTTTCTTTTGCCCTAAGAAGTTCCTTATTTATAAGGATGGAACATTAAATACAATATGATTCAACCGTTTAAAGCAATTTATGGCAAAAATTAAGGATATACCAAAAATAGACCGCCCAAGAGAGAGATTCCTCAAAAAGGGCTCTGATGCACTTTCAAAAAGTGATCTTTTGGCTATCCTGTTAGGTACTGGCATCAAAGGGAAAAATGTTCAACAGTTGTCACAACAAATCATCAAAAAATTTGGCAAAGACTTTTTGCATATTACCGTAGAAGATTTGCAAGAAATTTCGGGTATTGGACAAGCAAAAGCATTACAAATTACTGCTGCGATTTCTTTAGTCAAAAGATTTTATGATAACAATGTAACTAACGAAATTACTATAAGAAATTCACAAGATGTCTTTTCGTTAAACTACGACCTAAGAGACAAAAAGAAAGAACACCTTGTTTGTCTTTATCTAAACGCACGGAATGTTTTACTCAGGAAAGAAATTGTGAGTGTTGGGCTACTTGATAAAACACTATTACATCCAAGAGAGATTTTTTATCCCGCCACCGAGCTAAATGCGGCAAGTGTAATTTTGGTGCATAATCATCCTTCGAATGATCCTTCTCCTAGTAAAAAGGATACTCAAATCGTGAACAAAATAGCCCAAGCCGGAGAAATAATGGGGATCCCAGTCATTGATTTCATCATTGTTTCATTAAGTGGAAATTATAGTTTTTTTGAAAAATTAAAAGATCAAAACAGAAGCTTTGATTATGTGGCAGACGGCTTGCAAGGGACACTCTTTGATCTGCTGGAAATTGAAAAAACACCTTATGAAGTAACGATAAATAAAATTGAAAAATCCCATTTTCATTTTTCAAAGGCCAGAGGTAATACTTTCCAACTACACAATAGAAGATATTTGGGTAATAAGCATAAATTACTTGGCTTTATTGAAGATATTGTTTTAGAAAAGTGTAACGGAATAAAATCATTTTGCGACATTTTTGCTGGCACAGGTGTTGTTGGCGAGAGATTTAATAAGCCAGAAATAAAAGTTATTTCAAATGACCTGCTTTTTAGTAATTACGCATGTTTAAAAGCATTTCTTGGTACAAGCGCAAATTTTGATAAAATCGCGGAAAAAATAGAAATCCTAAATAAGCTACAAGCTACGGAAGATAATTATTTTTCAAAGTATTTTGGAAATACTTATTTTTCACTAGAAAACGCCCGAAAAATTGGAGCTATCCGTGAAGAAATAGAGAAGATTACAGAAACCGAGGAGGAAAAAAATACTCTCATTTGTTCGTTATTATATGCGGTTGACAAAGTTGCAAATACAGTTGGACATTATGATGCTTTTCGCAAAGATTTAGACATGATTCAATCAGTAAAACTACTAACACCAGATATTGATTACTCAAATAATGCGACGAACGAAATTTACAAAGAAGACGCAAATATTTTGATTAGAAAAATCTCTAGTGATGTCTTATACATTGATCCACCCTACAATTCACGCCAATATTCAGATGCTTATCATTTACTTGAAAATCTTGCCGAGTGGAAGAAGCCAGAGGTTGTAGGTGTAGCAAAAAAAATGGATCGTTCACATATTAAAAGCTCCTACTGTCTCAAAAATGCGACGCAAGTATTTGAAGATTTGATCAGAAATGCGGATTGTAAACACATCTTATTGTCTTATAATAATACAGGCGATTCCAAAGACGGAAGATCAAATGCCAGAATTTCCGACAATGATATTTTGAGAATATTGAAAAATAAAGGAAAAGTCGAAATTTTTGAAAGAGACTACAAAGCCTTTACCGCAGGTAAAAGTAATGGCGACGGAAATGCGGAAAGAATTTTTTATTGCAAAGTAAACTAAAACTATGAAAAAACCTTGGTCAATAACAACAACTACTAGAAGTCCTTACCGACTAAGAGAACAACTACGAGTATTAGTCGATAATTTTGTTGGTCTTGAGTGGACAAAAGAAAATCAGATAAATTTTCAAATTTTTTTGATTCAGCATCGATTATATGGACACAATGAAGATACTGGTTTTTCTCAGCAATTCTTAAATGGCTTATCAGAAGCCCACAAAAAAATATTCACTGATTTTTCACATGCTTTAACTTTCGATGAAGCTAAAGAAATGTTTGATAGCAAAAATTACGAAGATCCATCAATGCGAGGGCGACAATCCTTTAACCCTTTTAAAAAATTTGGGTTTGTAAGATTACGAAATAAAATTTTAGAGATAACACCATTTGGCAAAGACTTTTTATCTAATAAATATGATCTTTCAGACATATTTTTTAGTAGCTTTATAAAATGGCAATTGCCCAACCCTGACAATTCTGGTTACAAATTGGTTGACGGCTATAACATAAAGCCATTTATTGGGGTACTTCACCTTATACAAAAAGTAAACGAAAAATCTTTTGCATTGGGAGAAAAAGACAAAGGCATCAGTAAGGCAGAATTTTCATTATTTGGACCATTGTTAATCAACTTTGATGATATAGATTCATATGCCGAAAAAATTATTGCTCTACGACAACAATTGAACGGAAAAAATAAACAAGAACAAAAGGCCATTTTTGATCAGTATAAAACTACTTTTGCAAAAGAATTTCTTCAATCTGATGATTCAAAAAAAATAAAAAAACTACTCAAAAATTTGAAGGATTACGGCGATAATGCCATTAGATACTTCCGATTAACTAACTACATCTATATTCGCGGTGGCAGTTTTTATGTTGACTTGGAGCGAAGAAGATCGGTTGAAATAAATGTCTTGCTGAATTTTGACAATGCTCAATCTAAAACATTTGCTTTAAAAGAAAAATATTTAGATTATATTTCCGACATTTCACAACCACAGCTACCTTGGGAAACAAAAGAAAAGTACATTGAAATTATCGCCAAACTTATTGAAGATGTTCAGTCTTATGAAACCGAATTAGGCGTAGACGCTCTTAAAATACAGGACTATTCAAAATTTCACGAAGCTGAACTTAAAACATACATTGCTGAACTTAGAAAATACCGAAGGAACTTACAAGATCAAGAGGCTCACAGAAAATCTCAAGACACAGAAGCGATAAAATCCTATATTCAAGAGTTGGAAAATATTTTTAATGCCGATGATAAGCCTGTATTACTAGAAAAATTGTCATCACTCGGCTTGCATGCTCTAAATGACGCGCTAAAAATACAGCCAAATTATCCTGTTGGAGACGACAACGAACCAACATTTACAGCACCAGCCAACACGCCGGATATAGAATGCTTTTATGAGAGTTTCAATGCTATTTGCGAAGTGACGATGTTGACCGGGCGCGACCAGTGGTACAACGAAGGTCAGCCCGTCATGAGACACTTGAGAGACTTTGAAAGCAAGCACAGTGATAAAAACTCTTACTGCTTGTTCATAGCCCCTAAAATGCACAGAGATACAATCAATACTTTTTGGACTGCCATAAAATATGAGTACGAAGGCAGCAAACAAAAAATAATTCCCCTATCAATAAGTGACTTCGTCTCTCTTTTAAATATTCTGATTCAAATAAAAGCGGAGAATAAGTTTTTGAAGCATGGCGAAATTGCCAGATTATATGATGAAATAATTAATTCATCAAATTCATTTAACGAATCTAACGAGTGGCTCAAAAATATTCCTGCGTCCATTTCGTCATGGCAAAAGAGCTTAACATTTTAATTTATGAGTATGAAAACAAACATTATCTACAACGATGATTGTATAGACATACTCAAATCAAAAATTGATAAAGAGTCTGTTGATCTTATTTTTGCCGATCCACCATATAACTTGTCTGGCAATGGCTTGCATTGGAAGGGCAACAAAACAGGTGGCGATTGGTACATGGTAAATGAAGCATGGGACAGGATGACTGCACCAGAATACCTACAGTTTACTCGAAAATGGATTGGCGGCGCTTATCGCACTTTGAAAGACGGCGGATCAATTTATATATCCTGCACTTATCACAATATCGCAGAAGTAATGATTGTTTTGAAACAATTGGATTTTAAAATTAACAACATCATTACTTGGCAAAAAACAAATGCGATGCCAAACATGACAAGACGAGTTTTTACCCACTCTACTGAATTTGTGGTTTGGGCGGTAAAAGGCAAAAAATGGATTTTTAACTATGAAGAATTAAAAAAATTAAACCCAGACAAACAAAAAGACGGTTCTCTTAAACAAATGCGGGATGTTTGGCAACTACCTCTCGTTCAAGGAAAAGAAAGAATCAGAGGAAAGGACAACAGAGCAATTCATCCTACACAAAAGCCAGAAGAAATGTTACGCCGCATTATTCTTGCCTCCTCAAATAAGGACGATATTGTTCTTGATCCATTTTTAGGTAGTGGAACAACAACTTTTGTGGCACAAAAACTTGGGAGACAATGGATAGGGATTGAGAAAGATAAAAAATACTTCAAGGTTGCCGAAAAGAGAATGAAACTATTCGTTTAAACAAAGATCATGCAGAGATTCCTAGAGATGAACACCAAAAATGTTCAATGTCAAGCTTGAAACTTGTGTTTTAATAGGATACAATCGCAGAGGTTAGACCTCTTTTATGTTTAATAAATTATTGGGCAAATTTTCAAAAGATCTCGGGATAGATCTTGGAACATCCAATACGCTCGTCTATTCAAAAGACGGCGGTATTGTCATTAACGAACCTTCTGTCGTGGCAGTAAACACGCGAACAGATCAAATTTTATCCGTAGGAAAAGATGCAAAAGACATGTTGGGAAAAACTCCGCCACATATTCAAATTACGCGTCCGCTTTCCAAAGGAGTCATTTCAGATTTTGAAGTTACAGAAAAAATGTTGAAATTTTTTATTGATAAAGTTCATGACGAATCGTTTACGATTATTCCGCGACCCAGTGTCGTAATCGGCGTCCCTTTAGAAACAACAGAAGTGGAACGAAAGGCGATTGAAGACGCAGCGCTTTCTGCTGGCGCACGAAAAGTCTATCTGGTTGAAAATCCATTACTTGCGGCTTTAGGGGCTCGTTTGCCTCTGTCTGAATCTTTGGGAATGATGGTAGTTGATATTGGGGGAGGAACAACAGAAATCGCTGTCATGTCTCTTGCTGGTGTTGTAACCTGGAAGTCTTTAGATATCGCTGGTGATGAGATGAATAAAAATATTATTCAATACGCTCGCGACTCATTTAATCTACTTGTAGGTGAACGAATTGCCGAGCGTTTAAAAATGAGAATCGGAACAGCTATTGAACCAGATGAACCACTTGAAATTGAAATGCGCGGAAGAGATTTACTCACAGGGCTTCCAAAAGAAATCATCATAAATGATACTCAAATACGAGAAGCTATACATAGATCTGTAAAAACAATTGTAGAAAATATCAAAGCAACTCTTGAGACCACTCCTCCTGAACTTGTGGCAGATATTTATGAACGAGGAATTGTCCTAACAGGAGGAGGAGCTTTATTACGAGGGATGGACGTTCTTATTTCAAGACAAGCGGCTATTCCTGTACGTGTGGCAGATGATCCTCTTACGTGTGTTGTACGCGGAGCAGGTTTACTCTTAGAAGACCCTGAATTACTCAAAGATATTTCACTACCTTCGGCAACAGAGGGAAGTATCATTTAACATATCAGTTTAAAAAGGAGCGAATTTCAGATTGATTTCAAAAACGACTTGGTATGAAACCTGGATTTGCTGGAAAAAATAAATATAAACCGGTTATTATTTTAATATCATTTTTTTTATTCTTTTTTTCTTTTCTTTTTAGAGACTTTCTAACAAAAACAGCCAGTGAAATCACTCATCCTTTGGTTTCGTTAGCAACGTCATTTTCTGATAATCTCTTTTGGTGGTCAAAATCTCGTTCAATAACCCCTCATGAATTAGAAGAGCTTTACCAACAACGTAGTCATATTGCTGTGGAACGAATGATCTTTGAACAATTAAAAGATGAAAATGAACACCTAAAAAAAGAGCTCAATTTTGTTCAACGTTCTCCGTTTTCTTATATTCCAGCTAACATTATGACAAAAAGTATTTCACAAACGGTCAGTCGTTTTGTGATTGATGTAGGGAGTAATCAAGGAATCGAGTTAGGTACTCCCGTTCTTGCTCAAGAGGGAATATTTGTTGGAAAAATATCAGATGTGAGAAAAGATTCTTCAACCGTCACAACCGCGACAGATTTGACACAAGCCATCGCTGTCAGTCTTCTTAATGAAAGTCGCACCATTGGAGTTACAAGTGGAACAATGAGCGATTTGTTAAAAATCAGCTTCATCCCTATCGATGAACAAATCCAAAAAAATGATCTTGTAGTTACTTCGGGTTTAGAATTATCAATCCCCAGCGGTTTACTTGTAGGAATTGTAAACACAGTTAAACAAGAAATAGGTTCTCCATTTCAAGAGGCTATCATTGAACCTCTTGTTGATATTCGTCGCATTGACTCAGTTCTTGTTCTTATAAATAAACAACCATCCTCTCCATGATAAAAACAGGAATTTTTCTTTTTCTTTTTTTTCTTACCCTACAGGTCAGTTTTATTTTTGCTCTTCCTTTTCCATTTGATCGAACACCTTTTCTTTTGTTGATGACTCTTTATTTTTATCAATATCTAAACCAAACGAACGTCTGGTGGTGGCTTATTTTTTATGGGATTGTTCTGGATTTTTTTTCTATTTCCTATGCTCCGTTAGAAACGATTTCTTATAGTATTTTAGTTATTGTCATTATTATTTTAGCCAAACAGATATTCACGAATCGTTCATTTTATGCTATTTCTGCAACGATGATTATCTGTCTTTTTGTTTTAACGGTGACCCAAGTTCTGAGTATCTTTATTCTTCATTTTTTTAATGATTCCTCTTTGCCGTGGTTGGCTATTGTGAAAGTTAATGTATGGGCTGTTTTTCTTGGTTGTTCAACTCTATTTCTTCTTTTTCCATTTATTAAACAGACACACTCGATTTTTCATCGATTCTTTTTTAAAGGAAAATAGGTATGTTTTTTAAAAAACAGAAATCATCACCCTCTCTCTTTCACCTCCAACAAGATGGTCGCTATGGTGAACTAGATTTAGATGACTCAGATTCAGCTATAGAACAATTCATTACCTTTGAAAAAAAACTCTGGAAACACGAACGCAGTTTATTAACACTAACTCCTTCTATACGTAAAAAAAGATTGGTTCTCTCTCTTTTTATCGTCATAAGTATTTTTTTTCTTTTTATCGCTCGTTCGGCACAACTTCAAATTATTCAAGGGAAGGAATATGAAGCGCTTTCAAATCAAAACAAAGAACGCATAGAATTAATTATTCCTTCCAGAGGGACTATTTACGATCGAAAAGGAACAGTGCTTGCTTGGAACGAACCGGCGTTTATCCTCACGATGACGATTGCTGATCTTCCAAAAATAGATGAGCGAGAAAAACTATTTGAACAGATCTCCACACTCATCGGTTTGCAACCTACCGATCTTGATTTGCTTATTTCTCAATATAGTTCCCATCCCTATGACCCCATTGCGATTGAAGATGACCTACCGTATGAATCAGCCATACGTCTTGCGATTGAAATGAAACATTTTCCTGGATTTTCATTGAATACAAGGACAAAACGTGTTTACTCTTCCTCTGTTCCTTCTTTTTCACACATTATTGGTTATACAGGTCCTTTAAGTGTCACCGATTTGGAGCGTTATAAAGAAAAAAATTACCAACTAATTGATTTGGTAGGTAAAACAGGTATTGAATTTCAATATGAATCTCTTTTGCGTGGAATTCCTGGTACATTAATTTATGAAGTAGATGCTCTAGGAAACAAAAAGAGTATTCTTTCAAAAGAAGATCCGGTCTTGGGGTCAAATCTTACATTAAGTATCGATGCTTCTTTTCAAAAATATATTGAACAACAATTACAACTAACTTTTGATCGTGTAGGAGTTTCCCGTGGATCCGTTGTAGCGATTGATCCAAGATCAGGTGCTGTGAGAGCCTTGGTGAGTTTACCAACATTTGATGCAAACGAATTCGTTGATGGTATTGGTCAGAATCGATACGATGCATTATTGAATAACGAAGATCACCCTTTATTTCCTCGTGCCATTGCCGGAGAATTTCCTTCAGGATCAACGCTTAAACCTATTATTGCTTATGCCGCTTTAGCAGAATCAATTATTGGTGAACATACTTCTTTTCTTTCAACGGGAGGACTTCGTATTGGTCAATGGTTTTTTCCTGATTGGAAAGAAGGGGGTCACGGGGTGACAGATGTACGAAAAGCTATTTCTGAGTCTGTGAATACCTTTTTTTATATTATCGGCGGAGGTTATGATGCGACAACTGGTTTGGGTGTTTCACGCATTAACGAATATGCAAGTAGATTTGGCTTCGGATCTCCCACAGGAATAGATCTTCCTAGCGAAGCAGATGGATTTTTACCTTCAAAGGAATGGAAAGAAGAAATCAAAAAAGAACGTTGGTATGTAGGAGATACGTATCATTTAGCTATTGGTCAAGGAGATTTTTTAACAACTCCATTACAGATGGCTGTTGCAACAGCCATCATTGCCAACGGTGGACAAAAGGTTAAACCATATCTTATTGAATCTGCTGATGGATTTGGTATCAATACGATTGTTCACGAAACGCCAATAACCATAGAAGGCTTGGATAAAAATGCTCTTTCCATTGTTCGACAGGGTATGCGTCAAACTGTTACTTCTGGAAGTGCACAATCGTTAAAAAATATTTCTGTTGAGATCGCAGGAAAAACAGGAACGGCTCAAACATTCGGGGATACACCCTATCATTCTTGGTTTACCGGTTTTGGACCCTATCTTTCACCCACACTCGCTCTTATTGTTTTAATAGAAGAAGGAGGGGAAAGTAACGATGCAGCTGTCCCACTAGCAAAATCCATTTTGGATTGGTGGTTTACCAATGGAGAGTAAAAACTAATATGAAAATCTCTACAATAATGACATCTATAAGACATCATCTGGAAATGAGAATGCCGAGTCTATAAGTTGATATAAGATGTCTATAAGATGTCTATAAGATTGACAACAGCCTCTAAAATAAGTAGATTATGAGGATCACTCGAGTTAAAACCGGGTGTTCATTTTTTTGAAACGTTTATGGCAACTTATTTATCTGCAGAAGCATTTGAACAAATGAAAATTGAACTTGAACACAGAAAGAAGATCATCCGTCGGGAAATTTCTGAAAAAATTCTTCATGCAAAAGAAATGGGAGATCTTTCTGAAAATTTTGAATATCAAACAGCAAAAGAAGAACAATCGCTTAATGAAACACGTATTATGGAGATCGAATCAATACTCTATGACGTTGTTCTTGTAAAAAACAGTCAAGGCGCCAGCCGTATTGCTTTGGGAACAACCTTCATCGTTGAAACAGAAGGAAAGAAAAAAACATACTCACTTGTTGGATCAAACGAAGCAAACCCGCTTGAAGGAAAGATAAGTAATGAATCTCCCATCGGAATAGCTTTTTTAGACAAGAAAAAAGGAGATAAAGTTGAATTTGAAGCTCCATCAGGTGTGATTAAATATACGATTTTAGATATTTTTTAACTTTGACAGTTTACCTTCATGTAGATAAAATACAGCATATTTTGCTGTATTTTTTTATGACTCAAGAAGAACAAGATAGAACGGGTAGACTCAATAACCTCCTTGCCCAAGGAGTAAATCCCTATCCTTCAAAAGGAGAAAGAACACATGTCATTGAAAACTTTTTAGAAATCTTTGATGAACTTCGTCAAAACAATCAGACGACAAAACTTCTTGGAAGGATACTGCTCCTAAGACGACATGGAGGTCTTACGTTTGCTCAGTTGCAAGATGAGACGGGAGCTGTGCAAATTGTTCTGAGAAAAGACATTCTTACAGAGAGTGTTTATTCTTTTTTTCATAAGACGATAGATTTAGGCGATTTTGTAGAAGTCACAGGTATCACCTTTATTACAAAAAAAGGAGAACATTCTTTGGAAGTCACCCAATACAAACTTCTTTCTAAAGCCATTCTTCCATTACCTGAAAAATGGCATGGATTGAACGATATTGAAATGCGTTTCCGTAAGCGTTATTTAGATCTTATCCTTAATAAGGAAGTAAGAGATAGATTGCGGGCACGTACCAAAATTATTTCTTCTATTAGACATCTTTTAGATTCGAGAGGGTTTCTTGAAGTAGAAACACCTACATTACAACCTGTTTATGGAGGTGGTTTTGCTCGACCATTTGTTACTCATCACAATGCTCTTGATGCGGATTTTTATTTACGAATTTCGGATGAAATGTATCTTAAGCGCCTGCTCGTAGGGGGATTTGAAAAAATTTACGAAATCACAAAAGTATTTCGCAATGAAGGAATTGATCGTGACCACAATCCTGAATTTACTATGTTTGAAGCTCAGATTGCCTATGAAAATTATGAATACGGTATGGAACTATTTGAAGAAATTTTTGAAAATGCGGCAAAAGCGACCTTTGGTACAACTCAAATACAACATGAAGAGACGTTGATCGAATTAAAAAGACCATGGAAAAAAATGCGTTTAATTGATGCTGTTGAAGAAATAGGAGGTATTTCCAAAGATATATGGGAATGTTTAGAAAAAGCAAGAGAATGTTTACTTCATAAAATTCCGACGAGAAAACTTCAAGAACTCAAGCGTATTCAAACATCTGGAGAATTACTTGCTTTTGCATTTGAAGAACTTGTTGAAGAAAAATTGATTCAACCAACTCTTATTTTTGACTATCCTATCGAAGTATCTCCCTTAGCTAAAAAATGTCCAAATGATCCAAAGTATGTTGAACGGTTTGAAGCTTTTGCTTTGGGTAGCGAAATTGGAAATAACTATTCCGAACTCAATGATCCGAAAGATCTCGAAAAACGATTTGTTGAAGAAAAAGATCGAGAAAAAGCAGGGTTTGATGAAGCTCATCAAACAGATATGGATTATCTTGAGGCAATAAAACATGGTATGCCACCGGCTTGTGGTTTAGGAATAGGTATTGATCGAATGGTCATGCTTCTTACAGGAGCAAAAAATATCAAAGAAGTCATTCTCTTTCCAACCCTCAAACCAGAACAGGATTCTGTATGAGAAAAAAAGTTCTTGTTTTTGGAACCTTTGATGATATCCACCCAGGACACGAGTTTTTTTTACGTTCGGCAAAATCTCGAGGAACCGATCTCATCGTTGGTGTGGCAAGAGATATACACGTTGTAGCACTCAAAGGTCATAAACCTCGATCTTCTGAAAACAAACGTCTAGAGAATATCCAGAAGCTTCCTTATGTAGACCAAACATTCCTTTGTGATGAAATACTCAATACATTTGAGATTATTCAGATATCTGAACCAGACACGATTATTCTCGGTCATGATCAAGTTGAATTAGAAAAGTCGTTGATTACTTGGATGTCAGAGAAAGATCTCTACATTCCTATTGTGCGAATAAAAAAAATATGAAACCCATACAAGAGATAGAAATCTCTGTGGCTATTTGTGAACGTAATGGAAAAATATTGCTTATCCAAAGAAAAGATATTAAAAATAGACAGTGGGATAAACAATGGGAATTTCCTGGTGGAAAGATTGAATCCCTTGAAAAACCTCTGGATACGGTCATAAGAGAAGTTTTTGAAGAAACGGGGCTGTCGGTTATAAGTGCTTCTTTTTTTCTTCTTCATCACCATGATTGGGATCTTGAACAAAAAATTTTGCGTGTTCACATACATTGTTTCCATTGTATGGTAGGGGAGGGAGAGGTGATTCTTGAAACCGAAAAAGCTTATTCGTCTATTTGGACACCTCTTGCAGAAGCTCTTGATTATGAGAGTCTCTTAGCTAATAAAGATATTTTAAACTATTTTCTTGCATGCAACGCTATCGAACATGGATTGAACTCAATGAACGAGCTTTAACCAATAACATTAAATCGCTCAATGCATTACTTGATTCCAATGCCCGTTTTTGTGCTGTGGTAAAAGGAAATGCTTATGGGCATGGATTAAAAGAAATAACTCAAATGGTCTCTCGTTCTGGTGTCGATGCTTTTGCTGTTGATGATATTGACGATGCATTGACTCTTCGAGAATCTTTTCCGAGTACTTTGATTATTGTTTTAGGTTATACGCTATTTGATCGTTTTAAAGATGCCCTGCGAGCAAAAATTCATTTAACTCTCTATGATAAAGAGGGGATTGAGCAAGCGCAGAGTGTAGGAAAAGCATCTGCACGACCGTTTCCTATTCATCTTAAAATAGAAACGGGTACTTGTCGCCAGGGAATTCTTATTGAAGATTTAGAAGATATCATTAGGCTTCTTCAGCGTTCTGAAGCTGTAAAAGTTATGGGTGTTTCAACGCATTTTGCTAATGTTGAAGACACATCAGACCCAGAATATGCTGGCTCTCAATTTGCTCTTTTTCAAGAAAGTATTTCGCAATTAAAACGCTACGGTATAGATCCTGCATGGAAACATTGTGCTTGTTCAGCAGCCATTATTTTATATCCTCAAACACATCAAACATTAGTTAGAGCAGGAATTTCTCTTTATGGAATTTGGCCTTCTGAACTCGTTGAAAATACTGTTAGAAATCAAGGATTTTCTTGTGACTTACAACCTGTTCTCACGTGGAAAACACGAATAGCTCAGATAAAGTCAGTACGTATGGGCACGCCTATTGGATATGGACTTACACAAGTCATGAAACGAAATGGTCGGGTGGCGATTATGCCTGTAGGATATTGGGATGGATATGACCGATCGCTTTCCTCTATAGGTGAAGTACTTATTAAAGGATATCGTTGTAAAGTTTTGGGTCGCATCTGTATGAATATGAGTATTGTTGATGTTTCTGAGGTTCCACAACCCGAAAAAGAAGACGAGATTATTTTATTAGGTGTAGATGGACGACAAAAAATTTCTTCTGAAGATATAGCTCGTAAAATTGATACAATTTCTTACGAGATTTTGACACGTATCAATCCTCTTTTGCCTAGAGTAGTTATTGCTTAATATATGTCTCGAAGAGATTTTTTCAAAAAAACCCAACAAAAAACGTATCGTTTTCGAAACTATAAAAACCCCCATTTAAATGAGAAAAAGTCTCTTCCTTGGAAACTAATTTTAATTATCCTTTCTTTTTTTTTAATAATTGGAGGAATAAGTTTTTATCTTCTGCAAAGTAAGCATTTTTCAATTAATGATGTCGAAATCCACGGACTTGAATACATCGATAAAACAAATTTAGAAAAAACAATCACAGAGTATTTAGAGAAACCTGTTTTTTGGTTTTTTTCTCGTTCAAATAAATTTCTTTTTTCGTTTGAAGATTTGGAGGATCTTATGATAAAAAAGTTTTCTCTAGCATCAATCTCGTTAGAAAAAAATAAAAATACACTCTTCATTTCGCTACAAGAGAGAACGTCTAATCTTATTTGGAAAACAGCAGGGAAGAGCTACATTGTAGATCTTGAAGGTATCATTGTTCGAGAACAAGAAGAAAAAGATCTTCTTGCACAAGAAAATCTTCCACATTTTGTAGATAAAAATAATATTTCTATAAAATTTGGTTCTCAAGTTCTCGAAAAAGAAGAGATTACAAATACATTCTTTTTTCTTGATCTACTTTCCAAAAAAGGTATTACATACACTCATATTGAAATCGATCGTTTAGCAGGAAAGTGGATGCAGGTTCACACAATCACTGGTTTCGGAATCTTATTCGATGTTAGTGGTAATATTGAAACTCAATATCGTAACCTCGAAATCGTTCTAGATGATCAACAACAAAATCTTGATAATCTTGAATATATTGATCTGCGTTTTGGAGACAGAGTTTATTTTAAATAAAATAAACTCACAATGAGCTTCATCCAATACCGATAGATATTTAAAAAATAGAACTAGTGTCGTATAAGAATGATTGTACGACACTAGTTCGAACCTTCTTTATTCCCTTTCTGTAGTACTAATCTAATCCCAGTACTTTTTAAAATTAGAATAAATCTGAAAGATAAACAACAAGAAGGGTTATAAGACCCATGAGAAAAATAGTTAGACCAATAAGAGACAAGGCCTGAATGGATGGATCATCTTTTCCAGCTCCTTTAATCATTGTGATACTGATAACAAAAAAAGTAATAAATGGCACCAGAGCAAATATCCAACCCAAAATCTTTAAAATGAGAATGAGTGTCATAAAATTAATAAGCAATAAGATAACTAATAGGATCTGTTGGAATACCATTTTTTCGAATTTCAAAATGAAGATGGGGTCCCGTTGAAAATCCTGTACTTCCTACTGCCCCTATTTGATCTCCACGTGCGACAAATTGATCTGGAACCACATCAATACGTGAAAGATGAGCATAAAGTGTCGCAAAACCGTTTGTATGAATGACCATAACATAATTTCCATATAAGCTTCCAACCTTTGTCCAAGCAATATACCCTGGTGCTGCCGAACCAACAGGCGTTCCTGTGGGTGCTGGAAGATCAAGACCTGAATGTTCAAATAAATTTCTAAATGGATAGGTTGGATCATGAAAATAAGTCGAAATTCCTCTAATCGTTGGATCTAATGGCCAAGAAAGAATCGAACTGTCCCCTATTGAATCGTGTTCATTTAATTTTCCTTCAATTTCATCTTGAAGGAGAGCGATTTGTTGATTTACGTAAGTTTGTTCTTGTCTAACATCGTATAATAATGCTTTAAAAGCGGATTCTGAAGCTTGTGTTGTGCTCAATAATGTCTCCTTTGCTCCAACAACCTCGCTCAGGTTTTGCTGCTCTTTTTCTAATGATTGACTCAAAGAAACAAGTTGATTTTTTTTTCCTTGTTCATTTTCTCTTTTAAAGAGATATTCCTCTTTTGAAACACGGGCCGTATCAACCGCTTTTTTTAAATCTGTACTCAAAGATTCAAGATGTTCTAGATCATCAAAAAATTCTGAAAAAGAATCAGTACTAAAAAAAAGTTGGAATGGAAGAGAATGATCTTGAATCTGAACCTCCAGAAGAATCGTTGAGATCAATTCCCTATCTTTTTCCAAAGTTTCCTCCAGTTCATGAATTTCGCGTTCAATGAGAGCTATTTGACTATTCACCAAATCAATTTGAGATTGGGCGGATTCAATATCAAGTTTTGTTTTTGCAATACGATTTTCAATAATATCTATCTCATTGATGAGTGAGTTTGTTTGTGACTGTTTTTGTTCTATTTTTTTTCGGTATTCCTCAATTTGACGATTTAACTGATCAATAGAATGTTGCTTCAATTCAATTTCTTGATTCAGAGTGTTAATGTCATCTGAGGTTGTCCCTTCTGCTAAAACAAAATGCGTCCATCCAAATAAGAGCGTGGAAACAATAAAAACGCTTGTAAAAACTCTTGAATATTTCATGAGATTATTTTTTGAATGGCTTGTTGAATACGCTTGATCGATTCACTCTTTCCTAAGACCCATACCAATTCAAAAGGACCTGCTGATTGCGCTTGGCCTGATAAGGCAACACGCAATGGCCAGAGCACATTTCCATTTTGATAGTGGTTTATTTCAATATACTTCTTTAAGATCTCTTCAATCAATAGCTGATCCATAAAAAATTTTTCATCCGCATCCTGAAGGATCTGTTCAATGTTTTTTAAGTGATGAAGAGCATCTTGTTCATCTGCTTTTTTCCAAACAAGCAGATTTTTCTCAAATAGAGGAATCGCACTATAGACGCTCGTCTGCTGGGAAAGATCTTGCAATGTTGTGAGGCGTTCTTTTTCTACCGCAAGAATTCTTTCTTTTTGTTCAAAAGAAAAATCTAGTTCTTCATTAAAAAAAGGTTCTGCAAGATCCATGAGTCTTTTTGGTTCTAGAGAACGGATATACTGTTTATTCATCCAGTTTAACTTCGTGATATCAAAAACGGCTCCGCTTTTATTCACGCGAGTTAAATCAAAGGATTCTATCAGTTCCTTCACTGTATAAATTTCTCTGTCTCCTGAAGGATTAAAACCTAAAAGCGCTACAAAATTAATAAGAGCTTCTGGCAGATACCCCTTTTTAAGATAATCTTCTACTGCCACGTCTCCTTGACGCTTTGAGAGTTTTGATTTATCTGGATTCAAAATAAGAGGAAGGTGGGCAAAAGATGGTAAAGGAAAATTTAACACATGATAGAGCAACACATGTTTTGGAACACTCGAAATCCATTCTTCTCCACGGATAATATGAGTAACACCCATGAGATGATCATCAACAACAACCGCTAAATGATACGTTGGAAATCCATCAGTTTTTAAAAGAATCTGATCGTCTATTTCACTATTTTGAATAGTAATCATTCCACGAATCTCGTCTTTAAAGGTGGTCTCCCCCTCTGGAATCAATAAACGAATCACAAAAGGTTCATTATTGTTTAAACGATGTTGAACTTCTGTTGAGTCCAACCGTAAACAAGCTCGATCATATTTTGTAGGAAGTTTGGCAAGTTGTTGATCAGAACGTAATTTCTCCAGACGTTCTTTCGAACAAAAACAACGGTAAGCACTTCCCTGTTCTAAGAGTTGATGAGCATATTTTTGGTAAGTATCTAAGCGATTTGACTGAGTATATGGACCATAATCCCCTTTTTCAGAAAGCACACCGTTTACCAAAACAGGACCCTCATCGCAGATTAAACCAACACGATCAAGCGTTTGGATAAGAGATTCGACAGCTCCCTCCACATATCGTTCACGATCTGTATCTTCTATGCGCAATAAAAAGATACCGCCATATTTTTTAGCAAAAAGATAATTATAAAGAGCCGTGCGCAATGAACCAATATGAAGGTATCCAGTTGGTGACGGTGGAAAACGAGTTTTGATAATCATATCTGACGAATTTGTTTCAAGATTTCTGAAAAGACCCGTAAAGAAGATTGAATAAATGTTCTTGATCGTAGGGTACTGTAGACCACGATACTTGGGAAGACGATAACGGCATTCATGATACGACGCCAGCGTTTTGGTTCAATAAGAACTCGCCACAGCCATTCAAAACCTAAACGAGTAAAATATTTTGGAGCACGCGGTTTTTGTTGAGAGATCATCTCAAAGGCTCCCCCTACCCCTATCCAAATACGTACGGATGGACACTTGTTTTTGAGCTCAAAGATAAAACGCTCTTGCTTTACTTGCCCAAGTCCCACAGCAATAATGTTGGGTTTTAGGGCATTTATTTTTTGAATGAGTTCTTGAGGAATCAAAATACTTTCCTCTGTTAAAGAAATTTGACCCGGATCGATTCCTTGAATATCTAAATGAGGAAAACGTTCATTCATTCTTACAGCAGCTTCAACGGCTGCTCCAGGATCGCCTCCAATAAATAAGGTTCGCGCGTTTTCTTTTTCAGATAAGCAACAGAGACGTTCTACTAAATCGACTCCTGGATACCGATGGAGCAGGTATTGATTCGTGAGTGCTGCCACGGCATAACGTAGGCTGACAGAATCAGCCAATGCCAGATCGCTCTTATTCAAAAGAATTTTAAAATCATCTCGTTTTTTCGCAATTAAAAGAAATTCTGCATTAGGCGTCACAATCACATGACCCTTGTCAGAGCGAATCCATGCTTGAAAGAGTCTCTCTAGATCAACGGAAGAAATATCATCTATACGCACTCCAAAAAGCTGATGAACCATAAAAAGTCTTTATTTAAACTTATTATAGCAAAAAATGAAGTTTTCCACACAGTAACAAGCTACCGGCAAAGCCGGTAGCGTCAGGAAAGCCCCTACAAAGGGGCTAGACCCACCTCATCTCGAGTTGATTACCTTCTTGCGTCTTATC
>LBWG01000004.1 GCA_000993535.1 Candidatus Uhrbacteria bacterium GW2011_GWF2_39_13 | reverse complement strand
CCAGACAATATATTGTTTTTTTCCCATAGCCTGTTCTGCTTCCATAAACGCTTTCTAATCTAAGTTCCGTTTTTTTATATTTTATTTGAATTTTCCTGATGGGACAGCCTCAAGAGTTCCGCCCGGCGGACCTTAAGGGAATGGAAGCCCACCAGCTTCTTTTCCTTTTCATCCCACAGGCTCAACCGTAGTGACTTGGCACTTCTCCTGATGGAAAGTTCTTTGAGCACATGCAAGGCAGGCGTCTCATCGTAGCACTTTTGCAGGTTGTAGTTGGGAATATGGCTCCTGAGATGATGGACAGGATGCAGTCCGATGTTGCCGGAGAACCACTGAAGGATTTTGGGCAATTTATAATAGGAACTTCCCTCAAATGCCGCCTTCATCGGATCCCATTCATTATGACGTGACCAGTAAACCCCTTCAAACTGGTGCTGGATATAGAACAGCCATATACCGAATACTCCGGCAACAACCATAATGTACATATACATCAGAAAATATATAGGCGAAACTTTCAAAATGCCCAATACCCCGATAAAGAATAAAAGGGCCAGATCATTGAACGCCCTTTTGAACCGCTCCCCTTTAAGCTGAAACGATGGTCGAATAAGAACACATATGCCGGGCCAAGGCCGAACATTATAAAAGGGTTTCTGTAAAGGCGGTAGGCAATTTTTCTATGCAACGGCAGCCTGAGATATTCCTCCATTGTTAATGTCCATACATCGCCCACCCCCCGGTGATCGAGATCAGCGTATGAATTGTGGTGTATGTTGTGGGAATGCTGCCATCGCTCAAATGGAGTAATTACATAGCCCCAAAACCTGTTTGTCTTCCGGGAAACGAAAAAGGAATTATGGGTGCAATCGTGGAAGATTATAAAAATACGTACCAGAAAAATTGAGGCAATGGCTCCGACAGGCAGGAGCAGCCACCAGGCGTAAGCCTTGTTTATCATCCAGACGATAAAGACCCATATGGCTATATAGGGAGCCAATGAAGAGAATATCTGGAAAATGGATTTTGAAAGATCCGGTTTTTCGTATTTCAATATCTCCTGATACCACTGCGGTTCAGAGATGAGAGGTTTTGCCATACCGGGTTGCCTGAACATATCGCGCCTCTTTTTGATATTTCCTCTTTCTTCTAGAAAGAAACATGCCAAACGACTGCCCAAAAATCATAAAGCCAGAATCTTGTAATTTTTGAATTGAAATTATTTTCTTTAATATTTATCACAGTGCCTCGTATAGCAAGAAAAAAACCGGAGAAGTGCTCTTCTGTATCAATTTGAATGTTCCATTTTAGCACAAAACAATGGACGTTCCTCCTTGAATAATCTAGCTTGCAGAGTAGCTTACTAAAAATCAATAAACCGCGGAACATTCATCAAATGGATATTCGCCATACTATAATCAAGGATAAACTTTTTTTCTCCCTACTGACTGCGGCAGGCATAGTAACGCTTTATTCCATCTCGGCAATCAACTACCTCCTTTTCCATTGCATCGTGGAATTTGCCGCCATAGCAATAGCGCTGAGCCTTTTTCTCATTGCATGGAATGTAAAAGAGCGCACTGACAATTGCAGCCTGGTATATCTGGGAATAGCGTATTTCTTTGTTTCAGTTCTGGATCTGGCGCACACCCTTTCCTATAAGGGAATGAACATATTTGACTATGATTATTATGCAAGCGACCTCTGGGTCGCCGCACGTTACATGCAGAGCATTTCCCTGTTGATCTTTTTCATTTTTCCAAAGGCCCGCAGACGATTTTTTTATGAGACTGTTTTCGGAATTTATTTTTGCGTGACCTGTTTTCTGATGGCGTCGATTTATTACTGGAAGATATTTCCCGTCTGTTTCATCGAAGGAACGGGACAGACTGATTTTAAAATCTTCAGCGAATACATAATATGCGGGATACTGATACTGTCCCTGCTGCCTCTTCACTGGAACCGCAAACTATTTGACAGAACTGTCCTGAAATTTCTTTTCTGGTCGGTATTTTTTACTATTGCTTCGGAATTTTCCTTCAGCCTCTACAAGGATATCTTCAAACTGGTATCATTTTACCTGATTTACAAAGCCATTATCGAAAACAGCCTGAGACAGCCGTTCAATCTGATTTTTAAAGAATTGAAGGAAAAGTAAGAACTTCTGAACATGAGCCAGAAAATTGCCAAAATCGGAGGCTGGGATTACGATTTGGCAACTGACAGAATGACATGGACTGACGAAGTTTACAGTATCCGTGAAATTCCTCCGGAATATCAGGCCGGTTTTGAAGAGGCATTGAGCTCCTACACCGAAAATTCAGCTCTGAAATTCAGGGAAACTTTCCAGCGCCTGCTAAACGAAGGCGGTACCGATGACCTCGAACTGGAAATGATTACAGCTAAAAACAGAAAAATATGGGTCCGGGTTACTTTCGCGGCGTTGCAAGAAAACGGGAAAACCATCAAAGTATCCGGCATTATACAGGATATAACAGAACGCAAAAACGCGGAAAAACTCCGTGAAGATTTCGAACGCATTAGACGGCATGACCTGAAAACTCCCTTGGATTCCATGTTTATTGTATCTCAATTTCTGGAGTCGAAAGACTTATCCGCAGGGGAATGTAAAAAGCTTGCCCGGATTATCCAGGATTCTGTTTACAAGCTTCTCAATATGATAAATCTTTCACTTAATATTTACAGCATAGAAGAAGGTGCCTACAAACTTGCTTCCTCTCCATTCGATTTGAAAGGCCTTCTGAAAAGAGTTATCAATGACCATCGTCTCAATATAGATGCAAGGAAAATCAATTTATCAGCTACGGTAGAGGGGAAATGCCTGAATGAAGATGCCACTGTATTTGAAGTAAACGGTGAAGAAACCCTGATGTATTCAATGTTCTCCAACCTGTACAAGAATGCAATTGAAGTATCTCCCGCCGGAGAAAAAGTCGAAATAAGAGTTGAAAGGAAAGATGAAAAATACACTGTGGAAATTAAGAACAGGGGCAGAGTTCCCAGTGAAATGAATAATAAGTTCTTCGACAAGTACGCCACTTCAGGAAAAAAGGGCGGTACTGGGCTTGGTACTTATAGCGCCAAGCTTATTGCCGAACTTCACAAAGGCAGAATCTCAATGACTTCATCCGATGAATTTGGCACTTCGATAATGATAGAACTTCCCAGAAACTTATGATAAAGTCTCTCCCGTAGTCTCCGGAAATTCGTAGAAAACTTCAGCTTCTGAAAGAGACTTTGGATTTTCTTTACTCAGAACTGAACGGCAGAACAGGTAAACCGTTTTTATCGCAGAGATTGGGTTCTGCAATACTGTTCCACGCATAGCGGACATATTCCGGCGATTTAATTTCGGAAGATGAGACAAGCACTGTATTTCCGCCTTCTATGGAGGCTTCAGCCTTGACGTATTTTTTATCTTTGCCGGCAATTTCAAACCATGACAGGGCTTTTCCATCTTTTGATATGAGCCCTTCCCTGCTGACGTTATCAAAAAATATCCTTATCTTGCCGTTTTCCTTTTTCATTTCTTTAACAGAGGGGCTTTTATATTCAAGTCCTCTAATACCATACGTTTCAGAAAGCGCCAGCATTGCCAGACGGAAGCCGACAGGTTCTTTTTCTTCAGGGTGCGGATTATTGACGTCCCCGATAAAATCTATTGCTGAAATAAAGCCGCAGTTTTTCACTCCTTTTGCGGTCTTGTACTGCGAGTGCCAGAGTTCCGGCAATTTGCCTTCTTCAAACTCCGAACACGGCACTATCTGGACGAAATAAAACGGGAAATCGCCCTCCTGCCATTTGTCCCTCCAGTCGTTTATGAGCGCCGGAAAAAGAATCCCGTATTCCCGGGGACGCGCCACATTGCTTTCTCCCTGATACCAGATTACTCCTCTTATGGTGAAAGGCACCAGAGGATTGATTTTGGCATTATAGAGACATGAAGGCATTCCGGAGCTTCCGGGATAGCCATAGGGAGGGGCTGTTTTTCTCCACCACTTTGAAATGGTTTCCCTTTTTTTTCTTTCCGCTTCCGGAATTTTCTTCCACTCCGCCAAGTCGTTCTGCCATTGCCGGACACGTTTATCAAAAGCGTTTTTTTCCATGAGCTTTGTATGCCTTTCAAAAACAGCCTTCAGTCTTTTTTCTTTTTTCAGTCCTTCATAACTTGTCCATGCCTCTGCGAATGTCGCTCCTACGCTGCTGTTAATAAGGCCTATTGGTATTTTCAATTTTTCATTAAGAGTCCGCCCGAAAAAATATCCGACGGCGCTGAAACTCTTAACTGTTTCAGGACTGCAAACCAGCCATTTTGACTGTGGCGGAAAATCTTCAAGCGGTATATCGGAAGGCTGTCTTCGCGGCATGGTGAAAAACCTTATTTCCGGGAAATCAGCTTTTGCGATTTGTTCTTTTGCGTTTGTCCCTTCTTTCACGGTGAACGCCATATTGGACTGTCCCGAACAAAGCCAGACTTCGCCGATGAGAATATTCTTAATAACTCTCTTTTCGTTCCCCGAAACTATTTCCATTTCATACGGAACAGAGTCCGTCTTCATTTCAGAAAGTTTAACAGTCCATTTGCCATCATCCCCGGCAACGCCCGAAACTTCCTGTCCCTTGAATTTGACACTGACCTTTTCTCCGGGCTTTGCCCATCCCCACACAGGAACGGTTTTCCCCTGCTGCAAAACCATATTGTCCCCGAATATTTCGGCAACATTTAAATCAGCTTTAGTTTTCAAAGGCACAATCAGACCTCCCATGCTTATACAGAGCAGAAAAATTTTTCGTAAACCCATAATTATTTACCTTTAAATTTTTGTACAGTTTTTCTTTGCATACCGGATCATGTGGAAGAGCATTTTCCAGTTGTCTCCGGTCAGGTCGCTATCATTGCTTTCATTGCTCAACCCAAAAATTTCGCCGGTATAGATGACGTATCCTTTTCCAACTTTACCTCCGACCGCGACTGCTTTGCCCAATTTATTGACCAATAGAATTTCAGCGTTTTTTCCGGGTTCCGGCAAAAGATGGTCAGAATAACCGTGAATATATTTATCTCCGGCTTTAAAGCCTTCGTCAATGTCTTTTTTAACTGTCAATTCCGTTTCGTTAATCTGCTGTCCAGCGTATCCTGAGCAGATTTCAGGAAATATCTGCTTCCCGAAATCTGAACTGGGATACCTGCCTATGGCATTGTGTGTGAAAATGACGACTCCGCCATTTTCAGCAAAGTCACGTACCGCTTTGCGCCAGTCCCCGTAAACATCACCTGTGTCCTTACAGGCATTGAAAATTACAGCATCAAAATTTTTTAAATATGCAGGCTGGGGATCTTCAAAAACACCTGTCTTCATTCCTGCGGCGTTATCCAGGCTGTAGACAATGCCTTTATGGAAGCCGTAGTTGTAAACACCCACTTTAATGTTCTCTTTCTTTATCCGCTCCAGATATTTTTTCTTTTCCCTGAACCAGCCGACATTCTTGGCAACGTCAAGTTCTTTTGAGAGCAGAGATGTCCATTTGGGCTCCTTCACGTTCTTGAGCAGTTTTCGCGCTTCGGCTATAGTTTGTTCCGCGGCTTCTGTTTTTCCATTTGCCAGATCGTCCCTTGCCTGTAATTGCATACTTTTGACTTTATTAAGAATTGCGGCTGTTTTTATCAGGGAATATAGAAAATCGAATTCATTCTTTTCATTTCCGGTAACGAGGGGAGCTGCCTTTTCCATATCTTTTACGGCTTCCTCTCCGGCCTTGGCCTTGGCATTGAAGTAGGAGGAAAGAGACGCTCCCTGAAACGCGCTCTGATTTGTCGTAATACCGGCAGAAATACATGTGCTGAGCGCTTTGGCTATATACTGAGCGGCCTTTTCTCCGTAGAAAATAGAGAGGGCGCGCGGCAGGAGTTCCTCATTGATCTGAGGCACCTGTTCATCTATGCGTGTGATGTATTTCGCGTCTTCGGGAAACCAACCCCATCCCGGCGCTTCTGTATTCCAGGCATATTCTGCCTGTATCAGGGCCTTAGGCTCCAGATTTCTTTTAAGAGTTGAATTTGAAAACATCCAGTAAATATCTTTCTCTCTGTCTTTGAAATAAAATGTTCTCGCATATCTTGGCATGCATGAAAAGAATTGCTGGTGGCGTACAGGATAAGGTTCAAAACCTATTATATAAGGCCTTTTACCAGTCATGGCAAGCCATTTCTCAAGATTTTCCCTGCTGCATTCCCTCATGCAAAAATAAATATCCGGATTCAACAAGCGGTTCAAACGAGTCAGCCATTCTATTATTTCCCGGTTTTTCAAATAACTTGCACCATAAGGATATTCAACGATGATACATAATAGATCGGGGTGATTTTTAATCATGTTATTATAGATGATATTATAAAGGTTAGCTTCGGCCGCGGCCCTGTCATTTCTCCAGCGTTTTATATCCATAGGGGTTCTTTTTGCCCAGTTGCCTGGATTGTCCACGCCACCGCAGTCCATTGAATGCAGGAAAACAGAATTACCGTTTATTTCATTAAGCAGTTGATTAAGTTGGAAACCGCGTTTCTCTATCAGATCATCACGGCACCATGTAAATGCGCGTCCCGGGCCGTAATGGGAATCAGCAAGCAGACCTTCCTCAGTTTTGTAGGGATAATAAATATGCGAAGCGCCCTTCACTGTTTTAGAATCAAATTTAGGAATATCTTCTTCAACACAAGTATGGTTCTGAATAAGCATCCTGATTCCGCGCTTATTTGCATAATCGTAATATTTTTTAATTTTCTCGGAATTTTTAATCATATCTGCTATAGTGGTATAAAGCGATGAGCCTTGTACCATATTAAATTTCAAGGCAAGCGCTCTGTCAATAATCTTTTTGGTCGATTCAAAATCAAACTTTCCGGGCAGAATATGGAAATTTGCCATTCTGTAGGTGAAATCCGGCCAGTCACGCGCGGTGATGGGATAAAGAAACGGATTTTTTTCACCTTTTTTCAGCGCCAGCGCCAACGTTATGCAACCGTAAAGACTGCCCTCTTTGTCTGTTCCGGCTATGACAAATCTTTTCTTCCCATCTTCAGAAAATGTGCCGATTACATATCCCTGCCGGGGCGGTTTTTCCGGGTTTCCGATTTTAGGCAAATACTCTTTGAGTTTCTCAAAATCACCTATTATAATACGGTTTTGGGCGTTCTTATTTTCCTTTAATGCTTTTCCGCCTGCAAGTTCCATCCGTTCGTTAAAAAATTCAATACCCGGTGACAGGTAATCGTTTTTAAGTTCCAGTCCCCATTCATCAGGACTGATTGCCATTGCTTCGCCTGTAACCTTTATATCTTTTGGAGCAGGAACGATATTCAGTTGATATTTCTTCAAGACCTCCCAGCTTGCCGCTATCATCGGATCAGGTTTTTCCAAAACAGGGGATGCCGGTTTATATTCAGAAACATTCTGCCCGCTGTTTTCTGCATCAAAAATCCGTTTCGCGCCTTTATAAAAAACAAATTTGCCCAGAAGTCCATGAAAATGCTTGCTTCCCTCCTTGCTGTTCTCACCTCCTATGTACATAGTCTCATTCGGGGATATCGAAAAAGAATCCGGGATTTCACTTTTTTCATACAGCATTTGTCCATCCTGATAAAATCTTATTTTCCCTTCTTTGCTATCCCTTACAAATGCTATATGTGTCCATTTTTCCTGTCTTCCCATTTGCGACAGCATTACAGTTCCTTGTAGAATTTTGTTATTTTTCTTCTGAAAAAAACCGATTCTGCCACGTGAGAAAAAACTGATTTCCCATTTCAAATCTTTATTGCCATATAATATAATCGGAAAAGCTTCAGCTGATTTTTGAGGTTCAGCTTTAACCCTGAATTCGATTGTGAAACTTTCGTTCGGCTTCAAATTCAGACTCTTTATTTCAATAAGACTGTCCTTTCCATTGAAAAGCGCCGCATTTCCCAATTTGGAATCATCTGTCTTTTCCTGAACGTTTTTTGAGGATATTGAAAGCTTATTGTCCCCTGAAATATTTTTTAATATATTTTCACTTTTATTAAATGGCAGATATAAAACTGTCTCCAATTTTTCATTTCCATGACAAAAAGATGAAGCACAGACCCCCAAGACACCCAAGACAAAACTAAATCTTCTCATATTCTATTTCCTTTAGATTAAAATTATTACCAGTTTAAAGATTCCCGCCAAATGTTTGGAGGAGTCCCGTAAAAAGATTCATTATTTATCTTGACAGACGAAACATGTCCGTCTGCAAAGAGTAAGTTTGCCTGATTAAGATGCCTGAACCCTATATTGGCAACTATATTTTTGAGAGAATTATAGTCTGTAGATAGCGCGTTCCGATCGGCGATAAGCAAAATACTCGAGGTTTGCCTGATTGAAGAACTAATTCTGCCGCTCATATAATTGTTCATGGAATAACTGTAGTAGGGGTAATTGTAATCACCGTATGAGATACAACGGAACAACGGCATATTGACAAATGCGCTTTTGTTTGCGGAAGGGTCTGTCATCAGAGACACAAAATATTGCCATAAATAAGTTACTCCTCCCCATGTCGCGGAAGTTGACGGGAAGACTCTGTAATCATTGGTATACATACTGAAAAGTATTCCTATTTGCTTCATATTGTTTGCGCATCTTATTTTCTGTGAAGTCTGTTGCGCTTTTCTCAAAGAAGGAAGCAAAAGCCCTGCCAGAATAACAATAATAGTAATAACAACGAGCAATTCGACAAGTGTAAAACCTATAATCCCAGTGACCTTTTTTTTTGTCCTTGATTTCATAAAGCCTTTTCCATTTTTATTTTTTTAATAAGTTTTGTCCTCATAAATAATTAAGCATCTAAAATGGATATTTTAATTTTTTCTTCCTATAAAAACAAGTTTTTATTTTAATATAGGCTGACGATATTCTATGTTTTCCGTCCATTTCCATGAGCCGGGATAACCTATGCCGGTGAAAAGCTGTCCGCCTTTGCCATTTCCAAGAGCGATTGTAAACCTGTGCCAGCCTCTTGAAAGGGCTATGTCTTTCTGTGTTTCTTCCGAACGATGCAGAGCCGGGACTCGGAAAAGACCTTTGTGCAAATTTTTCAAATCCCCGTCAATCCATATTTTTGTTTCCCTGTTCGACTGGACTACAATCCTGTAGATTATGTCAAAAGGTGTTTTCACGTCTGTTGTAAAAACGCAGGGACCGTCAGGGATATTTGCAAAATGCCCGGCGGCTTCGATTATTTTCAGCTTGTCTTTCCGAGAAAATCCGGGACATTTTTCAGGGACTTTGCCTGTTCTTTTGCAAAGCCATGGAATACTCATCGGGAGCCCGGCTGAAACTGTCCATTTTAAGCCCGCGGCTTCAATCGTGAAATCAATCGGGTTGCGATAAGCCCTGATGGTATCAGACGCAGGCGCTTTTACTTTGAAATAACATTTTTTCAGGGAAGATTTTCCAAGAACAAAATTAAAATCCAGATTATTCAGAGTCCATCCGTCGGGGACTGAAACATGTAATTTAATTTTAATATTTTTATTGAACGGGTTCTGTATTTTCACTGAAAATTCTTTGTTCTCTTCGGGTTTCAATGCGATGCATTCAGGATATTCGAGTACCATCGGAAACGGCGAAGTTGAAATAAGAGCTTCATTGTTTTCAATATCAGTTATTGAAGTGTAATTATTGTTTAATGGTGTTCTGAGATAATTTGTTTCGCCTGCGCCGCCGAAAGATGTTTCCGAAGAATAATATTTGAGGACATCACATGAAAGCCTTGTAATCTGTTCAGAAAACTCATCAAGGTTTTTTCTGTGATGCATGCCGACTATATTGGGGGAAAGTATCAGATCGCGGCCTATGGGCTTAAGCCACTTTTCACCTATTGAGGACGGATTTATTATGCCGAGTATGGAGCCTATTGTCGCGGCGGTGCAATCGGCGTCGTGTCCGCAGTTGACGGTGGAACATAATATTTCATTGAAATCATTACCTCCCGCGTACCAACCGAGGATTATGAACGCCATGTTAATGGCGACATCAGTCCAGTTCTGGTTCGCGTGCTTTTCAATCAGAATTTCACGGACTTTATGCAAGTTCTTTTTTCGATGCCACCATTTAATCGTGTCCTTTACGGCTTTTGCTACTCTGCATGAAGACGGTATGAAGGAAAGGCCTGTCTCTATAAGTTTATCCCTATTGCTTTCCACAAAAGCCGCGCTTTCAATGGCGGCTATGAAAAGTGTGGCATAAACACCCTCTTCCGCATGGTCAACACAGGCGTCTTCTGTGGCGAGCCTGACAGCAAGCGCAGGATCTCCGGGGGCAAGGCATGCCCATATTTCCGTCCTTATCGCCGCTCCCATTCCGGCGGTAAATCCGTTGTCGAAATAACCACTTGCAGAAGGATAAATCCCCTGTGAAATATTTCTTATGGACGCGCCGTATTCATCCCAATACATGTGTATGTGCTCAATCCATGCTTCGGAGAGTGTTTTTCTGTTAACGGGCAGGCCTTTTCTGAGAAGCGTTTCCAGCCACACAACCTGTAAATCAAGGTCGTCATTCGGCATCATTTCTTCAGGGACAGGGTCGTAAAAAGTTAGAGACATGGGTTTGCATATACCTTCGACAGGTCCCCCGAGGGTGCCGCCAACGGCTTTTCCCAACCAGCAGCCCATCACCTTCTTCCTGTATTCTGAAAAATCTATTTTCATTTCATCCTCTTATCAGTTCATGTTTATTACTATTTTGAGAGATTTATCCTGCTCTTCGAATCTCTTTTTGAAAGCCTCGTTAATTTTTTCCAGTGGGTAAACATGCGAAACTACGCTCTTCAACTCTATGTTTTTCTCTTTTATGAACTTGAGGTTTTCCTCATATTCGGATGACATGAAATAGAAAGACCATACAAGGGTTCTCTCGTACCATTCCTGAAGTTCGTATTTGCCGTCAAGTCCCGTAAATGTGCAGATAGACGCGCCATCCCTGGTGCTCTTGAAAACGTCTTCCGTGACTTTCGGATGCCTGATATAAACATATGCTTTATCTGTGCCGAGGGAATTTGTAAGTCCCATTAGTCCTGCTACCGTGTCTTTCTCCTTGGGATTTATTGTGTCCGAAGCCCCAAGCTTCCTGGCGGATTCGAGCCTTTCATTTACAGTGTCAATGCCTATGATTTTTTTTACTCCGTTCGCTTTCAGAAACATAATCTGAAGGAGGCCTAGAGGCCCCAGGCCCCAGACGCTGACAGTGTCGTTTTCATTTACAGGAAGCCGCCTCAGGCCTCTCAATGGAACACCTATGGCATCAGAAAGCAATGATGCCGTAACCCAGTCAGTATTTTCAGGACAGGGAAAAAGCAGGGACTCATTGAACGCGGCGTATTCCTGAAAGCCTCCTTCCACAAACTTTTTTGCTTTGCAGTAAGTGAGCATTCCCTTCGCGCAGTGTACGCATTTCCCGCATCCGAGAATGGCGTAGCATACGACTTTGTCGCCTGATTTGAATTTTTTGGCGTTTTTGCCGCATTTGACTATTTCGCCTGCGGATTCATGTCCGTGTACCGGTTCATTACTGACTGCGTCATTCGGCCACCAGATGTCGGAACCACAGATGGCGCATGATTTTATTTTTACCAGATACTCGTTTTCTCCCGGTTCCGGCATATCGATTTCGCGAATTGAGATTTCCTTTTTCCCTGTATGAAAAGCAGCTTTCATTTTTTGCTCCTGAAAATTTAAATATTGTTTTCCCTGCGGTATATCTGTTCTATCAGAGATATGTCCTCGATAGAATCTTCCAAGTCCATCGTGTTGATATTTCCTTTTGTTATGGTATCAATAAAATCTTCCATTTGAGCCTTGAATGCCCACTGATGATTTTCGTCAAAGACAGTGTTTGTATGTATAAGTCCGTTTTCAGTATAGAGTTCGGCCTTTGCGGAAGACTGCATAAAAGTCGGTGGCGGAGTGAAAATTTTAAGGGTCGATTTTTCAGAATAGAGTTCCGTGACTTCATCCCATTTGTTCATATTGAAATTGACGCAGAACTCTATTACGCCTCTGAAATTTCCGAAATCCATGTTTACGATGCGGAGGCCATTGCTCTTTATGACGGAAGATATCTCCGGTGTCTTGCCTGTAACAAAACGCATCAGGTTGACGGAGTGACATCCGGTGTCAAGAAGCGCGTAGTAGGGGTTATCGAATGAATAGAATTTTTCATCGCGTTTATCTTTAAGCCATACCGGCGCTGGGTCCAGTACAGAAAAATCATAGGGAACTTTTTCATCGGAGGAAAAAATCGGAAACACCCCGCTTACACAGGCATCCCAGTGACGGCCTATGAAAGAATGGCTTCTCGCGAAAATAATGTTCCCTGTATTTTTTTCTCTGTTCAGTTCAAGTGCGGCCCTGATGTTCTTCTCATGCCTTTTCATATAGCCTACCGCAACGTGAGTACCGGCTTTCCTCGCTTTTGCGAGGATGGATTTAGCCGACTCCGCCGACATGGCGAGAGGTTTTTCAGTGAAAACATGCTTTCCGGCATCAATCGCCATATCAATATGATGTTTGTGTAATTGTACCTGCGTGAATATACATGCAAAATCAATTTCAGAAGATAAAAGTTTTTCGACACTATCAGTGACAAAAGGGATACTCCATTTTTTTGAGAGCCTTTCCGTCACTGATTTTCTCGGGTCGCAGATTGCCGCTATTTCAACGTTGGGAAGCGATGAAAGCGCCGGGATATGCGCTTCCTGGGCCATGAAACCACATCCTATTATGCCTGCCCTGAGCTTTTTCATATATGATTCCTTTATTAGTATATTGTATACGTTTACTGTTGCAGTATATTGTACAATATTTCATTTGCTTTGTCAAGATTAAATATTAAATTAAATGAAAATAAGACTGGAAAAGTTATGAACATACGGGAAATAGCTAAAATATCGGGATGCTCGGCAGCAACTGTATCAAGGGTTCTTGCCGGAAAAGAAGGCGAGATACTTATAAGTGGTAAGACAAAGGAAAAAATACTTAAAATATGCCGTCAATACGGTTATGAACCAAGTATTCACGCCTCGCGTTTTTTTTCAAAACAGGCGATGACTGTAGGCATAGTCACTCCGTCATATCCCGGGCTTGAAGACGAAAATCTCTCAAAGTTCATGAGCGCCGCATATACTGCTCTGCATAAATATAAATACCGCCTCCTGCCGTTTATCTTGGATGACGATTTCATAAAAAGCGGAGAATACCTGAGCATATTCAACAGGAAGGAAATAGACGCTCTTATAATATGGGGCTTCAAGGGAGATGAATCTTGGATAAATGAATTGGACGAAAAGAAATTGCCGTTTATCTTGGCGTCCAATCGCCTGAAGAATTACCCCTCCGTAAGCTGTGATGACGGAAAAGGCATATCAGCTTTGGTTAAACGTTGTGCCGAAAAAGGCGCGGAAAAATTTATTTTTGTCGCTTGCCCTCCCTGCGATGTCGGGGAAAGACGTAAAACAGCGTTTATGAAAAACATGAAAAACCGCGAATACCATCTCATTCAGGCAAGTGATTTCAATGTTGAGGCAGGACTTAAAACCGCAGAGGAAATAAGAAAATACAAACCGGATGCCATAATCTGCGCCAATGACAAAATTGCAGTGGGCGTCATCTCCGGCCTGAAAAATTCTGGAGCTGAGCTTCCCGGCAAAGTGATGATAACCGGGGCTGACAATATAGAAATGACGGAGCATTGTTTCATTCCCCTTTCGACTTTTGACCAGATGGCATACAAGTGCGGAACTAAATGTATAGAAATAATAATGAAGCACCTGAAAGACGGAACCCCGCTTGAATCCGCCGTGATAGCTCCGGAAATATATATCAGGTTTTCTGCGTGAAGCTGCTCGCCGAGAAGTCCGTATTTATTCATCCGTCCATTGCGTTATTCATATTTGACTGCAATTTTTTTCTGCTGTGTTGTATCCGGTAATCACGGGGCGATTGATTAAATCTGGCTTTGAAGTGACGATTGAAATTAGATTGCGTAGAAAAGCCTGATTTCAGCGCAATTTCTCCAATAGACTGCCTGGTTGATAACAGCATCGTTGAAGCTACTTTTAATCGGAATTCATTTACATAGTCCAGCGGAAGGCAGCCCAAACTACGACGGAATATTCGCCTGAACGTGGAAAGACTGCAATGGCATAAAACAGCCAGTTTGGGAATATTCAGAACTTCGGCATAATGTCTTGATAAATAATGCAATGATGGATAGATGCGCTGGATCTCAAATGGTTCTTTCCTTTCCATCCTGTCCTCTTTGGGAATCATACGTTGCAGCATAATAAGCAGTGACCATATAATAGAACGAACCAGAGAACGGTATGCCGTTTTTTTTGTTTCCATTTCATCAATCAGTTTGCGTACCATAAAAACTATGTCAGGGTGCTCCTTTTCATGAATAACATTAACAAATGTTCTTCCGCTGAAATTGGAAACATCAAGGGCCTCTTCTCCAGGGGGCACCCATCCGGCCAAAAGTGCCACCGGATCAAGATTAATGAATCTCCAGTCAGAATTCAGCGGAGAAGCATTTCGGAGAGCATGAAATTCGCGATTGTTAATAAAAATAGCGTCCCCGGCCATGCATGAAAAAACCTTGTCTTCTACGATAAAAATCCCTGCACCGTCCCGGCATAATCCTATTTCAAAACAATTATGGACATGGGCCAGCGAGGGCGGTGTTTTAAAAGAGGGTTGCGTTACAGGAAAATTTTTCCGCAAATCAATCGGATCAAAAAATCCTGACGCTGTTATTTTTGACGTTTTCTGCATACTTTTTGACCTTTTTGGGTGAGATTAAATCCTATTATTAATATATAATAATAAAAAGACAAGTCAATTTAAAATATAAAAACGAAGAGGCGTAATTATGAAAAAGAATCCCTCGATAGTGTTTCCTGAACCCGGAAAAGCAGTCATAGAAGAACTTGACATGCCTCTGCCGGGAGCTGGACAGGTACTCATAAAATCATCAAGGACTATGGTCAGCATTGGCACTGAAATGACTGCCTTTTGCGGGGAATTTCCTATGGGCTCCAATTGGGAAAAATTCTTCAGTTGCCCTTATTATCCGGGATATAACAATATAGGAACAGTCGTCGAACTTGGCCAGGGGGTTGACAAATCCATGCTCGGAAAAAAGTTGGCTACCGGAGGGAAACACGCTGCGTATGTTATTGAAGACATCGGTGAAAAGGTTTCAGCGGATACATTGAAGGCCGCCGGCAAAATAGGTTTTTTCGAGGTCCCTGAAATTCTTAATGATGATCATTCCGTCTTTTTCACTATCCCTGAAATTGTTATGAACGGTGTCCGAAGTTCAAAGGTTGCCTGGGGCGAATGCGCAGTTGTTTATGGTCTTGGGCTACTCGGCCAGTTTGCTGTGAGGTTCTGCAGAAAATGCGGAGCCGCTCCTGTTTTAGCGGTTGATGTGTCTCCCGATCGCCTCAATTATCTGCCGAAGGATTCTGGCGTGATTGGTATAAATCCAAAAGAGCAGGATGTTCTGGATATGATAAAAAAACATAATCACGGGCGTCTGGCTGATGTGGTTTTTGAAATCACCGGTAATGCAAAATTGATGGAGAAGGAACTTTCCGTATTGCGGGAAAAAGGCAGACTGTTGTTATTGAGCAGTCCCAAAGAAAAAGTTATTTTTGATTTTCAGGACTTCTGCGCCTGGCCCAGTTACACAATAATAGGTTGCCATAACTTTTCTCATCCAACACATCCGCAATCCGACAATCCATGGACGATAAAACGCCACGTCGAACTGTTTTTTGATCTTGTTGGCAGGGGCGAACTGGACATTGACCGACTCATCAGCAGGCAAGTGGACTACACGGACGCACCAGGTGTTTATCAGGATTTGCGTCAAGACCGTTCAAAGGATATGGGAATAATCTTTAAATGGGATAATGCGAAATGAAAAAGATGGTGATAGTCGGTTTTGGTTTCATGGGTGTGGTGCATGCAAAAAACATCATTGCATCGGACAAACTTGAATTATTAGGAATTGTCGATAATCGATCAGCAGATATTTTTGCAGACATTGATAAAACAGGCAATCAGGGTAATTGCGATTTACCGCTGGAACGTTTGAAGCAAACACCTGTTTATAAGACTCTTGATGAATGTTGCAAAATAGAAAAACCCGATGCGGTATCTATTTGCGTGCCGTTATTTATGCATTATGAGTTAACTAAGAAAGCATTAAATCTTGGGCTTGACGTCTTACTGGAAAAACCGTTCTGCCCGGAATTGGGACAATGCAGAGAACTCATTGAACTTGCAGAAGAAAAAAATCGTATCATGATGGTCGCACATTGTGTCAGGTTTGCTCCTGCGTGGAAATTTTTAGCTGAACGTATTAGAGATAAGTGCTATGGCGAATTAAAGCTTTTAACTACAACCCGGATGTGTGGCGAGCCCACATGGGGCGTCTGGCTGGATACTGAAATCAAAAAGACTTGTGGAGGTTCGTTGTTTGATCTGCTTATACATGACATAGATTTTGCGAATTCCTGTCTGGGGCTTCCAGAAAACATAGAGGTTAACCTGAAGGTTGATGAATACTGGGAATTATTGTTTCGTTACAACGATAATCAGGCAAAAGTCAGTATTAAAGGCGGATTTCTTTATCAACATACACCATTTGTATCTGAATACGCTGCGACTTTCGAAAAAGGAAGCATCCGTTTTAGTTCATTGCAGTCTGATGTTATCCACATTGGCACAGATAAAGGCAACGAATTTATAACAATGAATGGAGATGCCTATCAAGCCGAACTTGAATATTTTGCAAAATGTATTGAAAATCGAAGCAAACCGGAAAGATGTCTTCCGGTATCATCATTGCAGGCAATTGAAATATGCCGGAATATAAGAAATACGAAACATACATAAACATGAAAAAAAGATTCACTATCATCTCAGAGGAATGATAGTGAAACAATGTATATAATATTAGATTGCTGTCTTTATTATAGACGGGCCCCCTCAGGCGGCAAACGTTTCATAAACTCAATCCATCACTTCATTTACGTGGGATAAATTGATATTTTATGAAATATTATGAGATTTTGTATTGACATTAAAAAAATATATTGTATAATTTATTTAATCCAAAGATAAGGCAATGAGCATATGCAAAGAAATCCAGAGATAAGAAGAGATAACTTACTAAAGATGCTTCAGTCAAAAAAATTTCATCAGATTGATGAAGTGATTAATAATACCAACGCCTCGAAAGCGACAATACACAGGGATCTTGATATACTTGAAAAAAATGGTTTCATAAAAAAATCTTATGGCTGTATTGAAGTAACAGCTCACAAATCCATCGAAATTGAATATGAAAAAAGATTAAAGGAAAATGGAGCTCTGAAAAAAGCAATTGCTTTAAGCGCGATTAAAAAGATATTACCCGGAGATACCATTTTTCTTGATGCCTCTTCAACATGTTATTATCTTGCCGAAATGCTTTATGAAAATCCATTAGAGGATTTAACTATTATAAGCAATTCGGTGCATGTTCAATCTCTAGGTAAACATTCGAACGGCAAAATAAAATTTATATCTACAGGCGGCAGACTTGATTATCAGATAAATGCCTTTCTTGGTGATCTGGTTCAGGAGTTCGTGTCAAAAATGACTTTCAAAAAGATTTTTATATCGGGCGCTGGATTTTCCTCGGAAAGAGGTCTTTCGACTACAAATGACTACATCCTTGGCACTCTCAAGGCGGCTATAAAAAACGGGCTGGGAAAATATTGTCTTGTTGATTCCAGCAAATATCAGCGTGATTGTTTGTTGAAAGTAACTGATTTAGACGTATTTGATGCTGTCATAAGTGACTATGAACTTAATTCAGAAGAAGCAGGAAAATTCAAGAAAAACGGTATCAAATTAATATTGGCTGAAAAAAACAGGGAAAGGCATAAGAAATAATGGAATTCCATTCAGATATAATAGGTATCGGATATTGCAGCGTAGATTATCTCTGTCTGGTACCATATATACCGCAGGATGATAAAGTTGAAATTATTCAAACTATTGTTCAGGGCGGCGGACCTGCGGCGACTGCGATTGTCGCGGCGGCGCGTCTCGGCGCAAAAACCGCGCTTATCAGCACCTATGGCGATGACGAGAGAGGAAAATCTATTAGAGATGGACTTGCGGCCGAAGGCATTAATATCAAAGCTATGAAACTCCGCAAGGGTACGGAATCTCCGGCCGCTTTCTGTTGGATAGAGAAAGCCGGCGGCAAACGCAGTATCGTATGGACAAAAGGCAATGTAGAAGCGTTGTCGCCGGATGAAGTCGACATTGAGATGATAAAAAAAGCTAAAGTACTGCACCTTGACGGGCATCAGACGGAAGCGGCTATTGCGGCTGCCCAAATTGCGAGGAAAAACAAAGTAACCGTTTCGATAGATGCCGGTACAATTGTTCCCGGTATAGAAAAACTTCTCGGATTATCAGACATAATTATAGCCTCTGAAAAATTTGCATTGCGGTATACAGGGGAAGCCGATATGGAAGATGCCGCTAAAAAACTCTTTAAGTTCAATTGTATTTTTTCTGCTGTTACAATGGGAGAAAAAGGTTCTATCGGTTTTGACGGAAAAAACATTCTGAGATGTCCGGCATTCAAGGTTCATGCAATTGACACCACCGGAGCGGGAGATGTTTTTCATGGCGCTTTTATTTATAAATATCTCAGTGGCGGCAACTGGACTGAATGCATTAACTTTGCCTCCGCCGTATCGGCCTTGAAGTGTACAAAATTCGGTGGCAGAACCGGTATCCCGAGATTATCCGAAACTGAAAAATTTTTATCTGAAAAAGGATTTTAATAAAATGAAAAAAATAAAAGCTGCTTATCTTTCGCTTGTCAAAGGCAGTTGGATAACGGATTTACTTGAAAAAAGAAGAAAGACTTCACTAAAGGCGCTGGAAACATTGGATAATGTTGAAATCATAGATTGCGGACAGCTTGTCCAGAATGAAGCGGAAGCCGAAAAAATATGCCGTAAGTTTGAAGATGAAAAAGTTGATGTAATCATAGCACATTACATAACCTTTTCCTTAGGCGGTATTGTTCCCGGCATGGCGGCAAAACTCAGGAAACCTGTACTTTTCTGGTCCGAGCCGGAACCGGCAATGAAAGGAAAACGCATAGAAGCAAATAGCTTCTGCGCCACAAATATGAACGCTCATGCGCTCTGGAAAATGAATTTGAAATATGATTTTATCTATGGTAATGCTGCGTCGGCTGTTCCAGAAATACAACGCAGAATAAATGTTATAGCCTGCGTAAATCATCTCCGCAATGTCAGAATAGGTTCTGCGGGCGGGCGAGTACCGGGTTTTTATACATCGAATTTCAGCGAACTTGAAATGCGGGAAAAATTCGGTGTGGAAGCTGAAGGCGTTACTCTTCTGGAAATTGTAAAACGCACAGAAACAGCAAGCAAAAAAAGCCTTGTAAAGGCACGAGAAGTTTTAATGAATGGCTGCGTATGCGGAAATGTTTCTGAGGAGGAACTCAATAAAGGCACAGCGCTGCTGGCGTCCTTTATGGAACTGACTGAAAAATACCATCTTGACGCATGGACCGTACGGTGCTGGCCTGAATTCAGTGACTTGTATGGCATTGGAGTCTGTCATCTGCTCGGATGCCTTACAGGATTAAATATCCCCGCTGCCTGCGAAGGGGATATGTATGGGGCCCTAGCCATGCTGATTTCCGAATCGTTGACTGGCAAACCTTCATTTTTCTGTGACCTTATTTCTTTTGATCCTGATGGAGACACAGGACTTTTCTGGCATTGCGGCGCGGCTCCGGTTGCTCTCTGCCGCAAGGGATGCAAACCAACTATAAACAAACATTCCATAATAGACGGAGGAGACAAGAAGGGACTGGCATGCGAGTTTCCTCTTGAAGCAGGTCCGGTAACAGTATTACGCATCAGCGAATCCCGGGACCGTAAAGTTTTCAGACTTATGACCATCAGCGGTGACGGGATTGAAACTGAACAGCTTCTGAAAGGAAATCCGTTGAAAGTAAAATTCAGACGAAGCGCATCTGAAATAACAGAAACTCTGATTGAAAATGGTTTTGAACATCATTACGTGATGGCGCGTGGAGATATTGCTAAAGATCTTAAGTTTTTTGCTAAACTTCTGGAACTTGAACTTACACAACTTTAAGAATGGATTAATATATGATTTACCTGAAGCATTATAACAAAAAGAATGGTTTTGCAAAGATATCAAACATTGGTGATGCAGATATTCAGTTGACTGAATTCGGAATTATCAATCTGCAGAAAGACAAAGAATATTCCTCCGACACCGGGAAATTTGAAACAGCTCTGATTGTTCTGGGGGGCAACTGTGAGATATACGGAAAAAAATTCAAATTCTCAATTACTGATGGCAGAAAAAATGTCTTTTACGGAAAGCCTTATACTGTTTATATCCCGGCCGGCATGACATATACAATAAAAGCCGCAACAGATTTGGAAATAGCCTGGACGGCATCGCCTTCAACATTGAAGAGTGAACCATATATGATATCTCCGTCGCAAGTCAAAGAAGTCCATATTGGAAAGGAAAATTACCAGCGCGACGCTTATTTGATATTGACTGATGAATTGCCGGCAGAACATCTTTTTATAGGGGAAGCTTTTGTTCCTTCCGGCAATCATGCGAGTTATCCGCCGCATAGACATGACTTTGACAATTTGCCGCTTGAAGTTGATATGGAGGAAATTTATTTTTTCCGTTTCAATCCAGAACAAGGTTATGGTATTCAGAAAATTTATACTGACGACAAATCCATTGACGTTACATGTACCGTCAAACAAAATGATACAACGCTTATTCCGCGCGGCTACCATCCGGTTATAAATGCGCCCGGTTATACTATGTATTACCTCTGGATAATGGCAGGACAGAATCATCGTAAATTTCTATCGGTAATAGACCCTGAACACAAATGGATTGCGGCAAAATGAACAAAGATTTACTATTAGGCATAGATTTCGGGACAGGCGGCTGCAAGGTTACTCTGATTGATACTGGGGGTAATCTGATTGACAGCGTTTCCGGTGAATATAACACCAGTCATCCGCAACCCGGCTATGCGGAACAGAACCCGGCAGACTGGCATGCAACAATGTGTACAATCCTGAGAAAATTAAAACACCGCGAGAAAATCGCGGCAGTCGCTCTTGACAGTTATACACACGGAGCTGTGCTTCTGGATGGCAAATTGAACGTCATTCGTCCGACTATTATCTGGACAGACCAGAGAAGCGTAAAAGAATGCGGATTTCTGAAAAAGAATTATTTCGCTCTCATTTTCAATACCGCATACCAAACTCCAACTCCGACCTGGACGCTTCCCCAGATGCTCTGGCTGAAAAATAATGAACCGGAAAATCTCAAGAAGGTTAAACATATCCTTTTTGTAAAAGATTATATCCGTTTCCTTCTGACAGGTGAAATGGCTTGTGACTGCATAGAATCCCAGGGAACATTATTCTGGGACATGAAAAACTCCTGCTGGTCAGAGGAACTTTGCGCTTTGGCCGATATATCAGTAAAGGCATTGCCCCGCATCGGAAGACCGACTGACATAGCAGGAAAACTGACTGCGGGAGCCGCATTGGAAACAGGATTACCTGAAGGTATTCCCGTCATCATGGGGGCCAGCGATTCGGCAGTGGAAGATTATGCTTCCGGCGCTATTGAATCAGGACAGTGCATACTAAAACTGGCTACCGCAGGAAATGTGAATGTCATGACTTCCAATGCGCATCCACACCCCGAAACATTGACATATTCGCATGTCGTTCCCGGTATGTGGTACACTGTTACCGCCACTAACGCGGCGGCAGCCTGTCAACGTTGGTTCAGAGATAATTTCTGTACGCCTGAAACGACTTATCAGGAACTGAATCAGCTGGCGGCAAAATCTCCGCCGGGAAGCGGCGGAGTATTTTTTCATCCGTACCTGATGGGGGAGCGTTCGCCTTACTGGGACCCTTTTCTGAGAGGAAGTTTCACAGGATTGTCAATGGGATCATGCAAAGCGGATCTTTCAAGGGCATTGCTTGAAGGGGTGGCTTTTTCATTGCGTGACTGTTACAGTACCATTGAGAAAATGGGCCTTGAAACGCATGAATTCATATTGATAGGAGGGGGTGCTAAAAACGAACTCTGGTGCCGAATTATCAGTGATGTATTTAATGCCCCTGTCAAGTGTCCGTCTATTTGCGACGCTTCATTCGGGAGTGCGTTATTGGCCGGCGTCGGAACAGGTGTTTTTCCTGATGAAATTTCCGCGGTCAGGCAATGTCTGAAATTTGACCGGAAAATTCTGCCTGATGCGGATAATGCGGAATTTTATGCAAAGCAATTCAGGCATTACAGAAACATTCATGACGAATTAGCCGGGGTTTACCGGAATATAAACAATAAAGATATGGAGTAGTGAAAATGATACCGGATAGAAGCAGCGAAATCAGAAACCTCTTCAGCCTTTCAGTTGATGAATTAATTGAAAAGAGCGAAGGACATCTGATGGTAAAAGATACCCTTAACGAACTTTATGAATATCTCGCCGAAGAAATGCTTAAAGAATTCCGTAAAGCGGAAAAAAAAGATGGCCCTGCCGCTTTTATAATGCCTGTAGGCCCGACACAGCCATACAAGTTAATGGCCGCAAAAATCAATGCTGAACGCATAAACTTGAAAAATTGCTGGTTTTTCTTTATGGATGAATATTGTGATGATAATGACAGACTCGTTCCGATAACTCATCCTTTAAGTTTTCGCAGGCAAATAGGCCCCTTGTTCTTTAATTTGATTGATAATGAATTGTTGATGCCGGAAGAACAAAGAATTTTTCCAACACCGGAAAATCTGGATAAACTTTCTTCAATGATAGATAAGGCCGGCGGAATTGAAGTCTGCTACGGGGGAATCGGCATCCATGGTCATGTCGCTTTTAACGAACCGTTAGCAGGTGTGAAAGATACAGACCCGAGAATTCTAAATATCAATGACTTTACCAGAACAGTTGATGCCGTGCGCCACGGGCTTGGAGGCAATCTTATTAACTTTCCAAGACGTGCGATTACTCTCGGCATGAAACAGTGTCTCAGCGCAAGAAAAATGCTTCTGATGACCCGCAATGAACACAAGGGAATGGATTGGGCAAATACCGTATTAAGAATTTCAGTGTTGGGAGTTCCCGGCGATGATTATCCCGTTACTTACATCAGAAATCACAAAAATTATATTGTCGCGACTGATATAGGAACAGCAAGCGCGCCTAAGACTATTATATAGAGGGAAAGATTATGGTAATTGACGCGCATGCTCATTTAGTTAAAAACCCTGATTTCAATTTATTGAAAAAAATTATTGCCGATGGCAATCTGGAACAGGTATGGTTGATGGACGTCAGCGGATGCGGATTAACAACCCATGATTTTGCGAGCGAAGATGAAATAATTGAAGTCTCAGCAAAATTCCCGGGCGTATATATTCCCTTCGCTTATCTCGACCTGCGAAAAACACCCGATGATATTGACCGTCTCAAAGAAAAAGGCTTTTTCGGATTGAAGGCATACCGTCCCGAAAAACCATACGACGCGCCGGAATATTTTCCTTTCTATGAGCGCGCTGAAAAGCTCGGAATGCCGGTACTTTTTCATACCGGAATGGTTGAAAAATGCGCGAAAGGGAAAATGGGAGATAATCTTTCATTTGGCCCGACTAATATGCAACCCGCGCAATTGTCGTCAATAGCGGCGGCGTTTCCGGGATTGACTCTCATAGGCGGGCATCTCGGCTATCCCTGGCTTGAGGAAACAGCGCAGAACTTATATTATTATCCCAATATCTACCATGACCTGAGCGGCTATCGCAAGGATGTTGAATGGCTCATAAAAAACCTTGACAGGAAATGCAATGACGGATTGCCGACGAGATACTTCAACGACAAGATACTCTTTGCTACTGACGCGCTCTGTTACGGAGAAAAAAGAGAATATCTGAATATTCTTAAGATGATAAACTTCTGGAAACTGTTTCTGGAACTTGTCGGCTCATACTATTACCGCTGGGGTGAAAAAACTGAAAGAGAAAAAATATTTTATGGCAATGCGAAGAAGATTTATGATTCAATATTAAAAAACAGAGGAAACAAATGAAGACATTCAAAATAGGAATAATCGGTTTGAGCAAACGCTCCGGAATGATACAGAGCTTTTCTTCTGACAACGTTAAAATTATCGCCGCCGCCGATCTTGACCGTAAAGCTCTTGATACTTTTCAAGGTAAGGCCGGGAAGAATATTTTCCTTACAGAAGATTATAACGCGTTACTCAAAAGAAAAGACCTGGACGCGGTTTTCATAATGACCCGCGATTATCAGCATGAAGACATAGCCGTTGCGGCGCTGAACGCCGGAAAGGCCGTGTATCTTGAGAAACCGATGGCAATAACAATTGAAGGCTGCGACCGCATACTGAACGCGGCCTATGAGAACAGGACAAAACTTTTCCTGGGACATAACATGCGCTATATGCCATTTGTCCTGAAAATGAAGGAAATCATTGATTCGGGCATAATCGGAGATATTCAGGCCGTATGGTGCCGCCATTTTATCGGCTATGGCAACTGCTATTTCAGAAGCTGGTGTTCCGAGCAGGCCCATACAAATGGCCTCCTCTTGCAGAAAGGCGCACATGACATTGATATCATTCACTGGCTGGCTGGCGGATATACTGACAGAGTCATAGGCATGGGAAAATTATCGGTATATGACAAATGTGGAAGGCGCAAAGCAAATGAAGCCCCGGATCGTGACAAGGCATGGAAAGAAACATGCTGGCCGCCTCTTTCACAGAATGATCTGGCTCCGCATATTGACATTGAAGACCATAACATGCTCATGCTTTCGCTGGACAATGGGGTGCATGCATCATATACGCAATGTTTTTACACTCCAGATTCCGAACGCAATTATACTTTTATCGGAACTCGCGGGCGTGTGGAAAATGTGGGAGACAAGGGCGATTGCGAAATTCATGTATGGACACAGCGCGGCTCTCGCAGCAATCCCGATATCATCCACAAACTCAAGGCGATAAGCGGCGGTCATGGAGGTTCTGATCCTGCAATCATTACGGCGTTTATCAATTTCGTCAGAGATGGTATTCTTCCGAATACCTCGCCGATAGCGGCAAGAAACGCGGTGGCGGCAGGTGTTCTGGGACATCTGTCAATGCGGAACGGAAATGCCCCGAAAGACATTCCGTCTCTCCCATCCAAAATCATAAAATATTTCGATAACGGACAAATAAAATAAAGGAACATATTTATGCCCAAAATAGTATTGATAGGGGCTGGCGGTGTAATTTTCGCGCAGAATTTCATCAAGGACATTCTGATGAACGAAAAATTGCGGAGTTCAGAAATAGTTCTTATGGACATTAATGCTGAACGTCTCAAAAACGCCAGTATTTTCATACAGAAAATAAGTGAAAAACTTGGGATCGTACCCAATACCACCGCCACTACTGATTTAAGAAAAGCAGTTCATAAAGCCGATTATGTTATTACATTGTTCCGCGCCGGAACTCTGGAACATCAGCGGATAGAACAGGAAATTCCGCGCAAATATGGTGTCGATCAGGTAGTGGCAGATACACTTGGTCCAGGTGGGGTTTTCCGCGGACTGAGAACACTCAAGGCCTTGCTTGAAGTACTTGATGCTATGGAACAGGAAGCCCCAGGTTCCTATCTGCTGAACTATGTCAATCCCATGTCAATCAACACAATTGCCTTGAGCAAAAGAGCAAAAACAATCAAAGTGATCGGTCTCTGCCATAGCGTCCAGGGGACATCTCACGCACTCTCGGAATATATTGGAGTTGATAAAGACAAAGTCAGATATCAGGCGGCGGGTATAAACCACCAGGCCTTCTTCCTGAAGTTTGAAATAGACGGTAAAAACGCATATCCTTTATTAAGAAAAGCCATGAAAAATCCGGCAATCTACAATAAGGACAAAGTCCGCTTTGAGATGTTCAGGCATTTCGGCTATTTCCCTACGGAATCAAGCGGACACGGTAGCGAGTACACCCCTTATATTCGCAAACGCAAAGACTTAATCGACAAATTTTGCAGGGTTGATTATCCTCATACAGCAGATGGCATAGATTGGGGCGCGATGGGAGCTGGCAGATCCGGCGCAGCGCTTGAAATTTGCGCAGGACTGCAGAAGCGCAATGAAATAGAAATAGCAAAATTACTGTCCGGCACAAAGGAATTCGACCTTAATCCGAGCAATGAATATGCCGTTCAAATCATCAAAGCCATTGAATTGAATCATGCCTTTTCAGCTAATCTGAATGTCGTTAATCGCGGATTAATTAGTAATCTGCCTCCTGAATGCAGTGTGGAAGTGCCATGCCTGATTGACGGCGCCGGAATTATGCCTTGCAGGATAGAGAATTATCCGGAGCAGCTAGCAGGATTAAATCGCTGCATGATTAATGTTCAGATGCTTGCCGCTGAAGGAGCATTGGGGGGAGATCGCAGAAAAATATTTCATGCAATCGCATTGGACCCTCTTACGGCAGCTGTGTGCTCGCTGGATGAAATACAATCCATGACGGATGAACTTTTTGACGCCTTAAAAAATGATATTTCCCAAATTTTTTATAAATAAAACAAGATATGGAGCTGTTGATAACATGTTAATGTCAAATCAAAATTATACCTACGAAATGCTCCGCAGTGAGCTGACGTGGGTCGTCGGCGAAGATTATGTCAAAACGGATGACTCTGACAAACTCGGACATTCTATAGATTACTACTGGGTGCCTGAACTCTGGCATGACAGGGGTCAGAAAGGCACAGTACCTGATTTTATTGTTCATCCCGGTTCCGCCAGGGAAGTTTCTGAAATACTTAAGCTCGCAAACAATTACGGCATTCCAGTGATTCCGTGGGGAGGCGGTTCCGGTTCACAAGGCGGCGCACTGCCTATTTATGGCGGTATAATCATGGACATGAAGCGGATGAATAAAGTTTTAAGTATTGATCCTGTTTCAATGACGGCGACAGTTGAAGTCGGTATCAATACCCAGCATCTGGAATGGGCCGTGCAAAAAGCCGGTTACAGCACAATGCACTTCCCTGCATCCATTGCATGTGCCACTCTCGGCGGTTTTATTGCTCACCGCGGCACAGGGGTACTAAGCACCAAATATGGAAAAATGGAAGATATGATAATGTCCATGGAAGTTGTAACACCAACAGGTGAAATCATAAATACCCTCCCAGTTCCGCGCCATGCTTCAGGTCCGGACCTTACCCAGCTTTTCCTTGGCAGTGAAGGAACTCTTGGGGTTGTTACTAAGGCCACAATGAAAATTCATCCGATACCAGAATCCCGTAAATTCCATGCGTTTCTCTTTAAAAACATGCATGAAGCAATGGCCGCAGGCGCAAAAATTATGACCAGCAGGCTCCATCCATGTGTGATACGTCTTTATGATGAACCGGAAACCGCAAAATTGATTAAACGCGTTCTCGGCATTGACAAACAGGGAGCATATCTGGTGTTCGGCTTTGACGGCCCTGAAAAAATGGTGGACCTTGAAATGGAACAGGCGAGTACAATTGCCATGGAGCAGAAACCTGAAGATCTCGGCTCTGAAATGGGTGAAGCATGGTGGGAACATCGTTATAAATTTTTCTATCCTCCATATATGTTCCAGCTGCCTCAGGCGTTTGGCACTCTGGATACAGTTGCGACATTTTCAAATATTGAGAATGTTTATTGGGCAATGAAAAATACTGTGAAAGAAAACTTTCCGCAAGCAACATTTATCGGGCATTTTTCTCACTGGTATGAATGGGGCTGCATGCTCTATGCCCGCTTTATTATCGATAACCCTCCGCAGGACCCGCATGAAGCAATCGCCCTCTATAACAAAATCTGGGACATGGCTATCCGCGCGGCAATAAAAGAAGGCGGCGTAATCAATGAGCATCACGGTGTAGGATTGAAACTGGGCCGTATGATGAAAGATCTCTATGGGCCTGCATTCAAAATACTTCAGGACATCAAACAAGTACTTGATCCCAATAATATAATGAATCCCGGTAAGATGGGTTTTAAAGGAGCTAGATAACTATGAATATTGACAAATACCTTGATGTAATTAAAGCGTGCCGTTTTTGTTTCATGTGCAGACACCTCGCGGCTGTTGGTAATGTAACTTTCAAGGAGTCTGATACTCCGCGCGGACGTGCGCTTCTTCTGGATAAAGTCCGTATGGACAGTAAAAACATGAAGAATCAAGACTACATAAAAACTATTTACGAAGCGGAACTCAGCGCATCATGTCGTTATCATTGTGTCAATCACTATGACGAAGTCGGCCTTATTCTGGGGGCTCGTCAGGATATAGTCGAAAGTGGAAACGCACCACAAAACATCAGAACCGTGGCCGATGATTTGAAAAAAGTGGAATTCACTGTCGAAGGGACAGGCGATGTCCTTTATTACATTGACGGCTACACAAAAAATCATCAGCCTGAGATAGCATCGGCTTTTCTGCAACTCGCTGGTAACTGTAAAACAATAAGCGGCGGTGATTGCGGCAAGGCACTGAATGTTTTAGGTTTTGCTGAAGATGCATCAATTGTTAACGAGAAATTCAAAAAAGCTGTCAAGGCGTCCTGTTCTTCAACTCTCGTGACCAGTTGCCCTGCGTCTTATGATGCACTGAAGAATGATTTCCCGATAGATGGAATCAACGTTATGCATAGTTCTGAATATCTTTTATCCCTTGGCAGTATTAATAAGCCATCTAAATCTATAAATGTATATTGTATTGACAGCGATTATCTGAAAAATTATAATAATCTCACTGCACCTCGTGAACTTCTGAAGTCCGCCGGATATAAGCTGGACATGTTTGGAACAAATCTCGAAGAATCATATGCTGCCGGCGAAGGCGCCGTAATCTATGACGAGATATGTCCGGAACTTATGAAAAAATTAAGTGACAGAGTTTTCGAACTTGCAGACAATCCGGAAAAAGACCTGATAATCACATTTTCCCCATATACTAAATTCGCATTGAAAAAATCCAAGCCTGATTTCAATGCGATCAGTATTGAAGAAGCCATACTTAAAGCAAAAGGAAACTAGTATATGCCATTAGTAACTTTAAATGAAATATTGCCAAAGGCTCGACAAAACAAACGTGCCGTTGCCGCTTTTAATGTGGCTAACCTTGAAACGCTTTTGGGAGTTTTCAAGGCGGCTGAACAAGAGAGTTCTCCAGTAATAATTCAAGTTTATCAGCGGCTGTTCAAGGATGAGCGGGCTGAACTTATTGCTGCTATGGCCGCAAGGCTTGCGGGAAAAACAGATATCCCAATTGTTCTGCATCTTGATCACGGGACTTCTATCGAACAGTTGAAAAGGGCAATAGAAATTGGTTATACTTCAGTGATGATTGACGGTTCACAACTATCTTTAAACGAGAATATTGACCTGACCGCTGGAGCTGTAGATATTGCCCATAGAACTGGAGTATCTATTGAAGCGGAGATAGGACATGTACCGTTTGGTGATGGCAAAGTCGAACTTTCCACACCGGAGGAAGCTGTGAAATTTGCAGGCCAAACGGGAGTTGACGCGCTCGCTATTTCAATCGGTACAGCCCACGGCTTTTATAAAGAGGAACCTTATTTAGATATTGAACGCGCCATGGAAATAGGTAAGAGTGTGTCAATTCCTCTTGTGCTTCACGGCGGTACAGGGGTGCCGGAAGAACAATTAAAAAAGGCCATTGAATGCGGAGTGGCAAAAATAAATATAGCTACAGAACTTCAGAACTTATTCATTCGCGGAATCGCATCTGAGCTTGAGAAAAACGGGGAGAAATTCATCCCTGTCGATCTTTACTTTAGGCCTGTTGAAGAGAAGATAACCGAATACGCAAGAGCAAAGATAAGGGTGTGTGGAATAAAATGAAATGGCGTAGTGTCCGGAAATTCATATGTAATACTGATTTGCATTCGAAGATATAACAAGAGTCATTGTGAGATCCTAAAAAAGGAGGAATAATGAGGTGCGATGATAGGATGATGTAAATACGGTGATATATCTAATTCCGTGAAAAAACAAAAGCGGACTTGAAAAAATGGCGGCAAAAATACTGAAGAAGTAATGCCTCAATAAATATGAAGTGGCATAATCAATTATGTTGAGATTCCAGATTTTTAGCGTAAAAACTCAGCATGCCGATGAACAAAAGAAAAGACTGGCAGTCAAAGCCATTAATTAAAAAAAACGCATACTTGAAGACGAGGTAGAAACTTTTGTCCAAACATATCAATAAAGTGATGGATTTCTTAACAACTCATCCAATTCCATATCCATAATTATATTCCTAACTTCATTTGTCATATTATCTATTTTAATTCTGATATCTGCGGCGCCTTTCATGTCATGGGTATTGTCATCACTTAATGTCTTTTCAAAATTATGAAGTCTGGTTTTCAAATCATTTAATTTTTTCATGTAAGGGGCATTGTGTTCTATAAGAAGCAGGGATTCATATTCTTCAGAAATAGAATTGAATTTACTCTTCACGATTTGAAAGAGCTCGCTATTGCTTTTACCTATAGCCTCCATATTGTAAGTGAGGTAGTCCATGGAAAAGTTGTCCGCAAAAAATGCTATTTTAAAAGGAGGTTTGAGAGAAAAACGGAACCATACCTTTGTAATAATAATATCGCAGCTGTTAATGTTTTTATTCTGGCAATGCTTTATAAAATCAGGATAGATATTGAAATACAGTTTTTGCCATCTCTCATTCTTGCTGTAAAACTGACCTTTTTTCGGAAAATAGCACCATGGCATTTGTTTTCCGTCGGCAGTTTTGGCTATCACCCCAAGGCAACCGCCTGTTCCCAAATTAAAAATATCCATCGAAATCATTGTAGGGTTCCTTAAAGGAATGTTTGGAAGCGGTATTTGTAAATAAAAATAGTTTCCTTTTTTATTTTCGGGAATCTCAACTTCGACTTTACATGACGTTTTCCCTGAAGAAAACTTTTCTTTGCTTAATGAGATATTAACATTGTATGGCTTATCTATATTGGAGCAGAAAGGAACAAGAGGACAGTCTGTCTCAAAATCACATGCAAAATATAAATCAGATTGTGGACGCGTTTCTTCTCCTCCAGAATTTAAGCTTATGAAGAAGAATATCAACAGAATGAAAGCAGACATAGGATTACCTTGTGTATTTCAAAGTTTTACAGACGCCAGTAACAATATCAGTGATTTTTGCTGTCCATTCTCCAGGCGCATCGTTCAGCGCATACTTTATATGATATTCTCCAACGCCATCAGTTATGACGGCATTGCCGCTGTAGTATGATATTTTTTTTCCGTCGGGAGAAAATATGTCGATTTTGAAGAACAGTTTTTCATCAGGCTTTTCAGATGCTGATATTTTGAGCGTCCCATTTGTCACAGAGATATTGAAGTCAAGGTGTTTTCGATTTAACAGAGCAAAAAGGAAACTGTCTCCCTGCTGAATATTCAGATTAATAGTGTCTCTGAAACCAAGTAATTTCCTTTTCCTGATATCATACACAAAAACAGGCTTTCTTAATTTCACTTTTATGTTTTTAGTTTCCGGCGAATCCGGATATGGATATCTCTGAATGGCTAGATATTTTTCTGTGCCATTACTCCATTCTCTTGCATTACAGTCGAAAGGATCATTACCAGAGGTATCACTCAATTCTACCGGGGCTTTTACTTTATCGATAGATGCCAGCAATTTCTGAAAATTCTTTCTTATTATTGCGCCATTTTCAGTCCATGGAAAGTTTTTTACTTCACCCATTCCCCAGTCTCCATTATATTTCTCCAAGTTTTCTGGATTGAACATAAGCATTTTTGATTTATCAATGTCAAGACTATTGCCGTTCATATCTGTAGAAGGATAAATGTCGCAGATTATTTTGCCTCCTAAGTTCATATACACAGAAATCTTCTCAGCAACACTTTTAGGCAAATATTCACATCCAGGCAATATCAGCAGAGGATATTTTTCAGGTGTAAATGATGAGTCAAGAATATCCTCGAAACACAGTATATCAGCTCGCAAAGATGAGTCCTTAAGCAACTTGACGAAACTGTTGAGATGAAGCGTTCTGTCGTTTGCCGTTGCCGCATAATAGGCTAGGCGATTATAGAGAATGGCTGTGCCTGAATTGACAGAATGGGAATTTTCCAGAACTGTTGCCGCCCCCATTTTTATCTCATTCACCTCATCGCACAACAGATTAAACCAGCTGTAGGCTGTCAAGTCAGGTTTCAATCCCGGTCCGATGATTTTTCCATTTTCAAAGAAATAGCCTGAAGCTTGCCACCAGACAATCAGGTTTCCACCGCTGAACAATGTATCCCATGCAGCATAGCTGCTTCTCTTGGGATTGCTCATGGTTGCGGAATACGCGCCGCAAATAGTTCCATATGATTTTGCCGGAGAACAGAAGCTTCTCATAATCTCATTGTCAGTGACAGATGCGTAAGGCACAAAAAAATCAAGTTGCTTGAATAACTGGGTATAATCGCCGCCGCCCCATGTTGACCCGCATAGAAACCCTTCAAATCCTACTTTTGCGTCAGGATCGAAGTTTCTTATTTCACCTTTACAGAAATCATGAATATCAGTATAAACTTTGTCCATATGCATTCTATGGTAAAACCATGGAATCAAATATTTATCTTTTTTAGCATCGGTCAATAAAATGGGTTTAACCTCATCCCATGATTTATAATTTTTATGCCAGCAGGTATTCAGGTCGTTCAACGTTTTAAATTTTCCCTGCAGAAATTTTATAAAATCCTTATTACAGAATTCGGAGCAACAGATGTCCGCATTATTGTATGCGGAGAGAGCGTTTTCATCACCCAGTGAATAATAAAAAGGGAAATAAGGCCAGAAACTTTTTTCTTGTCTTTTGAATATATATTTAATGGATTTTCTGTATTCAGGATCATTCAGGCAAGGCTTGCGTGTCATGTTGACGGGTGAATCTGAAAAAAATATTCTGAGAGCATACGGCATGGAGAGCAAATTGGCCTCTGCAATGGCCTTCCCTTCAGAAGAGAGCTGTATATCGTTTTTCGCAGGCATATTGTAAGAATAAATCACATCAACCCCATAAGATTTCAGAGACTTTAAAAGATTTTTTCCCACAGGCAGATTCACTGGATGAGTTACCCATACTGCCAGAACAAAATCCGCAGCAGCTTCTGTCTTTACGGCTATAGGTTTGCGCGCTTCGCTGACGACAGTGCCATTACTGATAATTTGGGCGCAGATATAATGCAGCGGGACAAGCGGAGCAACAGGAGCAAACTTAAAAGACAATGTATCACCGGAAACATGAACTTCTTTTTTTTCTATCAGTCGGTTAAGGTTGTCGTACAATTCCAATACAACGCTGATATTGGTCTTGGGGGACTTCAAAAGCAACTTTCCCGTTATTGCTTCTTTGGGCAGAAATGAAAACTTGTCCGGCTGAAGTTCAATATCAGCCGGGCTGGCTTCATCCATATTGAAATGAGCATTTGCATCCTCGGTTTTAACGTCCAGTCTGTTTGTAACCCACATGGCGCATTTGTTCAAAAAATCAAGATAGCAATCATAAATAAATGGCGTATCGTAAATATACCTTGTTGGCGTTAACATCTGTATTGAGCCGTTATGCAACTCTCCTGTATAATCCACAAAACAGATTTTCCCTTTGCCCAATTTTGCGCAGACAATTTTAGTTTCCGGCAGAGAGTAGGTCTCTTTGAATTTCTTGTCTAATATTATAGATGCTTTTATAGTATCCTCAATGGGAATAGACTTCTCAGTCTTTATACGTTTAATGAACCGGTCTCCATTATGAATTCCTATATAAAGAAGGCCTGTTCCTGAATGCACTTTTTTCAATATTTTCAGTTGCAGTTCCTTTGGAAAAGCCGCCCAATCAATTTTGCCGACAACGATCAAATCCCAGTTTTTATCCAGTTTCCCGGAAAGTTCCCGTTTTGTCTCGACCGGGTCAAAAATTGCTGCCCCGGTAAATTTTTCAGAACCGAGTTCTTTGTTGCTGTAAGTCATGTGAGTGGCAATTTCAAGAGCTCTGAGTTTTTCGGCAAGCTTGATGCTCTCGATCTGTCCTTCCCAAGTTCCTATGAATAGAATTTTTATTTTTCCCCCATGAAATAAGTTGTCAGGAGATTCATTGCCCGCTGCCGGCATTTTCCAATTCATAGATTCTGCTATTTCCGTTTGAGAATTAAGAGAGGCAAATATGGGAAGGAGTGAAAAAAACAAACAGGGGCCGAGGATAGATTTTAATTTTCTCATAATAACAAATCCTTTATTTAAATAATTTTTCAATTTCAATATCCCATGCCAGAGTTTCATATTCAGCGGGAAGTAGATCAAGGGAAGTTTTCAATGAAATAAATCCAGAAAGGGTTATGTTTTTTTTCTGTAAAGCATCATTAATTGTATTATATATGCCTTCAAGATTTTTGAATTTGTTCAAATAATTATCTTCCTTTTTCAGAGACGCTTTAATTTGCTTGCGCCATTTATTTATATTATCCGCAACGGAATTAAAATCGCGTCTCAATTTTACAGATAAATCATCAAAAACCAGAGTGCCGAATTTAGACGCATCATGAAAATTTTTGGTATATGCCCATGTGTAAAGTTCAAAGCGTCCGCCGCAATATCGTTCCCTGCATATATTGATTTTCCATTCGTCGCCGGGTTTAATTTCTCCGGCATTCAAACTTTTTAAGGAGATGATTATATTCAATTCCCAGAAGTCATTTCCTTTATTTGGTATAACCTTCCAGTCCCCGTCCCATTCCTTGGTGAATTTTCCATTCTGTTTTTTAGCTTCGAATTTTACTCCTTCGCTGTTGCTTACAAACTGGAAATAATCATTTCCTTTTTTTGCCGGTATTATGAAAAGTTCCACGCAATCATCAGTGAAAACGTGTCCGTCATGTTCCTTTATAACTGATTTTATATTTTTCAGATCATTTTCTTCGCAGTGAACCTTGATGTATATATTTTTCTGGTCGTATGAAATTTTAAAAAATGTTTTCGCAGCTTCCGTAAGATTACCATTAACGCTTCGGAATAAATCCGAGGGCGGAATATTTGTCGAATTTACGGTTGCCTCTGCTTCAGATTTCTTTGCAAGGTAAATATCATATTTTGATGACGCCTCAGTGAAGAGAAGCGGAATAAAAAATAAAAACAAAATGAAAACTCTTACCATTGTTTCCCCATTTCAGATTTTTGTAATTTTATTTTGAATTTGTAACCCAGAGATACCAGTCCCATTTGCTTACAGTTATAGAACTTCCCCTCATTCGTGAAACATTTCCTTCAAGCCATAGCGCGTTCAAGCCCGCGCTATGCCTGAATGGATAACTTGTTCCCCAGCCGCTTCCATAAGTAATATATACTTCCGCGTCCGCCAATATCACCGTTGGACTGGCGACAAGATTTAATTTTTTAAAAGTGTCTTCGCCAGTGTTCTTTCCCCATTGATTATAATAGCCATAACTTGTGGCGATATTATTATTGTTCGAAGGATCGTCTTTAGGGCAAAGAAAGACCGCATTATTGTTTATATGCTGTTTCAGCACACTTACCCATGCGCCGCCATATAGTGAGTTATATGCTCTCGGCATGTAGAAATTGCTGTCATCGGTATAACTCATGAAGCCAAGGTATAACTGTTTGAGATTGGATGCGCATTTTATTTCATATGCTTTATCTTTTGTTTTACTCAGGGCCGGTAGCAAGAGCGCCGCAAGAATAGTTATTACAGCTATAACTATGAGGAGCTCCAAAAGAGTAAAAATCCCGCATATTATTACTTTATATCTGTATTTTTTCATTATACATGTAATCCTTTCCTGTTAAATGAAGCTAAGTTATCTGATAAGCTGCTTTTTTCCATAATGGAATTCAGAAAATCTTGAATAATCAGAGTATTGCTTCTAATGTTTTTGAAAGCAGTAACAGCTGATATCTTTTTAGACGTAGCACTTTCCATTATTTATTTTTCTCCCAGTAAATTGCTGACCCTGAGACGCGCGTGGAGTGGTACGAAACGGAAAGCTTCTGCGTATTTAATTCCTGCTTCGATTCCGCGTGTGCGGCTCTGGAGTTTTGCATGACCAACCATGTTGTCATCTTCCACCCAGTCCGGAGGTATCTGTGATTTGTGACATCGCAACATGTCCAGTTTCAGATTTATGAAGTTACTTATGTCTACATATTCATCAGGTTCAAATGGAGTAAACCATGCGTCAGAATAATATAAAAACGGTTTTGGGCATGGAGGATATTCACCTCTGCCGTGAACACTCTCACATGAATACACAGCTTCCAGTACACTGCGGCTGGTGTTCATGTGGTCTATGTGATAATCTTTTGCCGGATGGGTAATTACTATGGCTGGCTGGTGCTTTCTTATTATATTTGTCAGCGCGTTTCTTGTTTCTTCAAGAGGGTAGACGTTTCCTTCCGGCAAATGCATGAATTCACATTCCATTCCCAGAAGCGCAGCGGCATCAAGAGATTCCTTCTCTCGCAGCTGGATATTTTCCTCTGAGGATTTACCTAGAGCATATCTGCCATCTGTCATCACTACGGAAACGACATGCCATCCGGCATTTTTGTGTTTTGCCAGTGCGCCGGCTACCAGTTCATTGTCATCGTGATGAGCGCCGATTGCCATTATGGCTGATGCGATATTTTTCATTCTGTCTCCAGAGATTTTTAATTTGAAAACGGGTACATGGCATCCGGGTCATTGCTGAATACCATCGCCATTCCCGTTAATCCGTCAGTAACGTAAAACTTATTGAGAAGTATGTTCTCAAAGAGGTCAGTATCTTTTCTTGCCGCCGAAGTATTGCTTGCCAAAGCCATCCCTGACACATTATGCTTTTCGACAGACTTAAAACTTTTATCAAGTACTTTTTCTATTCCTTTAAGTGCTTTCTTTGCCGTATTAACGACTATTGGGTCGGCTTTAATATATTTTTTGTAAAGCAGCAGGTTCATGACAAGCAGAGGGTCCTTGGCATGAGCAGGCACTCCATTTTTGAACCATCCTTTTTCAAAATTTTCAGTGGCCCACCTGATTATATATTTTTCTATATTTTCTACAACCTTCCTGTATATCTTCTCATTTTTGTCAATATGTGCCAGAGATGTAAAAAGGCTCTCACAGTTATATGCCCGATTGTGAACGGGGGAACCCCAATAGGGACAATCGTAGTCCGTCCACGATGCAAGCCACTGAGTAGCTTTCAGCGCCTGTTCCCTGTAAATTGCATCTCCGGTAACTTTCCACAGGGGCCAGAGAAAGAGATTGCTTTGAGCATTGGCACAGTGGTACGGCTCTTTTTCCTGTGCTTCAAAATTCAAGTATCCCAGAGTGAAGCTGCCGTCTTTCAGAGTCCAGTTTTTTATTATATAATCAGCGAAGCGCTTTACGGAATCAATGATTTCATTTCTCAACTTATCTTTTTCAGGGAGAAACGAGGCGACATCAAGCAAGGCCACGGCAAGAGTACCGCAGTCCGCGACAAACCAGCTCCTTGGAACACCATTTTTTATCTGTTCGCCATATCCCATATTATATCTGTCGGGATGCCCTTGCGTACCTTGCAGCCGGAGAGTCATAACCGCCCAATCTTTTGCCATGTCCAAATAGATTTCTTTAGGCTTAATTCTGTTCATCGCCAGCATGGCCCTGATGGCATGGCCCTGTTGAAAAGCCTGAGAACACCATTCTTCCCAGAGACTCCATAACGGCCCGTTCATGTTTAAGGTTTTTGCGATTTCGTCACTGATTTTTTCCGCGTAATTCATTTAGAAACTCCCTGTGTTGTTTTTTTAATTATCTCAACATGTGAAATACATTTTCCTTTTGAAGCTGATTTCCGGCAGAGGTCAAAAACACGCATCAGTTCCATTGTCTCTTCAATAGGGACAAAAGGCTTCATGTTCAATGCGAAATGTTCATAGACTTTCGAGTAAAAATCAATTTTATCGAACCCTGAAATTTCGAATTCTTTTTCATTCCATTTGATATCTTTGCCATTACTGTATTCGCGATTTAATGCCGCCACTCCTTTTTGCAGCTTAATTCCGCAAAGATCTTTTTTATTTGCATAACGCACATGCCATGATTTTTTTTCTCTGTCGAGAATGATGCTACCATATTCGCCGTTGATCTGCCATGGCGGCATTATGTGTGCCGACGCCATATTTACTTCCAGTTCGAGCATAAGCCCTTCTTCCGTTTCCATGAGCACTTTTACGAGGTCTTCGGCATCTCCGGCACTTATGACGTTTCGCAGAATACAGAAAACTTTTGTTACGTTTGAAGGACGCAGGCGCAGGAGCTGATCCATATAATGCGCGCCGTAATTGTTCAGCATTCCACCTCCGTATTTTTTCAGAGACTGCCAGTCATTTCTTATATTGTAACCTGAAGAAATCCTCTTGATCATGTAAATTTGTCCGATAAGATCAAGGCTTAAAACATGCTTCAGGGACAGGAATTCCTCAGTTCCTCTATGGGGTTGATAGAGCATGAATTTCTTCTTATATTTCTTCATGCCCTGAAATATTTTTGCAGCTTCAGCATACGAAAGCGCCATAGGTTTATCACAGAAAACATCGCAACCGTTTTTAAAAGCTTCCAGGCTTTGCCTCATGTGAAAAGGCGTAGGGGACGCTATTACCATCAGATCAGGTCTTTCTCCTGAAGAAAAAAGAGAAACGCAATCTTTAAAACACTTTACTCCATAAAGTTTAAATGCTTCATCACGTCTCTCTTTCAGCGGCTCGACTATGCTTGATAACTTGAAACCTTTGTGTTTCAGAATCTCAGGCAGATGGTATTTCCATCCTATTCGGCCCAGACCAACAAGAACTGTATTCAGAATTTTCATAATTGATGTTTTACTTTTTAATTATGGCTTTCATCACGTTTACACCCTCTATGTCAAAGATGAATTCATTTTCATTCAGTTTCCTAAAACAGCGAGTGCAATAAGAGCCCGTCTTTTTGGTGCTGCTGCTGAGCATCTCATAATCATTGGTTTTGATATCAAGAACAAAAAGGCCGTGTTCAGTCGCTCCGTAAAACTCCCGGTCATTCATGAAAACACCGCCTATGAAAACGCCTCTGAGCGGCCATTTTTTAATTTCACAATTTCCGGTTTTTGTATCCCATAGGAAATACTCTTCTCCATCCTGGCCTGGAGGATTTTTTGTTCCGATACATATATCTGACGGCGACATGCTGGTTATCTTGAGATGCGGAATTTCCCATGGCGTCATAGAGTGAACGGTTTTTCTCTGTTTGGTATCCCACTGGAACAGTACCGCATGCGGAGCTGTAGGCTTGGCAGTTCCGCAGTCGCCGAATATATCCGTGCCCCCAACCAGGAACCCGTTTCCTGACCGATAAAGGCATGTCGGATTCTGTCCCTTGACGAAATCACGGTAAGTTTCCATTTGCCTGCTTAGAGGCTCCAGAACACTTATCGCTCCTCCGAGAGTACCGTATTCGGCCCCTGTCGCTATATAAATGAATTTACCATCATTTACCATATCTATTGGACGGTTCTGTTTGTCTCCTATTTTTGCGATGATAAGAGGATTTTCACGTGGAACAAATGTTTTATTCCAGTCGTATTCGGAAACAAGGGCCCCTATGTAGGAACCTGAATAAAATTTGCCGTTGAGTACCGTTCCGCAGTTTACCTGTCCCGGAGCATGTACAACTTTAGTGAGAGACGATTCAGATTTTTTTTCAGAAAGCTTAATTCTGAACATTTGTGAGTTGATGAAGTGAGCTCCAACAATAAAATCTTCTCCCGGAATTTTTGAAAGAAACTGTATTGCCATTCCTTTATCAGCGATATTATCTATCTGATGTGAACGGAAGCTGCCTGTTTTCAAGTTGAATCTCATGACAAGTCCGTTGTCGCCGATGCATATAAATTCATTATCACCAAGAGCGTGATAATTGTTTACCATATTAAAAGCGGGAAAGTCCTTTTTCACAACTTCAAGTTTGGCGTTGCTTATTTTGTACATATTTCCAGACGGACAACCGCCGAAATAATATTCATCCCCAGCTTTTTCGAGGAGAAATAAGGATTCATGAAAGTCTTCAATCAGATCTTTTTCAAAAGCCATTTTTTTCCAGTTGAAAATCCTTATGCTTTCGTGATAATTTGCTATTATGCGATCGCTGTCCATAAAGCCATTGAAGAAACCGCGAGTTTCCTTTTCAGTATTGCCTTCATAGACAATTTCAGTTTTTCCGCTTTCGGGATCAAAGAGGACAATTCCCGGATTTCCCCCCGTGGTCATAATAAGCATTTTACCATCCGGCAGGTCAATAAAGCCGGTGCAGTAAAGTCCGAGATTCCCTTTAGGAAGCGTTGAAAAACGTTTTGTGCTTCCTGTTAGCGGATCATATTGAAAAAAGTTCCCGTCAGGATAAATGCCGACGTATATTTTCCCGGACACAGATGTGTAAGCACCAGTACAACAGGTTTTGTGAGGAAGGAGCTCGGAAGCTTTTTTGAAGGACGTGGAATCAATGTCAAAAGAATAAAGGCATCCGTCATTGCTGCCTATATACAAGTTCCCGTCTTTTCCTTTGGTCAGAGCGCGGAAGCCGCAACTGGCGCCTTCAGGAAGAAGAAATTTTTCTTCCATAAGTGTGTCTCTGTATTTACGAGGAAAAGTACGCCTCTGCCCATATCCGAATAGGCAATATCAGCCAGGATGCCTCTCTCCGGCAGGTGCTGACTGAAAATATTAATTACCGGCAGGCGGCACTTGGGCTGGGCAATTTTTTCGATGGTGATTTGTTTTGTCATGAATACATTCCTTTATTTATACAATCAATTCGAGTCACACGACAGTAGATCCATCCGGCGATGAAGGCGGCCTGTTCTGCCGCGGCCTTTTCATTGAAATGAACGTCGTCGGTTCCATTGAGATAAATATCGTCTCCAAGAGTTTTCGTGAAGGCGAAAAGATCTATGACAGGGATATTATTTGACTTCATAATCTGGTCGGCGACTGAATTATATTCGCTGATGTTTTCCGCCCTCCTGACAAAAAGTTTGCTGTCAGTATAATGTTTTTGGTTTAGCGGTGTGGTTCTTACCCATACGACAGTTATTTTCCTGTCACTGGTTATTGATAATATATTGTCAAGGTTTTTCCTGTATTGTTTGAGCGGTACCTGAAGTGCTCCGGTTTCGGGATGTGTTTTTATGTCGTGAAGTCCACAGTTAAGAAGTAGAATATCCGGATTGAACCATTCTTTTTTTACAACTTCTTTTAAATATGTCAGTACCATTGAACTGTCTCCGCCGTTTATCCCGTTGGTGCAGTCGTCCAAATCCGTCAGTGTGTGTGACCCGCCTTTCCGGTCGTACTCCATTATCCCGGATAACATTTTTTCCAGATAACGTCCGTAATAACATGAGATACTGTCTCCTATGACAAATAAACTTTTCATCTTAACTCCTTTATTTTTTCTATTTTTCTATGGAAAGTTTGATAGTAATATTGTTATTTTCACTCATGAAACATCCAATCTGGTAATCAGCGTTTCGGTTAGATGCCATAAACGGTTCAATAATGCTTTTTACATTACTAGATAGGCATTTAACATTATATTCGGAATTCATTGATTGAACCTTGAAAGACGATTCGGAGCTTCTTATTATTCCTTTATTTTTTCCGTTGAATTTCATAAGTGGAACTTGGAAAATGATACCGGAAACATTGCCCTCAATAGATGAATTTATAATGAGGCCCGTATTTGTGAGCTGATAGTGTTCTTTTATCACACGGCATCCCCATTTTTCATTTTTCATGGTATAACTTATTGAAAATTCAACACTTGCCGTATCTTCTTTCAATATTTTGGTTTCTGTTTTTTCTATTTGTTCCCAGAACTCTGAAAGCCAGTATTTTTTTCCGGCATTATCAACCCATCCTGGACCGATGCATATGTTTCTTTCACTGGCTGGCGGCAGGGGAAGAAAATTTCCATGAGAAACAATGGAAGTGGATATTCCCAGTTCAGATGGAAATTCCTTTCGATGTATTCTGCCCAAGCCGGTAGCGTCATAGGTGAAAGACGCATTAGTGTCTATTTCGATATGGTAATCTCCGCATGACGCGAAGACTTTATGAAAAGCACCAGGGAGCTCAAAAGCGTATCCACAAATTTCCTGCGGCAACGGGGCTTCCTCTATCTCATCATTTGCCAATGTATATGTAATACCCAGCTGACTTGCGGTAAGAAGAGAATATACGCTGTAAAAACCGTAACTGGCTTCCCTGCCATGTTCTTTTTCTGGAGGAAAAGAATTTTTTGTGTTTCTGAAAGGTTTCATGTCAATAAATCTTTTAATGGAAAGCAGGGCCTTGTGAGCGGCCCTTTTGAAAGCCCCGGCCAATTTTGTTTTCCCGAGTTTTGCGTATCTGTTCGCCTCGTATTCGCAAATAAGCGCGATGGTAACTTCATTGTGGTTGTTCTGACTGCTTCTTCCCCCATAGGGAGCTTCGCCGCTTGTTGAAAGATAAAAAAGCATAGTCAGCGCGCCGCGCCGCAGATATTCGTCTATCTCGTTTTTGTAATTCCCGTTATAGCCGTAGAGCAATGCCAGCGAAAGGTTCATCCTTGGAACCCAGTCGTAAGTCATGGGGTCCCCTGAATCCCTCCACATCCCGAATTCGGTGAATTTCTGCGGAAGATAAGGCATCTGTTTCTCGATCCACTCGCTGTTATCGGCCATGCCGTAAAATTTTTTCATCATTTCCCCGGCTATTAAAAAAGTCAGGCCGTTGCCGGGTATTTGCCTGCTGTGCCATTCAGGCTGTTTGTCAAACTCATGCCTCATTGAAACAGCGGCTATGTCCAGCTTATATGAGTTGAGCTGTTTTATCCAAAGTGAAAGTTTCTTTTTATCGACTTTGCCTTTCAATGCTTTAAAGCCCAGCATAAGCTCTTTGACATAAAACGCGGGACTGCCTATAATATATTTTTCAGTTGAAATTGAGACGGTTTTACATGCCGCGTTCATGCCTGAGATACACGCATTGATTATTTTTTCATCTCCGCGCCCTCCGAGAATAAGTCCGGCGCAGGCCCCGACAAAACGGGCTGTCGCCATCGGTACGGAATACCCTTCAAACGGGTCTATTATCTGTCCATCACTGTTCTGCCATTTCAACGCGGGGCAAACAATTTTTTCACTTAAGTCAAGGTAAAAATCTTTGTCTATTTTTGTCGTTCCCGTTACTGGAAGCACTTCCAGTTTTTCAACAAACGCGTTGACTTTTTCCTGAAGCGGATACTCAGACAACTGCATTTTTATTCTCCTGTTTCAAGTTAACATGGCACCAGCACATGCTGTCTTTTTCAAATTTATGATAAAATTATTGCGTTGCTATAAACCAGTTCAGAATTCGTTCCTTGAATTCATTATTTTTTCCTTTATACTCCGTCTTATTATAAAGGTTATTTATTTGACGGGGGTCTTTTTTCAGATCATAGAGTTCACCTTCAAAGAGATCGTGATATTTATTAACTTCGTAAGAAAAAAGGTAATCCTTGTCTCTGCATCCGACTATATATCCGGGCGCGATATTGTAACCTAAACCATCGTCGGCGTTCCTAATCTCAAAAAACACCTCGTCTCTTACGGATGATACTTTTCCATCAATAAGCGGCTTTAAACTTTTTCCCTGATTCCATTCAGGAAGAGGAATATTTACTAAGTCCAGAAGAGTAGGCATTATGTCAATTTGTGAGACAAGTTCATCTATCTTGCGGGAAGAACGCATTTCTGTATCATGTATCAGAAGAGGAATCTTTGTAGCCTCATCATACATAGCACCTTTATAAAAGAGGCCATGATTGCCTAGAAATTCCCCATGATCGGAAGAAAAAACAATAATTGTATCATCATATAGATTAAGTTCTTCAAGTCTTTTCAGGATTTTTCCCACGTGTTCGTCGATAAGAGTTATATGCGCGTAATACAGAGATGTTATCTTTTGCAGTTGTTCATTTGACACATACTCCATTCCCCAAAGGCTCCTTCTCTGATATTGCGATTTGGGTTTTGAGGAGAGATCTTCTTTTACTGTTTCAGGGACAGGAATATCATCGGGGTTGTACAAAGTATTATATGGTTCTGGAACGATAAAAGGACTATGGGGACCCAAAAATGAAACGAAAAGGAAAAAGGGATTTTCTTTATTGCAGGTTTCCAGGAATTCTATTGTTTTATCTGATATGAATTGTGTGTAGAAGTATTCCTTAGGGACTTTTGACGTACCCAGAATGATAGTTTCATATTTTTCCCCTGTAATAGCATTTTTGCCTGATATTACTCCCTCTTTTTTCTCTTCCGGATACCCATGCATATTTAATGGGGCATATTCAGGTTTTACTTTTTCCAAATATTTCACATAGTCAGACTCTTCAGCTTTTGAATAACCGTCATGTAGCTTCAACGTTTTAAACCTTTTTGTTTCTCTCGAAATCGGCATCAAATGTAGCTTGCCTACAGCGGCTGTGTGATAGCCATTGGCAGTTAACGTTTCAATAAACATTTTAGTCCCTTCTTTGACTGGAAGGTTCGTTGCTTGTCCATGTTTATGGGGATATTGGCCACAGAAAAGAGAGATTCGAGCAGGTACACATACCGGACTTACACAAAATGCATTTGGAAAGTTCAAACTCTTTTGTGCAAGACGGTCTAGGTTTGGTGTTTTTACAATTGGATGCCCGGCATATCCTAAAGCATTCCATAAAAGCTGGTCTGTCATAAAAAACAGAATATTTTTTTTGATCATACGTTTATTTCCTATTTCAATTAACGGCATTTTCAGGGGCTCCTTTTTTTTCTGTTTCTCATCAGAACTCATTTTACTTCTTCAAAACTAAAATTGTCAAAATAAGTTATTCCTCTGCCTGTAGCCAAAATTGCAACTTTAACATATTTTGTTCCGGGACAGAATTGATTGCCGGGAGTACCTGATTTGGCTATAGCATTGATTTCTGTAGAATATTTTTCCCAGTCATAAGCGGTAAAAGAGGGCGCAACAGCGGACATAGTGTAATTACTACCGTCATGATGCAAGCGGACAGGAGTATTCTCAGGATAAGCCTTTCCGCAGGGCTCTGACAGCGTAATTTTCCAAGAGTTATCCTGTTTTTCTGCGCTGATTACAGGTGTGATATTCGAATTGGGAAGATCTCTGTACGTTCCGGAGTTATCAGTTGCAAAAGCAATGAAATTATATTTAGTTTTTATTTTCCACTTTGAAGCATCTTTAACCTGTATTACAATATCTCCCGCTTTACATGGCACTGCAAGTTCCGTTTCGGAAGCAGCAACTGTATTCACGTATTTGGACGCAATCAACACTTTATTCAGATCAAACGATATCAGTCCCAAGTACAAACTCATTTTTCCGCCATCGACGCTCCTCTTAAACCATCCGGATATTTTATATTTTTTGTCTGGATATACCGGGATGAATTCAGAGCCGCAGGCTGAACCCCATTGAGACGTCATTTTAAAACAACTTTTCCCTGAATAGGGAGAGCTGTCTATTGCGATTTGTGCACTTGTTTTACCCCAGTTCTCAAGTTTGTCAAAATTAGCTTCGCCATCTCCTGTCATTAATAAATTCTGAGCGCCCAGGAGAACTGGGAAAATAAAAATACCAACCAGAATTATTTTTAAGTAATGCATGTTGTAATTCTTTCTGCTCATCTTATTCAGTCACAAAAGCAGACAATTTTTTGTGGTTTTCTATTTAAAAATAAACCTTGCGTCGCCCCACCATGCGTAGTCGTTAGCTATACCGTCTCCGGCATCCGTAACAGCAAGTTTAAGTTTTTTTGCGCCACCTACCTCGACAATAACCGGGAGTACGGGCATACCAAAGCGGTAAAGGCCACTGTTGAATTTCTCATTACCGTCAACAAATACTTTGAATTCAACGGAAGCTTCACGGCTCTTACTCCCCAAGCCGATTGCCGAGACGAATTTTATCGCGTCAGGCGGGATATCATAAACTGCTTCGAATACGCTTTCTCCGTAAATGCTTTTTGTGAAGGCCCCGCCCTCATCAGAATTATCCGTGTATAACGTGACCCATCCGTTCATTTCTTTCCATTCTTTTCCTGCCGGCATCCAACCTGGTTTCACTGTTTCAGGAGTCATTTCCGTAAGGTATTTTTTCTTTTTTTCCGGAACGTTTTTTATTTCGTCTGGGAACTGTACCTGCCATTTGGGGATGATGGATTTTCTCTCCGGCTGGAATTTTTCTTTTTCCTCACCCATTACCTGAAACTCCACCACCTGTGCACCTGAAAAACCTGAATTTCTCAAGACCGTCAGTTTTACATAACGGGCCTTAACCGGATTGAACCAGCGTTCAAGGCCCATTGGATTTACGATGTCCTCGTTATTGCTTTCATCAATCACCTTCTGCCATGTCTTTCCATCTTCCGAAGCTTCTATATAATATTTATAAATGAAGTGACGGACTTCAGGACTTCTATCATCCCAGCAATGGAACTGGACATAGATATGGTCTATGGTTTTTATATCTCCGAGATCTACTTCCAGCCACTGCGGCATCTCAAAAGCACGGCCTGTCTTATTTGCTCCGGACTGCCAGAAATCATCATTGTCGCATCTTCCATCAACAGCAGGACGCGCAGTGTATTTTTTTAGTGTGGAAGATACTTTAACGGGTTTGTTCAACGCGTAATTGACAAATCTTTCACGCGGGGGCAGCACAATTTTATGCGGCTGGAAATCATATACCCTTATGTCCCCTGCCTTCATGCTTTCTTTGACAACTATATTGCCGTTGATTGTTTCATAGTTAACGTCACGGTCTTCATATTGTTCCATGACATCTTTCATCGGGGCCTTGCAGATAATCTCAAATGGTATTGATTGGTAATTGTATTTCGCAGATATCGACGCTGTACGGGCATTTGAAATTGATAGTTCTTTTTCCAGAGAATAATCAAACAGCGTTACAGTCCATCCGTCGCCTTTCTTGCTTATCAGCCATGTTATATCTCCTCTGTCTTCAGGGCGAATGCGGATCTCAAGCGGGGTAAGCCCTGCCGTAAGATGCGCAATGAAATCGCCCGTGAAATTCAGAAGAGGCTTTTTCTGCCACTTTTTCCAAGTCCCGGCAGTAACTGTTTCATCCTGTAACATATAGTCTAATCCTATCAGGACGGCATAACCTCTCCCAACTTTAGATCTTGTTATTAAAGGGGAAGACTTACAGGAATAAAGCGCCACGGCATTCTTCAAAGCAAGGGGAGTATAGGTGAAAGTATTTTCTTTAAACTCTTTTCCGCTTATATTATTTTTTATCATATTTCCTTTAGCTGTCTCTCCAGTTTTAGAAACACCCAAAAAATCAAGGGGCATGAATTTATTTAGATCTTTTATGTTCATTACCAGAGTTCCGCCGTTTTTGACATAATTTGTAAGTACCTGTGCGTATTTCTGGTCGAGTTCAAGCCCTCCCATCGCAAAGATAACTTTATATCCATCAAAAATTTTCGGATCTATGCCTTTTTCCGGATTTGGACTGAGTATGTCAAAAAGTTCTCCGTAGGACGCAATTACGGAATAATTTTTCGAGCCTTTTACATGTCTGTGTTCAGTGAAAAACAAATCACTGATAAGTCCTGAATTCATTTGATCGGCATCGTCAAAAGGAATGTTGGCGGAGGAATATGTTGTTCCGTTTTGACTGAAATGGCCCGAGTCATGATTGTAATCCATCAGCAGAGCAACAGGCGTATACGCGACACCCCTGTCCGGGTGACGTTCCGTATAATCAATCATTTTATTGAAAATATATCCAAGTGTTGATAATTGATAATTCCCGTCCCCTTCTATATTCTGTATCAGGGAGCCGGTCATGCTTTCTATTGTGGAATAGTTCGCCCCTTTAAAATAAGGATTGAAGAGATAGTACCACATGTGAGGGAGAGGCAGCCCCTGTTCCGCCCTGTCCTGGCGGCAGGATAAACGGGCACCGTTCTTGAAATAGGCGTATTTCTCGGTAGGTTCATGACCGCGCCAAGTGTAGAATACTTTCTTTCCGCCTGACTGTCTTATCATTCCTCTTGCTCGGGCCCCTGCAAAATCATCGGCGCCTTTTTCCGCAACGGTCATGACATCGGAACGCGACGCAAGATAGTAAGGGCTGAGAAACATACCCCATGCAATAGGTCTTGACGATGCGTTATTCGCATATTCCTCGCAGTATATATCGCATAATTTTCTCAATTCTTTCCTTGTCCATTTATGTTTCTGATCCTTGCAGAAGGGCAATTCCTTTTCAAGGCGCGGTATAAGGTTTTCCTTAAAAAATTTAGTTAACGCGTCTTCCGTCGTACAGGACATGGATGAGCCTTTCCAGATAGTTCCGTCTTTCAAATACTGAAAGACTGGTTCAAGGCGATATATGATTTCCTCCGGCATTCCATCTCCCATCCATAAGTCGCCGGCTTTTTTCATTGCCTCTTTTGTTGGTAATTCACTACCTTTCGCCGCATGGTATAAAATAGTCGGGATAGGGTATTTGTTGTTAATGTAAGAATCAACCATCTGTTTTACCGCAGGGGATGCCTTGGCATATCTTTCAGGGTCGAAATCCCTTATGCTCCAATGCCCAGGTATAGTTTTCTGCAAAATACCTGTCATGTAAAAAATCTTTGCTTTTTCAGGATACATTCTTATATAATTTCCGTTTTCGGCAAAATAAAAATCTTTAGGAAAAGGATATCCGGGGACACCAGGCTTAAATGCTTTCCAGTATTCACCTGTCTCCCAAGAGTTGGGAGTATCCAGCAAAGGAACGTAGGAAGGAAAGTCCACTTTATCTTCCGCAAAAAGAGTTCCAATGAATTGTGACGCGATGACAAAAAACAAGGCGATTTTTTTCATACTCAGCTCTTTCTTTTTTTAATTTGATATTTCATATATCTTATTCATTTTTCCAATATGAAGGGATACCATTTCGGAAGTATGTTATATCGGTATATAAATACCAGCGTACCGAAAGGTCTCCGAAAAGCACATTGCTTCCATTATTATGCCATGCCGCGACTGGATTTGCCGATGGGTCATATGGATTGATGCAGCCTGTAGAGTTTCCGAGTGCGGCTGCTCCGGAATCAGCCATCATAAGGAAAAATGAGGGCCTGACAACTTTTGAGAGACGCACAGCGAAACCCTCCATGGAAGTGTAATTGTGCCCATAGGAAGCTTTCAAATATTTCAATGTGCCTGAAGTCACACAATATCCTGGATTACGGTCTGACGGGCAAATAAGTATTCCAGACTTATCCTGATAGTAACCGGCACTGTCTTTAACAATCGGAAGATACGGAGATTCCAGCCTCATATAATAGTAATAGTAAGGATAGGGGAAATATTCATTGTTGTCATTTAAATACATTGAGAGACCAAGACCTATTTGCTTGAGTTTGTTTTTACAGGCTATTTCATAAGCTTTATTTCTAGTTTTTTGCAGTGCGGGAAGCAATATAGTTGCCAAAATAGCGATAATAGAAATAACCATAAGGAGCTCAATGAGAGTGAAAACAAAAGATTTTAGTCCTGATGATTTCTTTTTCATATATTTTCTCGGTTTTAGAATTTTTATTTCCATGTCCAGTTAGTAAGTATCCCATTCTGAAAATGCATAAGGCTGACGTAGGAATACCAGCGTACGGAAAAATCCGCAAAAAGTACATTACTTCCCAGATTATGCCGGGATGATACGGGGGCTGTAGTCTCATTGCCAGGATATATTGTCGTACCACCTTTGTCGAAATCAGCCATCAGGAGAAAAGTGGAAGGCCGTAACACCCTTGGCATTCGCAATGCCGACGTGTTGGGATTCAGATAATTTGCGCCTACACCGCTCATCATGGTATAATTGTGTCCATACGAGTTTCTTAAGTATGTCCACGGAGAAGTTGTACCCACAAAACAGGATTCTCTTTGTGAAGGACATATCAGGATGCCTGACCTGTCCTGATAATAACCTGCGCTGTCTTTAACAATCGGAAGATACGGGTCTTCCAATCTCTTATAGAACTCATAATAAGGTACTGGGAAATAGTCATTGTTATCATTTAAATACATTGAAATGCCGAGGCCTATCTGTTTTAACTTGCTTTTACACGATATTTCATAGGCTTTTTCTCTGGTTTTCTGTAATGCCGGAAGCAAAATACTGGCGAGGATAGCGATAATGGATATCACCATGAGGAGCTCGATAAGGGTAAAGATAAAAAACTTTACTCTCGAAAATTTCAGCCTTCTTATTTTTCTCCTGGATATTTTCAAGCGCATTTTTTAATTATCCTCTTGGCTTTTGAAACTCTTCCTTTTATTGATTATATATGAATTTGATATCTTTGTCAATAAGCAAATATGAATTTAGTATTATTTTATCGCAAAAATCACTGTTTCTGCATCAGTACAGGCGCGCGGAAACTCAATTGCTAGAATCTATGGGAGCATATAAAAGCTCTGGATAATTTGAGATTTTATTGGAATCGGTATTGCAAAATGATATCAAATAAGTTATAATCTTATAAAAGAT
>LBWG01000003.1 GCA_000993535.1 Candidatus Uhrbacteria bacterium GW2011_GWF2_39_13 | reverse complement strand
GACCTTCAATCTTACAGATAAAACTAAAATAACCGCATTTCTGCGGTTATTTTAGTTTTAAATTTGCTTTTTTATCACGACGTTTTTGTCCTTTATTCCCGATTTCCCAGACCCAGGTGGACCAAACACGAGAATAGTTTTCGTTTGTTGCATAATATCGATATTCTACCAATAAAGTTAGATCTTGCCTTGCCACTCGTACTCGACGTGCGAACGATTGTACTGCAATGAATGATGCGTTTGTTTACGATCGACCAATCATTGCATCGATGGACATTACATCAATAACATTACATCAATAGCTTGACAAAAGCCCTATTTTGTGATATTTTTCTATCTTGAATTCGAAGGAGGAAATGGAGGTGCCCTAAAAAATGAGAACGCAGCAACAGCTCGATTTTTAGGGCATCTTCATTTATAACCCCTACACAAAAGGAGATCAAAGTGACCATTACCCGACATGTGTTTAACAGTGGCGAGTCAAGCTGGCATCTTCTCGACACCCCTGAAGGCGAGCGCTATCGACTGTGGGACAGCCAGGTTGCCAAGTACATCTCCAATCCGCTTACGCGCGATCAGATGTACGACTGGTTTCTGTTCGATAAAATCATGTCCACTCTCAACAAAAACCTAACACCTGAAGAGGTGTTCGTCCGAAACCTCACGACCTTTGGGTGGTGGGAGGAGGGAGAATACCCTTTCGAACGCGATGATGTCGAGCAAAGTGACGACGACGGCGATCAAGCCTACGACGCATGGACGAACAAAGCCCGACCCGAAGGGCAGTTGGAACGCCATCTCAACCTCGATGGCGAATTTCACACCCAGCAGACCGAGGCCGACCTGTGCGCCAACGTCGCACTCGAGGCTATCAAGGCCTATCGAGCGTATGTGGCAAGCAGCGGTGATCCCAATGTGCTGCCCATACTCTCGTTCGAGAATGGCACATTCTCGGTCAACATGAAGCCTCGAAACGAACTCTGACCCCGTGGTCAGCGAGAAACATCCCCAACGGATGGCTCGCTGTCTCGCGGGGTTGTTTCTTTTCATTGCCATCTCAAAAACTCCAGAACGATATCTGGAGTTTTTGAGATGGCAGGGGCGCAGGGATTCGAACCCTGACGACAGGTTTTGGAGACCTGCATGCTACCATTAACATCACGCCCCTATATTTATTTGTATCCAAGACGTTTCAATAACTGACAATAAGACGCACCGTACTGTTTCAACTTCCGTTCACGTTTCTTTGCCTGGACCTCATCAAGATAAGCTTCGTAATATACAAGAATCCATGGTCGATATCGTTTTGTGTAATAAACCTTCCCTTGATGATGTTCAGAAAGACGTCTTAGACCATGAGCGGGATCACGCCCCTAAATCAATTTCCGCTGGCATTATACATGAAAAATCTAATTTGAAAACACCCTTTCTTTGGTCTTTTTTACACAGGTAGCTTCCATTTTAACTGATTTTTCATGTTATGATAGTTATCTATGCCACGACTTCCTGGAGAAATCTATCGACGGATTGAAGAAAAAACAGAACAAAAAAAGATCGGTGAGGAGGGAACGCTCCACAAAATCACCCTAAACAATGAAAGCTATTTTGCTAAAAAGTGGCGCTCAAGACATTATCGGGAATCTCATAAAACAGGTCCTGGATATTCTGAAACAAGCGAATGGAAAACGTCTGTCTCCCCTTTTTGGCACAAAGTGATCTCTTATGAATCTCGACTCATAAGCGACGCTCTTCCTGATCTTGTTGTGCGGATCGAAACGTCTTATGACCCTCGAATGAAAAAAGACGGCTCCTCATTTGACTTCAAAGCAGGCCGTCCTGTAACCCTTGCAAAAAATGTTAAGGGAAATCCAGAGCTCAGAGCTAAACGCGATGCGATGATGGATCCTGTCTATGATCTTACTTGGGAACAACGAATCCATGATGATCGAGGAGTTTATGTGGGAGCTAAAGATGGTTACAATGAACTCATGCTATGGGTGACACATGACACAGAAATGATAGATTCATTTGGAGAACATCTCGATATTCGAAGATTTATTCATTCGGATTTATATTCAAGAGAAAAAAACGGATATGGTTTATAAACAAAATTCATGAAACTTATCCCGACACCGATGTTGAACGAATGGTAAATGCCGGAGTGATTCCAGTTCACGCAGAAGTAAACTATATCCCGACAGAACATTCCCCCACCCAAACGACAAAAGGAGTTTTCATTGAAACAGCTATCTTTGACGAGCAGCGTCTTGCTCGAGCTCTTTTGGAAGCCGCAAAAAAGAAAAACTCGGAACACTTTAACGAAGAAAGATCACGATTAAATATTGAAAAACGCCTTGAACGTTATCGTGTGTTAAGAAAAATCGATGAGTTATGGGATCGTATCTACTATCAACAAAAATATCGCAGAGATGAACAAGAAGAACAATTTTGGGACAACCGATTTGGTGAAGCTCTGTTTAAAGCACTGGATGCCATTCGTGATCGGTATGACAAAGAAGGACTCTTCTTTGATGAAGAGTTCGAATACCAAACCCAAATGAAATGGCCAAAACTCATCTATCCGACAACGATCGAGGAAGGAATAGAAAGCTGCAAGCAATTTGAAGAATTCGTACGAACATATCAAAGACAAGAAAAACTTGCTGCCTAGTAGTTATAACAAAAAAGAGCCAAACGGCTCTTTTATAAATTATTTTTTCTTACTTATCTGTCTCACAAGCTTTTTCTGTACTGAAAATGGTTCCATCTCTTTGGCATGTGTGGGTATTGCAACCGTCGTCATAACTTTCACCTGCCAAAAGCATCTTGTCTTGATAAAAACAGACTCGTTCCGTTGAGTCATCATACTCGTAATCCTCCACGTATGATTTGAAGAGCATGTCTACCTTGAGCATAAAGATATCATTGATCAAGTTATCTCCCAGATTATCGAAAAATTTTTCAGATCCGTATTTAATATCCCAAAGCGTTCGATCTAATTCCATCGTTCCGGCTAAATGAATCCCTTCTTGACTGGTTTCAATCTTGGCTGGAAAAGAGATCTTATTTTCTATTCCTTTAATCGTCATGTTTCCTGTTATGCGATGAGTCACCCCTGAAAGTCCTTCAACAGAGACAACCTCTAAGAGGGAAAACATTGCTATAGGGTTGTTTGCAACAGAGAAAAAATCTTCAGACTCTAAATGTTTAACAAGCGTGGTATTCATCTTTTCATCCTTTATATCCAAATTTTTAATAGAATTCATGTAGACCCACAATGTTCCTGAAACAACCTGACTATTTTCAATCTGTAGAGATCCGTCTTGTGCTTGAATGGTTCCATTGTGTTTGGTAACGATTTTTGCCGCTTCCCAATTCATCAATCCTGTTTGAAGATCTAATAGATACGTCCCATCAACAAAATGGATTTCGGAAGTACCTTCTTCTGTGAGAGGTTCTGGAGTTTCTTGTGGTTGTGTACAACCTGCACCCACAAGAATCATTGGAACTAAAAGAACCGGAAATAATTGCTTAAACATAGAATATCAAAATTCTGTTAAATTCCTGCCCTGAAATAAATCCATAGTCCAACTAAAGGCCACGCGAAGTTTATTATTCAAGCCAGGTATTTTAAATAAATAAATTGTGCGCCAAAGATACCAGGCAAGAATCCCCTTCACCATCACAGGACCAATGGTTCCAACCCCGTCTCCATATCCCAAAGAAAATAACATGCCGACAATCTTTGGTTGATAGGATTCGAGTTGAGCTTTTGAAGAAAGAATCAGTCTTGAAATATTTTCTGCCAGAATAGACGCTTCGCGAACAGTTGTTTGAGCCAGCTTTGGAACAGGTTCGTTATTGATGGAAATCACATCCCCAAGAGCAAACACGGAAGGATCTTCCACACTCTGAAGGGTGTTATAGACCGGGATATGTCCCCGTTCATCAAGTTTAAGAGTCTCCTTAAAAACGTCTGTGTTGGGTTTGACTCCCGTACACATCACCGTAACATCGGAATGAAAAGATCCGATTGTTGTTTGAACTTCAGAAGGAGTCACGCCAAGAGCCGTAACACTGCACAAAACCTCTATCCCAGCTTTTTGAAAAGCGTGAACAATGTACTGTTGGACTGCATCTACTTCACCTCGACAAAAAATATCCGTCGCGTGAATAAGTCTCAAATCATAATTGGTTTCGGGATCTTTTTTCTTCAATGAACGAAGCATTTTATCAATATCAAAAATCAATTCAAGTCCTGTAGGACCACCCCCAACAACCGAAACGCAAACATGACGATCGACATCCTGAGCCTTTGTTAAAATCGCACGTTTAAGAGCAATCGCATCATCCATATTCTTCAAGACAAACGCGTGTTCCACCCCTTTCATCGAAAAAAAATGAGTAATAGAACCTGTGGCAATGATTAAAAAATCATAGGCTAACTTCTTATCTCCTATCAAAATCTGCTTGTGTTCCCGATCAATAGATGTAACTCGTCCACGAATAAATCGAAACAGCTTGGATCGAAAAAACTGTTTATACTCGAATGTAACGTCATGGCTAATCAAAGCCCCAGTGGCGACCTCGTGAAGCAAAGGAATAAACGTAAAATGATTGGTTTCACTAATCAAAACAACAGAAATTCCTCGAGAAAGAAGGTACTTTGCTGTAAAAACTCCAGCAAATCCACCCCCGACAATCACGACGGGCATATGTTCCATAGGACTCCATTTTACCATATTTAGACGTTTTACCTTGACTTTTTCGTCAAAATACAGTATGCTCATCTGTTCTTTTCTGAAAAACCTCTACGCGAATTCAGGCGTCCTGAACTTGCGCAGACGTTGTTCTTGCCTATAGGAGGCAAAAATACGTTTTAGCTTTCTGTTCTATTCACAATTCATCCTGAAAAAGGAGACGGCAAATGATGAAACGAGCTGTTCTTGTTCTCACCCTGTTGGTTGGTTGTTTGTTCTCGAACCAGATCCGCGCTGAGGAAGCGAAAGCGGTGATCACAGAGGAGGTGATGGAAAAATCTTCACCATCCACGACGATCAATAATGACCCGCATGTACGAGTCGTGCGTCTGGATCAGGTGATTCATTTCCAACAGGGGTCATCAACCCTGGATGACGCAGCGAAAACGCAACTTGATCAAGTCTTTTTGACGTTGATCGAGTATCCTCGTCTAAACATCGTCGCTTGGGGAACGGCCGACGAAGTTGGACCTGACCTTGATAACCTTGACCTGTCACAAAGACGGGCAAAGACAGTTGTTGCCTATCTGCTCAACAAGACCTACAACAACGGCAAGAAATTGTCGAAGATCAGAGTTAAGGCTGCGGGCAGTGGCGAATACGACATGGGTAGGGGGCCAGAATACATGACGGTCCGGTTCTACATTGATGGAGGGTACTTCATCATTGAGAACGGATCTCCTCCACCTATGTGTGACTCATCTGAGGCTGAAGGAAAAAATTTTTGCCAGGAAGAACGCACATTGGATTTGGACATATTGGACTTGGACATATCCGTGAACACGTATCAGATGTCGCGTCCTCCCACGTGTACGCGGTCGCATACCGATCTCACTACTGAACCTCCTCGAATGGAAGTCAAGGATCGTTCCTGGACCCTGGGTCAGCGAATTCTTGCTTCCACAATCGTGGGACTGGTAACGGCCTCAGGATCTGCCGGGGTGACATACCTCGCGGATGTTCATAACGAGGATATAAGGACCTCCGGTGGAGGTCATTATGAAAGTTACCGGGATGTCGACATACCTGAATTCATCGCTGCTGGAGCTGGGTTCGCCGGTGGATTCGCGGGAACGTTCTGGTTTACCGGCCATGTTTGGCGCGCAGCCGATGGCAGCTTCAATATTACCTTTGGAAATAATGGAGGTTCACGATGAAATTGATAACAATCGTTCTCCTTGTCATCTCTCTGATGGAGATCGGATGTGAAGGCAACCGTCAGATAATCGCCCAAGGCGATTGGGAAAGTGCGGTTGTCGTTGTCACTCAAACTCCAAATCCTGATGGGGATGGAGATGGGATTGATGACGCCTATGACTGCGACCCGGATAATCCAGAGGTCAGTCAGATCGCTGTCGAGATCTGTAACGGGATCGACGACGACTGCGACGATCTGGTAGATGACGAAGACCCCTCGGTCACGGGTCAGCAGAGTTTTTTTGCAGATGCCGATGAAGACGGGTACGGAATTCCCGTTTCGTCCTGCGAGGAACCGTTTGCAGTCGCGATCTACGAGGAGCTCGACTGCAATGACAAGGCCCCCGCCGTCAACCCAGAAGGGCACGAGGTGTGCTCCGATGGTGTTGACCAGGACTGTGACGGGCAAGACCTATCCTGCGCTGACGCCGATAACGACGGGGACGGGTTCACGGAGAATGACGGGGATTGTGATGACACAGATCCGGACGTCAATCCGGAAGACGGCGGGTGCGAGTAACTCTCAAATCCGTCCCACGAGCGAGCTTGGAAACAGGCTCGCTTTTTTGTATGTCAAAACCGCCCTTGGGAGGCGGCTCTGATTACTTGGTTTCTTTGTGTACTGTATGTTTTTTACAAAAATTGCAGAACTTATTCAGTTCAAGACGCTCTTTGAGCTTCTTTTTGTTCTTTTTGCTGTGATTTGTCACTCGTTTGCACATCGTACATTCGAGACCGATAAGATTGTCTTGAGACATAATAGGATAATTTCGACAAAAGCGTAACGATTCTAAGAAAAAAAGTCAATAGACCCGATTTGAAAGATTGTTTCAAAAATCGATGAGATTTCGTTGAATGGGGTGATTGGCGACAGAGCCGTATTCAGATACGGTGACGAGCCAATGGGGCCCCATGAAACGAAAGATCGCGATTTTTGAAACAATCTGGAGCCGAGAACGGGACTCGAACCCGTGACCTACGGTTTACAAAACCGTTGCTCTACCAACTGAGCTATCTCGGCAGGTTAACTTGTTTGGCCAGAGACCACCCGACCTGTCCACCGTAGCTCTCGCCGTCGCGTAGCCACTATGGCGGAACGGTTAGCGAAGGTGGAAGCTCTAGCGACATGAGCAAGATACGCCACCCGTCGCCTGTAAAGTTAGGTGCCACAGGCCACCCGAAGCTTCAACAGGAAACAATACGTCACCCGTCGCCTCGGAGGCTATGGGTGACACCCTACGCTTCAACACTAAATAATACTGTTGAAGCGTAGGGTGGTGGGCCGGGAAGGATTCGAACCTTCGAAGGCAATGCCAGCAGATTTACAGTCTGCCCCCGTTGACCGCTTGGGTACCGACCCATATATATGGAGCCACAGTCGGGAATCGAACCCGAGACCCCCACCTTACCATGGTGGTGCTCTACCAGCTGAGCTACTGCGGCATTATATAAAAGCTCGCAAATAATAACAAAACCTATTCAACTTGTGAAGACTCATCCGAATCTGAGGATGTTTTACTGATATATTCGGCTTTCTTCTCTTGAAGACGTTCTTCAAATTCAACAATTTTCTTATTTTCTGGATTTACTTCCCTTAACGTTTGAATACCGGCTCGAGCATCTTTCAACGAGCCCGTTTGAAGGGAAACCTCTATATAATAATCCAGATAACGAGGATTCTTTGGACGTCTTTCTATCGCTCTCTGCATATAAGGCAATGCTTGTTTGGCATTACCTCGTTTCATTTCAATTTCTGCAAGTGAGACATTGATACTCGCGTCATCTGAAGAAAGTCGTAAAGCAAACATAAATGTTTCTTGCGCTTGATCCAACTGATCACTAGCCAAATACATGTTCCCTAAAGCCTCATATCCCTGAACACTCTTTGGATTATGACCAATAATATCAATAAAAATCTTTTCTGCTGGAATAAATTCATCTTGACGAATAAACTCGGCAGCTGTTTCGAGTCGTTGTCGAATGGTTTCTTCAGAATAACTATGATCACCCTCTTGTGAAGAACGCTTCAATTTTTGATAATACTGTTCGATTCTGTACAACTTTTGTACCGCACGTCGTCCTTGTTTTGAAACAAGTTTAACGACTCCAGAAGAAGCTCGAGCCACACGCATCAATTTTGCTGCACTTGTTCGTTGTAATTTTGAAAGAATAATTTGTTCCTTTACTTGACGTTCTCGTTCTTTAGAAAGAGTACTGACATCCATCACACGAAGCTGCGGAATTTTTTGAAAAAAAACCAAACTAACAATTCCCAGACAAATAAGAATCAAAATGATCAAAATCCAACTGAACATATTTAAATTCCTTGGGCTTCTAAAACCTCTCCACAAGCCTCAACAATATCCTTAAATTGGTTAATTTTTACACTTGCTCCTCCAACCAATAATCCGTCAATCAATTCTTCTCGCAAAAATCCATAGGCATTCTCTCCATCAACACTTCCTCCATATAAAAGAGGAATCTGTTGGGAAGAAACTCCCGCAAACAGCTCTTGAAGAAGAGAACGAATAAATTGATGAACTTCTATCACCTCCCCCACAGAAGCAACGACACCCGAACCAATCGCCCAAAGAGGTTCATAGGCGATAAGCACTCTCTCTGACCCACGCAAATAAACCTGAGATAACGCACTGATAAGTTGAGTGCGAATCACTTCTTGCGTCTGCCCTGCTTCATGCTGCTGTTTGCTCTCGCCAATGCACACGATAGGCGTCATTTGTTCAGATAAAACGTGCAGTACTTTTTTATGAATCATCTCATCTGTTTCACCAAGTTCCTGTCGACGTTCCGAATGACCCAAAATCACGTAAGACACACCAACCTCCTGTAACATTCTAGTAGAAGTCTCTCCTGTGTACGCGCCAGAAGGCTCCCAAAACACATTTTGAGCCCCTAAAGAAACAGAACTTCTTGCCACAATTTTTCTGACTTCGCTTAATGCAATAAAAGAAGGACAAATCACCAATTCTGGAATGAGTTTACGACCTCGTAACGTTAAAAGAGTTCCACGTGCAAGAGCGACGCTTTCGCGAATACCCACATTCATTTTCCAATTGGCAATCAACGTTTTCATAAACCTGCCTGTTTTATTAGCTCTTCCCCATTTTTAAATGGACCTACGGCTACCACACTCATTTGTTTAAAATCCAACACGGCTTTGGCAACCTCAGCCACTTGTTTTACAGTCACAGTCTGAATGTCTTTCAGATACATTTCTGGAGTTCGGACACTCGTATGAAATAATTTTTCACGGGCAAACCATTGAGCACGTTCAAAGCTGTCCTCAAGACGAATAGCCATTTGTCCCTGAACATAAGCCTTGGCTGCTTTGAGCTCAGCGGAGGTTACTCCATCACGAACCATTTTGCGCAATTCCTTCATGATCGTTGTTGTTGCCACATCTAATCGTTTCTTATCAAGTCCAGCACGAATCATGAAATTTCCCGTTTCCTCATAGGCATCATTCACGGCTCGAACAAAATAAGCTAGTCCTTTGCGTTCACGAACTTCCACAAACAAACGTGAGCTCATATTTCCTCCTAGAATAATCCCGAACAAAGAAAGCGCTGGGTTGCGAGGATCCTGAATGCCAAAGGAAGGGAAACCTATGGCTAGTTGAATCTGTTCTGTTTCTTTGTTTTGAACACGAGCAAGAGGTTTGTTATGTGGAGCGTGTTGAATAAAAGACTCAAATCCGGTCAGTTCTTCTTTTGAATTTTTTCTTTTTCCAAAACGAGCTTCAATCCAAGTGTTAACCTTGCGATCAATATTTCCTGAAACAACCAGCACCATGTTGGAAGGTTGATAGTACTTTTTATAAAAGGTATGTATTTCATCTCGATCAACTTCTTGAATGATTTTAGGAGTTCCTGCGATTTCCCATCCAAGACTACTTCCTTCAAACATGACTTCCTCCAAAATATCACTTACATGCATCATCGGATTGTCCTCATACATATGGATCTCTTCAACAATGGCTCCGCGCTCACGATTCATTTCGTCCGCATCCATCTTAGAGGCAAAAAGCATGTCATCGATGATATCAATCCCGAGTTCTAAATGGCTTTTATCTACTTTTACGTAATATCCTGTAAGGTTCTTCCCAGTAAAGGCATTGTAATCAGCTCCGATGGCGTCGAGTGCTCGTGAAATATGCTGGGCGGTAGGTCGACGTTTGGTTCCTTTAAAAAGTATGTGCTCAATAAAATGAGAGGAACCGTTGATCTTTTGATATTCATAACGAGATCCAACTCGAACAAAGGTAAGGACAGAAACCGTATCTGTTCCAACAACAGGAGCAAGAATAACCCGTAAACCATTATCAAGCGTGTATTGTTTTATTGACATAGGAAATACTAAGAGGGTTAGTGTGACAATTTCTCTTCAAACCAGCTCTCCAGTACATCAATAGGGATACGAACCTGTTGCATGGTGTCACGATCTCGAACAGTCACAGACTGATCATTTAATGAATCAAAATCAACAGTGACACAATAAGGCGTTCCAATCTCATCCTGACGACGATAGCGTTTGCCGATGGATTGGGTTTCGTCGTAATCCGTTGCCCATCGCTGACGCAGACGATCGGCGAGTGGTCCCGCGAGGGTAGAAAGCTCTTCCTTTTTTGAGAGCGGTAAAATAGCAATTTTAAAAGGAGCAAGAATCTTAGGAAGTTTTAACACAACGCGTGTGGATGTCTCCCCTTCTTCTGAAGTAGGCGCTTCTTCTTCACAATACGCTTCCAAAAGCGTCATAAGAACTGTTCGATCAATACCGAATGTTGGTTCAATGACATGTGGAATATATCTTTCTTGCGTTTTAGGATCTGTGTAATGCATATCCGCACCCGATTTTTCCATGTGACGCATCAAATCAAAATTTGTGCGATAGGCAAGACCATACAATTCCTTCTGACCAAAAGGATAAAGGTATTCAATATCAACCGTCCTCTTAGAATAATGAGCGCGCTCGCCATCTTCAATTTCATGAAAAACCAAATGCTCGCGTTTGACTCCACAAAAATCCAACCAAGATTTCATTTGTTCAAGCCAATATTCAAACCACTTTTCCCATTCGGATGGATGGACGAAATATTCAAATTCCATGAGATTAAATTCTCGTGTACGAAAAATAAAATTTCCTGGGGTAATTTCGTTGCGAAAACATTTTCCCTGTTGGGCAATTCCAAACGGTAAACGTTTGCGACTGCTCATTAAAACCTGCGGTAAATCCACAAACATTGCCTGAGCAAGCTCTCCTCGCAAGTATGCAACCGAAGAAGAATCTTCTGTAGAACCAAGAAACGTTTTAAAAAGAAGGTTAAAATTCTTTGGATCTGTAAAGCTATCTTTGTTTCCACAACGTGCACAAGGTTTAGAAGTATCAATCTGATCCGCACGAAAGCGCTCATGACATTTTTTACATTCAACCAAAGGGTCTGTGAATCCTTCCACGTGACCTGAGGCTTCCCAGACTTTTGGATTCATGATGATCGCTGCATCAATTCCAACCATATCCCCACGCGAACTCACAAAGTGATGCCACCAGGCATTCATGATATTGCGTTTAAGTTCTGTTCCTAGCGGACCGTAATCCCAAGAGTTCGCAAGACCTCCATAAATATCTGAACCTGGATACACAAATCCTCGCTGTTTCGAAAGAGCCACCAGTTTTTCCATCGTTACGGTTGTTGTATTGGACATATCTTTATACGGTCATGATCTCCTCTTCTTTACCATCACCCATCCTTTCAATTTGATCCTGATACTCCTTGGTCATTTTATCGATTTCATCAAACAGTTTGAATTTTTCGTCTTCAGAAACCGTTTTTTCTTTTTCCATTTTGAGAATGAGCTCACGTGCGTCTTCACGCACCTGACGCACACGAATACGCGCATCTTCCAAAAATTCTTTCATTCTTTTCACCATCGATTTACGATTATCTTCTGTCATCGGAGGCATCACGATACGGATCACATGCCCATCCACAACAGGGCTCAGTCCCACTCCCGCATCACGAATCCCTTTTTCAATATTCTTCATCAGTCCCTTATCCCAAGGTTCAATCACAATGGTCTTTGCATCCTGCGTTTGGATAGAAGCAAGACCTTTAATTTCCATGGTGGCATCATAGGCGTTCACCGAAATATCCTCGACAAGAGCAGGAGTGGCACGACCCGTGCGAAGCTGATTAAATTCTTTGTGAAGATAATCAAGAGCTGCTTCAAAAGCAGGTTTTTTTTGTGAAAGGATGGAATGCATAGGGAAAAGTGATTGGATTATTCTGTTGCTGCTGCTACACCAATATACAACACGGATTCATTATCTGGGTCAACCAACATGACGCGCGGAACACGAGAGGACGGAAATTTTTCCGTATCCCATGTTGTACCTGCATCTGTTGATCGATAAAACGTTGCATTAGAGGCGTAATACAAGGTATTGGGATTTTGTGCATCTATTGCCACAGCACGGATCAATACTTGTCCAGGAGCCGTCAAAAGTTTGATAGGTTTCCAGGTTGAACCAAAATCGTTTGAACGAATCAGACCATATTCAGAGGCAGAAACAACCACCCCAGAATCTTCCGATTGAACAAGAGTAAAAATAGACTCGGATTTTTTAAGATCGTTTAACCCACCATCAATCTGCTCCCAAGTAGATCCAGCGTCTGTCGTTTTCCAAAGACCTTTTTTAAAGGTTGAAACAAGCACTTGTCGAGAGTCAGTGTTATGAATCAAAAAATTTGAAATTTCCGCTCCTGTCTTTAAGACCGTACGCCACGTTTTTCCAGCGTCTTCACTTTTGAGTACGTCCCCATTACTAAGTCCGACATAAAGCGTCTTTGGATTATACCAATCAATAGCCACCTGGATCACACTCACTCCCGCACGATTTTCTACATACGCTTCGTTATTAAACGAACGCATACAATCCGTTGTCCGATAAAGACGTGAATCCTTTGCAATATAGAGCGTACAGACATCTTTTGGATCTACCTCAATATCGAAAATCAGACCTTCTTTAAAAGCGTCATAACGAGGTTGACGCCATGAGACTCCCCCATCTTCTGAATAAAGCATTCCGTTCTGACGAGTTCCTAGATAAAGATAAGACTTATCCTGCGGATCCATCTCCATGTTCAACACATCGGTCGTCGCAAGAGTTCCAATACCTGCTGCGGTAGGGACAACAGCGGTCTGTCCCCATTCCTGACCAGCATTGCTTGTTTTAAAAACACCTCCGTCACTTCCCGTGTTGGTTTTTCCACCACCAAAACATCCAGCACCCAGAAGCAAAAGAGATAAGGCAATAAGACTAAAACGTTTCATAATAATGATTATTAAAAGCCGATAGTAATATGTTCTAAGGCTAAATGTGGATTTACATGACGCGGGATCGCCCGTCGCACCTGGTTGAGACGTTCAAAGATAGACAATAATGAAGGCAGAGGCAGATGATGGACAAGGGAGTTGATTCGCACATCTTGAGAAAAAACCTGAATTTCTTCCAGATGTAACTGTTTAAAAAGCACATCCCGACACACAAGCTCCCAGTGATCCAGCAGGTCTAAGAGAGATTCATTTTTTTGCGTGTCTGTTTTTGGAATCAATGTCATCACCTGTGCCAGACGCTCTGGAAGACTGGCTGAAAAAAAGGCTAAAGCTTGTCCAACGTTTGTCTCCCATTGGCAGCGATACAGACTCTCTTTCAAAAAACGCAAAGCTTTTCCAGGTCGTCCCAACGACATTGAGGCAGCAAGCGCGGCATCAACAGGGCTAAATCCCAAACGCACAAGAGTATCCCCTATTTCCTGACGTGAAACCTGATTAAAGCGCATTACCTGGCAACGGGAAGCAATGGTTGCAGGAATTTGCTCCAGATGTTCAGTGCAAAAAATAAACAAGGTCTTTCCTTTAGGTTCTTCGAGTGTTTTCAATAACGCATTCGCTGCCCCTTGTGACAAAAACTGTGCTTGCTCAAAAAAAACGATCTTCCATCCTCCAGATAAGGAGGTAAGTCCAAGACGTGCGGTCACTTCTCGAATTTGCTTTACAGAAATGGACGTTTTACGTTTTTCTGTCTTTTCATCAACAAGACGATGTACTTCTTGATAGTCTGGATGGTTTTGTACTTGAGTCGAAGAACCAAGAAGGTGACGAATAAGTGCTTGGGCCATCGTTGTCTTCCCAAGACCTTGTGAGCCCACAAACAACAAAGCATGCGGCAATGTGCCGTGCTCAAGCATGCGCAAAAGAACCTCTTGAATGCGATTGTGCCCAATAATACTTGGAAACATAGACTTTAGAGATTATACCACGACAATGAACCCTTCGACTCCGGCTCGTCGAACGAGCCTGTGCTCAGGGAATATAAAAATAAATATTCCCTGAGCGAGGAGTCCTCGACGAGTCGAAGAGCTATCTGCTGTATGAATCATAAAACACTATATTCACTGAGCCAGTATTGATGTACGAACAGTACATAAAACATCATATTCCCTGAGCGGAGCGACCCAGGGGAGCGGAGTCGAAGGGGCATATTCGAATCTATGTCCGTACTTGTAAACAAAATATGTACTATACAATTTATCTAAATTTAGATAAATAATGTATTTTATCTAGGTGGAGGTCTTGACAAAGTTGTCAAAAAATGATATTCTGTGACTATCAAGATCACACAAGCAAACGAGATCGCACATCACAACAAAACAAAAAACTTTCTGGGGAGAGAGTTCGTTAGACCACGATACACGGTCAAAGAGGTACACCATACAGTAGTCACTGTTTGGCGCACATCAAAAACCGATTGGTACGATGCTACTTCCCTCACCCAGGAACACATGCATAAAACCAGTCGGTTTTTGCATCACCAATTTCTTCAGCCTCATGGAGGAGAGAGTCACACGTCCTGAGAACCTCGTAAGAGGAACTCAAGCGTGGATCGCTAAGTGGATGACTAGGTCCTGAGCTTGTCGCCGGACTTACTCATTCCACACCAATTGCGATCACGAAGCATATCAGGGACTTGTCCCGGATCACTGCTTCATTACCTCCATAAGGGTGAAGAAATAGAAAAGAATTACTGGAAATCGTGACCGTGTCGAATGTCGATGCGGTCACACCAACTTGATGGGACAGGCACAAGCCGAGTCCCGAAGGAGTTCGCATGAACACTCACACTCTGATCGCTCGCGCCCAGACCGCAGTTGCCGCCGCCTCCACCCTGGGCTCGATCGAGGCCCTGCGTCTCGCGAACGATGCCTGGGACCTGGCGGACACCGCAGGTCGGCTGATGGCAGCCAGGGAGCGGAAGGATGTGAAGACGGGCGAAGAGCTGACGAAGCTCGTCGCCCGCCCGATCGCGTCCCGGCTGACCGACGCGGGGATTCTCGTCTGCAGAGCTGAGGAAATGATCAAAGCCTGCAAAAAAAATGACGAGGCTCGCGCTCAGGCCCAAAAAATCGCAGAGCTCCAGGGACTCCTGAGCCATCGCGACTTTCGGGCCCCGGCCGCGCAGAAACGGATCAAGGCCGAGCTCCGCCAGCTCCTCGCCGCCTAGGCACAGGAGCTAATCCCACAACGCCAGAGGGGATGAAAAATAAACTCTGGCACAACGACCCGGGACAACCAACCGGGTAACGCGACTGGAGATGAAACGACTTCATCTCCCTCCAACTAAGTCTCTGAAAAGATTCAGAGGTTTTGAGGAGATAAGGATTCGTAGCAGGAACTCGGGGGAGAGAGAAATAGATTATCAAATGATTCAACTAGGCACGGGGTTTCCCCGTTCGCTTACTTGATTCATACACCTGATAATCTAGGTTTTATACCAATTTTGGTCACTAAAACCATCTTCTCCGGATTCCTGCGCCGAATTTTCGGTGTCAGTTTAGACAAAACCTCCCTTGTCAGGAGGTTCCAGTAAGTTTTAGTCACCCGGAGTCGTGCAAGGGCTTGGTCGCCAGCACACGACAAAACTCCACAATCTCTTTGAAAGGAGATCGACCATGGGTATTCCCACTCGTGTTGCCCCGTCCGCCCCCAAGACCACCTCCACCCCCGTTCGTCAGGCAGTCCTACCGCCCACCCGTGGGATGGTGGAGCACGCCTCCGCTACCCTGTCCGAACTCCTGGGTCAGGACAAGACCTGGACGAAGTCCATCGTGGAGTTCTCGGAAAAGTCGGTGATGACCGCATGGGCGTTAATCGACTATACGGTATTCATGGTCCGCTGCTACGTAGCGGAAATGAAACTCCAGGGTCAGATCCGGGAGGCCGATGCAAAGTTCAATGCCTTCAACCGGGCGATGAACGAGGCTGAGGCCGCGGATCTGGAAGCCATGCGGAAGGCTCACTCTATGGACGGCAAGGCCAACGCGAAAGCGAAAACTGAGGCCATACGCGCCGCCAATACCCGTGTCCTGAGGGGAATCCCCGAGGGTACGGTGGTGGTTCTCAACCGAGCCGAGCGGCGTCTGGTCATCGAGACGCTGGCATCAGCCTTCGCAGTTCCAGAGGGAACCCCGCTCGAGAAAGAACTCGGTGGGGTCGTGATCGGTCGCCAGGGCGCCTACCAGCGGTTCGCCTTGAACCTGATCCGTACATTCCTCGGCAACGAGACGTACGATTCGGAGTTCAAGGCGCAGCTGGCCGCGGCTCGCTCATCCAGCGTCGAGACCGATGAGCAGGTGGCCGTCGCCTGCTAATCGAAACACCCCCTACCGCAAGGTAGTTCAGGCGAAAACCAAGCCTGGTCAAACGCGGTCGTAGTCACCTGACGTAAGTGGTGAGCCTAGAGGAAGCAGAACCTCCATGCCCAGAAGGCCACGCAAGGGAAGACAAAACGAAAATGTCTTCCCTTACCTTGAGAGAACATCATCAAAAGATGGTGGGCTGCCAAGGAATTAAGAAAAATAACTTTCCGTCCCAGAACATTGAGGGTATATGCCACCAATGTCCTGTGTCGGAATAGTTCTGACAGGGGCCCCGAAAGGAGCCACAATGAATGGATAACGAAATCGAAGATCGATCGGTGAAAAATAGAGCCGATCGAAAGGAGACGAAATGTCAAAGTCATTAAATCGCGCTGCTCTCAACTTCTCTCGCTTTTCACCCCCCATTCTACCAGCCACTCTTGGGCGACGAGGTGGTGGACGAGGGCAGACTATCCAGTGGGGAGTGATCGCACTCGACGTGTTGATAGCGCAGAATACCCCGCGTCTGAACACCGATGAGGTGTTCGAGACTCGGGAGGAGTCGCAGATCGAGGACCATTACTCCCGTCTGGATGCGGCGCTGGAAAGCGTCGGGGGTCACGAGCTGGTACGCGAGTGGGGCTTCGCCCCGGATCAGCTGATCGACCAGAGCGACTACGAGAACCCGAAGCCCATCGACGCGACGATCCTGTCGGTGTGGGTCGAGGCCTGCGAGTTTGCAACCGCCCTCGGTCGGATCGAGACCTTCAAGGTTCTCGGGATCGAGGATAAGGATCAGACCCTGCCCTCAATCGGCAAGGTTCTATTTTTCAAAGGGACGCTGATTGCGGCCCGAATCGTCGAGATCGAAAATCAAAAAAAGAAAGAAGAGGAGAGGAAGAAGATGACCAGCAGCATCCCCCGTCGCCAGTCCGTCGCCCAGACCCCGCGACAGATCCCGGCCGCTCCCAGCGAGAAGCCGGAAGGGTCCAACCACCTGGGTCAGATCGAACTCGCACCTGGCGTTTGGGGTTACACCTGCGCGTGCGGGTGTGGGCAGTCCATGAAGCCCGAGTTCGCTCGGGTACCGGGATTTGATGACATGCGGGATCGCCAGGGTGGCGACCGAGTCAAGGTCGTCGATCTCTGGCGGCACGCCTTCAATCCGGCATGTGTCTACGGTCTCCCGAGCTTCAAGCTCGTGGATACACGAGCCAAGATGGAGGAATATGAGGCCGAGACCGCCCGTCGCCAGGCCGAATACCGCGCCGAGCAGGAGCGACGCGAGTCGATCCGCCTCCAGGCCGAGGCGAGGAAGCTCGCCGAGGCGAAGCGGAACCACACCCGCTCGACCGGCAAGACGGCCGGAAATCGAGCCAAGATGCCGGGTCAGGCGTGGCAGGACACGTATGCCGCATACGAGGCTCGATTCTCCGCTCCGACGGCCCGATCACTCGGGGAGCTCGGCTCCCTGTTCAACAACCTTCCCAGGAAGGCAGCCTGATCCACAACCGAGGGCACTCACAGTCCTATCGTTAACCTGAAACGAAAATCCTGAAAAGGAAGTGAGTTGGAGAGACTTGCACAAACTCTCCATAAAAACTGTGCTAAACGCGGATGAGAAAGAATGATTGCAATTTCGCACATCATCTCTGTCTCATCCAACCTTGAGAGAACATCATCAAAGAGATGGTGGGCTGCCAAGGAATTTAGGTAACGCTCAAATGGTAAGACGATTCTATTGCGTCAAAAGCGTATCCCCTAGAATTATCGTACCCTTTGAGGGTTTAAACGACCCGACTCTCTCCTAAAAATCGAGAATAAAAAATCGCCTCATCGAAGGCGATTTTTTGTTTGAACCAAATTTTTTGCCCCTTCGACTCGTCGAGGACTCCTCGCTCAGGGAATATGATGTGGGGTTTTTGTCTAACCTCTACAACAAATATGGATTGACTTGGAGGGTTTTTACTGCTAAATTTTAGTATCGTTTCTAAAGGGGAAACGATATGTAGACAGGACCTGCCAATTATAAGGAGGAATCCCGTGTCTTAAAAGGTGAACCATGAACGATTTGCAAAAAACGAAAAACGCTTTGACTTTGGCAAAAGGACGTCGACATTCGGTCGATGAAAATCCTCGAAGGATCCAACCTTGTTGCCACTGCCCAGGGGGAAGCTAACGTTTCCCCCATCACTTCTGAGAAGGACCACACGGGTCCTTTTTTTCTTTTAACATCCCTTAGACGGATAACTTTTTGCTCCATCCCAGGCGAGTTCAAAAAGAGCTCTCAAGGCATCAGCGATTTCCTGACTTCGAATGACCACCGACAAAATGGCTGATCGGTAAGAAAATAAAAAGACATGATCTTTGCGCACGACAATACTGGCATGAATCGGAAACTTTTCAGGAGGCAACATACGCCATTGACCATCCCCCATTTCAGGCAAGCATTTTGGATCTTGATTTTTCGTGATGGCAAGCACTCGATAACTGGTTCCGCGCGTTCGCAAAACCGCATGATGTTGGTTGCGTTCTTCCCCCATCAACTCACTGGTTTGATGGACGTCATCCAAAGGAGCAATCTCGACAAAATCTCCGCTCAACTTTTCAAATAATGCCCGAACAGTCTTGACTCCTTCTACGCCTTCCAGATAACGGATCTGTGGTTTGGCTCCTTCGGCATTATATAAAGCGCTCAACAGCGGCATCATCCCCTCAAGTTCCACCTGACGTTCAGAAAGCTCTTTTTGTTGAGTCTGAATAATAGCCATGAGCCGTTCTGGACTTTCTGAAACATAAAAGCGCTTTTTTCCTTTCTGAAACGTAGACATGAGTCCACGTGCTGACAAGGACTCGATCATCACATAAGTGGTCGCACGGTTCACATGCGCCTTGTGTGAAATATCTTGAACAGGTGTAGGTCCTAGTTCAAGAGCAGCTAAATACACTTTGGATTCTTTATCTGAAAGACCTAAGTGTTCTAATTGTTTTTTCAACTCGTCCATAGAATTCATCATGGAGTTTAATTTAAGTACTATCACACTATATATTCCCTGAGCGGAGGTTTGTTCGACAAACCGGAGTCGAAGGGTTAAGCGTATCTGTGCCCTTCGACTCGTCGATGACTCCTCGCTCAGGGAATATTGAGAGAAACTTGCTACAAGCTAATACGTCTTTATTATACCAAATTTCTCAAAACATCCCATGTTTGCTGTGCGGTTTTTTCCCAAGAAAAATTTTTAACACGTTCTTTTCCCTTGGTAATCAAATCCGTTCTTAAAACGGTATTATGAACAATCTCAGCCATGGCTTGTGCCCATGCTTCTGATTCTCCCGGTGGAATAAACATTCCTGCATCAACAATCACTTCTTTATGAACAGCTATCGAGGAAGCTAGAACAGGAGTTCCAGAGGCCATGGCTTCAAGACTTGGAATGCCGAATCCTTCGTACCAAGAGGGAAAAAGATAAGCTGTTGCCTGACTCATCAAAGGAGCCAAATCCTCATCTGGAATAAACCCAAGCTGGCGAATATGAGATTTAACAGAGGAAAGATCAAAATAGGGTTTCATTTTTTCATAGCCATAACCCGGCTCTCCGGCAAAGACAAGCTCAAATGGATCCCCGATACCACGACGACTTTTAAACAATTCAAAAGCTCGAATAAGTGTGGTGATATTTTTCTTTTTTTCTAATCGGCCAACAACAAGAAAAAAGTTGGTTCCAAGCCGATACTTCTGCAACACAGGTGCAGCCTCTTGTTGGGTGTAGGGACGATACAATGTTGTATCTGCTGCCAACGGCACCACAACCACCCGATCTGGATTAACCTTGTAAAGTTCAATCAAGTCATCTCTGGTTGTTTGTGAAGGAACCAAAAGTCTCGTAGCTTTTTTTAAGGCTTGCTTTGTCATTCTCATGAGGCGCTTTCGTACAGCAGGTTGGTACAGATCAGGACGGCGAACAAAGGCAATGTCATGGATAGTGGTAAGAACTTTACGCGGACAAAAAAAAGGCAGAGCCTGACCGGGGACAAAAAGAACCGTTGGAGCATGACGGATCATTTCCCAACTCATCCGCACAGGCATCCATCCGCGTTTTAAAAACCAAGAAAGAATCTTCGAAGACCATCCTTGAGGGAACTTGTTTAATTCCTCGTCAAGTGGAAAAAGTGAATACAAAACCACCCGTTCATCGTTTTGAAGCGGGTGGTTTTTTAATGCTTGAATCAAAGAGCGACTGTAATTTTCTACACCTGTTCGTTTCTGCATATTTGCAGAAAGAGCATCAATGCCATATACGACAGAAGCTTTTGAATCAAGAAAATTTAATTCTGAATCCATAAAATGTGAATATTCCCTGAGCGAAGCGACCAACGCGAGCGGAGTCGAAGGGTGAACAGTAAAGAATACTTTGCCCCTTCGACAAGCTCAGGGTATAAAAAGAATTTAAAAAATACTGCTACGAAGTAAAAATGGATCGTTTATAGGCTTCAAGGTTTTCAAGAGCAATTCCTGTTCCCTTTGCAACACACTGTTGTGGGTCCTCAGCCAAAAAGGTTGGGACACCGGTGGCCTCAGCAATCAGCATATCTAAATTTCGCAACTGGGAAGATCCACCAGAGAGAACAATTCCTTTATCCATCACGTCCGCTGAAAGTTCAGGCGGAGTCTTATGAAGCACTTCTTTGACTGTGTTAATAATTCCCTCAAGTTCATTTTGAATGGCAGCTGTAACATCATCTGATGTGACTTCAATAATTTTTGGGAGTCCCGTAACCATGTCACGACCCTTAACTTCCATCACTAATTTGTCTGGTAAATACATGGCAGCTCCAATTTGGATCTTAATGTCTTCGGCTGTGCGTTCTCCTACAGCCAGTCCATACTTTCTGCGAATATACTCAGAAATAGAAGAATCAAATTTTACTCCTCCAATACGGACGGATTCTGATGCCACAATCCCTCCAAGAGAAATCACAGCCATTTCAGAAGTCCCTCCTCCGATATCTATAATCATGTGCCCTGAAGGAGAACCAATCGGAATGTTCGCTCCAATAGCCGCCACGATGGGTTCTTTAATAATGTACGCAGCTTTGGCACCCGCCGCCAACGTGGCATCAATCACGGCACGACGTTCTGTTGAGGTAATACCACCTGGAACCGCTACCATTACCTCAGGACGAAATAATCGAACACCACCCAAAGCTTTGTTAATAAAATAACGCAACATGGCCTCCGTGGTTCGATAGTCTGCAATAACCCCATCTTTAAGAGGACGACGAGCAACGATCGTATCAGGAGTACGACCTAACATGTCTTTAGCTTCTTTTCCTACCGCTAACACTTTCTTATCTATACACGAAACAGCAACCACAGAAGGCTCGTGAATAATAATTCCCCGTTTAGGAACATAAACAAGAACCGTCGTTGTTCCTAAATCAATACCAATTTTTCTTTGAAACATAGGCTACAGAAAGTGATGAATGAGGAAACTCGATGAGATTTGCGTGAACGGGCTGTCGAGCCCCGCGAACCCTACTCACCGTAGGGAGAGCGGGGTCGACGGGCGCCCGTGAACGCAAAGATCGCGAGTTTCGTCATCATCACAGCGAGATGTAAATTTCTAGGTCGTGATCTAAAATGGTGTTCAATCGATAGATATCATCTCCCCATTCTTGAGCATCTTCTGAAGGTCTCGCGTGTGTCACATTCTTATCAAAATCAAGGTCAATCGTCAACGCATTATTTTGAGATCCAGCCTGTTTCAGAACAGTTAAATCATACTGACCTGTTTCAATCTGTTCAATAACCTGAGGAGAAAGCTGAAACTCGAATACAAGATTATTTTGTTCACCCGGCTCTACAGAGGTAAACACACCAAAAGAAGTAAAGCCTAATTCATCCATCTGATCTACGGAACCTATAGTCTTGGTTGGATTTTGTGTTTTATCATTTAGCCAACTTCCACTAGATCGAATAAGCTTAGACCCTAAAGGAAGATAGACTCTAGTATACGTTCGATAACGAGTGGTTTTCCAGTCAAAAGTTCCTTTATGATTATAGGCAATAGAGATTCTTCCAATCCACTGATCTGAAGCATTTTTAAACACCTCATATTGTGTAGAACGTTCAACGGCTGGATCCGACTTTAAACTGGCTAGGTTGGCATCCACGACCATAAGGGTATCACTCGTAGAAGAAGAGACAGAACCAGCCCAGCCTACATTCACTAATATCTCTTGTGTTTGAGGGTTTGCACTATAGAGAAGAAGTTGTTTCTCCTTGAATGCTTTTTGGGTGATTGCAAGCACCTCTTCCCAACGTTTAGACGGGAGTTGATAGAGGCGTGTTTTAAGCTCATTCACTAAATCAGCCAAAAGAGCTTTTCGTTGATGAACCGGGATCCCTTGTAGCTGATATCCAAATTCAACCTGATATTCGAGCGTGTCAATAATATTTTCACTCGTAAATGTCTGAGATCCAACCGTGATTGGACCTGTTATAGCCAAAAGATCGGACAGATATGTTGGTGTGACTCCAATCACCCCATGAAACAGGGCTGCTGAAGGGATGTCTGTGAGATCTTTAATAAAACCTACTTCTTCAAGAAACAAAGAAATCGCTTGTTGTGAAGAAACCGCAAAATCTGGCGACCAGTTTGCGTCTCGAAAAAACCATTTAGTTGTCGCATTGTAAGTTTGTAAAGGCACGGGAGGTATTCGCACAATCTCAGATGCGGCTGCATCATCAAGCGTGTAAGTATCTGCTGTTTCTAATTGAGTAATGTCTCCGGCAAATGTTTCAAGAACACCGTAAGATCCAATAAATCCTCCCGCAGGTCTCAATTCTGTATTATTCAAAAAAAGAAGTAACAAGGTAGTTGGTTGATCTAATCCAGCAAAATCCGGCAGAAGACGAGCCCCAATAGAAAGGATACCAAGTGATTCTCGCATTTGATCCATCTGTTTTTTTATTGGATCCAAAAAAACGAGAAAGGGTTCTATCTGGACATTTTGTGATAACAAAACAATTTCTTCATTTACAATATCCATGCGCGCAAGAAGCAAATCTAAATCTTCCGCAGAAGCACTTAACCGTGCCAAAATAGCTTGTTTGGTTTCTGAAGAAAGATCATCAAAGGTAATCTCTGGAGTAATCCCCTCTTGAATCTGTGCGAGTTCCTCCTTTGAAAGACCTGCCAAACGCATCAGATCAGTTCCTAATTCAAACAAAGGAACCAAGGCTTCAATAAATAACCGGCTGGAATCAATGCTATCGGCAAATAATTCAATAGAATGCCCAACAACAGGAACCCACTTCACAGAATCAATCACCATCAAACCTCCTCTTGCAGAGTCAAACGAATCAACAGCTTCTTGCAAAGACGTTTGTGCGTCTTCAAAAACCAGCTCTTGAGCAAACGCTTTTGCTTTAAGCATATCCTCTTTTGCATCGAGTATTTGGACAGCGACAAAGGCGCAAGCAACAAGAAGAGACATGATCCAAAAAAGAATCGCAAAGAAAAAGAATAAAAAAATAATTCGGACAAGACGTGTCCGTCTCTTTTTTTGTTTTATGGTATCAGTCTCTATTGAATGAAGAAAATTTGTTGTGTGCGACATGTCTCTTATGATACTTCTTATAGTAATAAAGAGCACTTTTCATCTGGATCCAGGTCAACGGGTTTAAAAGCTGTTTTAAAAATCCCCCTTCCGCTGTCTCACGACGATGATAATGAATCAGACTCACGCGAGGATAATACACGACTCTCCAACCAGCCTCCCAAAAACGACGACACCAATCTTGATCTTCAAAATACATAAAAAAAACGGGATCAAATCCTCCCACTTCCTTTACGACCTGAGAACGAACAAACAAAGCAGCTCCCAAAAGATAATCAACATCACGCGTTTTCTCACGATCTTCTTCAACCATTAAATAAGCATCAACACAGCGTTTAGCAAAAGACAATGATCTTAAAAATGGAACACGACGATAAAGAATAACCAAAGGATCCATGAATCGATAGGCACTATATTGTAACGATCCGTCTGGATGAGAAAGTCGTGGCCCCAGCATTCCAACCGTTGGATGAGAATCCATAAAGGCTCTCAGATGTTCCAGAGCCTCTGGCATCAGGATCATATCCGGATTAAAAATAAAGAAATACGTCCCCTTGGCAACTTTCATTGCCGCATTCATCCCACGGCCAAAACCAACATTGTCTTCTTGAATCAGATAAATGGTTTCTGGAAATTCTTGGGCGATCATCTGACCAACAGGCATCTTAAGATTATTATCAACGACAATCACTTCATAAGAAAGGTGAGGGGCAACCCGACGAATTCCTTTGAGAGTCTGTCGCAATAACCCTGGAGTATTGTGGTGAACAATGAGAATAGAAACGTCAATCATACAAACCAATGACGAAGTTCTTTCGCAGAACGTTTTGCTTTTTTAAACAACTGTGTACGTTTTTTTAACATCACCGGAAACAACAGAATCGTCTCCTTTATGGTTCGAAAACCTGAATGTTCAAAAAACAAAACATAGAAAAACCTTCCTCCTTCGTACAATCCTATCCAAGGAAGAGCAAGGAAAAAATGACCAGTACGTATATTCTTTATCAGCATCAGCCAGTGATTTCTTGTTGAAAAAAAATTTCGCAAAGAAGATTTTGTGCGATGATTACGCAAACGCTGCCAAAGACCGCTTTTTTCTGGACCATACATTCCACGATAATGATAGGCAACCGCACGAGGAACATACAGAGCATCCCAACCTGCTTGTTGTAGACGCCAAGCAAGATCTACATCTTCTTTATAGGCAAAAAAATCGTGATCTAAAATTTCATCTTCATAACGAACATCCTCCAAAGAGGCAGCGCGAAGTAAGACAAGAGCTCCAGAAATACCAAAGACAAAGGTTTCTTCGTCATACTGACCTTGATCTAATTCTCCAGCTCCACGATCAGTCACTGTACAATTTCTGTGTGGATGAAGTCCCACGGAATCTAAACGGTCAGAACGAACGGTTTGCTTGAACACCTCATCGCCCGTATTTTCTCCAAAAGCCCTCAGAAGTTTGCCCCCAAAACTCGCAACGTGAGGATGTGTGTGTGTCGCATTCATTAATTCCTCAAGATACGTAGGAGTAAAAATGATGTCTGGATTGGTTAAGAGAATAAATCGATTTTGTAACGCTCCCTCAGACCAATGTTCAATGGCGTAGCGGATACCTTGATTATGAGCTGCTGAAAAACCAAGATTTCTGGCATTGCGTATAAAAACAATATCTGGATAATGCTCTTTGACAAAATTCTCAACACCATCACTTGAAGCATTATCAATAATAAGAACATTTATCTCTTTAAAGGTCTGTTCTGTAATCGATTTCAATAGCTCTGGAAGAAATCTCATCGAATTCCAAGTAACAATATGGATACTCATCAGTGGATCATTCATACACCTTCTATATTATCTATTTTTTTTCGTTACGTTAAACCCTAAATAATTTCCTAACATCAAACGAGTTTGAGCATCAATAGCTGGAAAGGAACCAAAAAAGATAAAGGTCACAGGAAGTAAGATCCATTGTAAACCCATAATAAGCCATGTGTGTTTTCCTACCCTCTCAGGACGTCTCGGAAGGAGAGTCAGAGAAATACTCGCAGAAGTAAAAATACCGATCATGGCCAATTGCATAAGTTGTTCAAGGGTAAATGGAGCTGATTGGATCAGAACATTTGTTTGTCCTCTTGTAAGAGTCAAAGGAAGCCATCCAAGAACAAACATGATAATTGGAGCCGTAGCCCAAGTATACATTCCCTCAATATGATTAAAGACATAACGAATCTTTTTGCCTAAAGGAATCTGCTTATCATGAGCAAACCCATCAATGATATAAGGAAGATGCTCAACCCCCCAAGCCCATCTGCGCATTTGAATATACAATCCTTTAAGAGATCCCAGGTAAGATTTTCCTGCCACAGCATCCATAGAGACCGGTAAAAACATAGGAGTCACACGATAATCCCCATGATAATGCAAAAAAGCCTGCATAAAAATACGCGAATCTTCACTGACGATATCTTTCTGCCAAAAGCGTACATCCTTTAACATTTTCCATGGCATCGAGTGCGATGAAAATGTCCAAAGACGATCCGCCCGAGCCAGTTCTCCAAAAAGCCAAAATGTTGTACCAAAGGCGCCGATACGAACGGGTGCAGAAGCCGTCCAAATATTATTCGAAAAAAGAGCGATCGGTTGATAGGAAGAGTGCGTAGGATTGGGAACCGTACAGTAAAGATAGGTGAGATAAGAAAAATAGGACGGATGAGCAACTGTATCAATATCAAACGCCGAAACCACAATGTCTTCATCTGGAATTTCAGAAAAATATTCTTTGAGTCTTTCCTCCATTTTATGTCCCATCCAATTTAAATTAGAACCTTTACCTGGAATCTCGCCAGAAAGATCTTTAGGATGAATCGTCACACCAAAATATTTAAACGTTGAACCAAATTCTTGTTCAGCTCGATGACTCACTTTCTCAAAAACTTCCTTATCTGCTTCCTCCCCTCCCAACAAAATCATCAATCGTTCATTTGGAAAATCATTCTCCTTTAACGCACGAAGAGTTGATCGAACGATCTCGTAACTCTCTTTATAGGTCGGTAAAAAAATAAGATGATAAATATTCTTCGCTCCAGGAAGCGATGGCAAGAGAGCCTGCCAATCTTTCTTCTGGACCTTTTTATAACGTCTCCAAGAAATAAGGACAAAAATATTGAAATAAATAACCCGATACAACCAAAGAAGGTCAAAAACTAAAATAAAAACCACTAACCAGAGAGGTTTAATGAACGTCAGTATTAATGCAATGGAAAAAGTCCCCCAAACCAAGAGACCGGGGAACATTTCCCAAAAACGTAACTGACCGTAACGATAAGGTTTATGCATTTATTGATCTGAAGAAATATCGTTTTTAAGTCGATCCAAAAACCGATGAGCGTGTTCTTTACCACCAAGACCAAAGGCTAAACCTCCAGCAATAGAGATCATGGCAATGAGACCCGTAAATAATACGCGTATAAGCTCTGGAGCAATCTGAAGTTGGACAAGTGCCGCCATGAAACTAAAAACGAGGATAGCCCATTTTGCCATTCCAGAAAGAAGATCTGCAGAGGCAAGATGTGCTGCTTCTACGGCTGTTTTCACCACACGTTGAACAAAATTCCCTAACAGGATACCAGCTAATAGAATAATCACGGCAATAATAACGTTTGGAATAAATAACACGACTCTTTGCAAATAATTCGTCACTTGATCCCATCCAAGAATGTCTGTGGCAGCAATAAGAGCAATAATAATAAAAAACCATTTTACAATCCAACCCAATAATTCTCCTATATGCAAACGCAAACCAAATCGTTGAAATTGACTGGTAATCTCAAGACGTTTTGAAAGCTCGTCAACACGCAAGAGGGCGATGATCTTCACAACAACACGACATAACACCAATGCGATGGTGACACCAATACAAAAAACAAAAAGAGCACCGATAAGATTTGGCAAATAAGCTACAATCGTCTCCCAAAGCTCTAAGAGAGGTCCTTGAAAAATTTGTTGGGTAAAAGACATAAAAAATAACTTAAAAAAATAAAGGGATTAAAAATTCTCATGGTTTGCTACAGTAATACTTGGTGGACGATTATACGTCGGGATAACAAAATGAACACCCGTATTCACCTCATCATTTAAAGACAACAGTGATTCTAAATCTAGATGATTTGGATTGGAAAGACCGATGACTGGAATAGATCTCGTAAAAGCAAAACCGTTAGCAATCGTGGTACTGACTCGACTAGCTGTAAAAGAACCAGGACCTGTTACAACGATCACCCCTTCAAATTCTTGCTTATCTATCACTCCCCATTCTTTCAATGTTTCATCTAATGAATGAAGGTACTTCTCAGGCAAAGCATCAAACCGTTTCTGTTTTACAAGATGACCTTCCTGAAGGATCCCAAAAGAAATAGCCTGAATATCCTGAGCGCAAATAACAAGAAACATAGATTAAGAACGAATACGGTCGATCATCACCACTCGCTCCCCATTTAAAATGGAGAGGAGGAAACGGTCGGCAACCTGACGGCGATCCAGAAACTCCTCTTTCGTCATCAACGTGTAGTTAATTTCATAAGGAATCTCTTCTTCAAATTTACTGATCATTTTTTCTAAATCTTCCTGTGCAATGGAACCCACAATAAAAATATCCGTAGCGATATCAGAGGCATCAACAAACCTCCCTGTAAACGCAAAGTAGTCAATATGTCCTCTTTCCTGAATATCTTGGACAAGATTTTGTTTCAGAAGAATTTGAACTTTTTGAAAAAGTGATCGGAGATCTTCAAAAAGAATAAAATCTTGATTCACACAATAATACTTCTTTTTATCTGAAAGTCGGTTTGACTCTTTTTGTAAACCTTGTTTTTCAGATAAAAAACCTAATTGAACCAAATTTTTAAGCTCACGCCTGACAGAATTCAGTTGTGCATCTATTCTACGTGTCAGTTCTCGAACAAAAAAAGTGTCCTGAGGTTGTTGAAGAAACAACGCCATAAGCCTGGCTCGTGTCTTAGAGCCAAACATCTGTTCGAGTTTAAAAGGTTTTTTGTTCATATTCTTCATTTGCACCCTCCAAACATATAGGTATAATGTACACAAATGAGCATATGAGGGCAACTCTATGACAGGTGAGATCAAAGGCGCGTCTTATAATCCCCAAACCCCAGATGAACGTATCCGGGGAATTTCATTACTTCTTCCCGTTGCGGAACGGAGTGGATTTGTCTTCCTTCTCGCCTACACCAAAAAAGAGAATGCAGATTCTGAATTACTTTTAGAGGTTCTGGGAGATCAAATACACAGACTTGCTGAATCTTTTGGAAAGGAAGCAAATACCCAACATCGTTTTGAACAATTCCTGGGTGCATTAAATGAAATCTTAGCGAAACACGTGCGAGAAGGTCATTGGAGTATTCCTATAGAACAACTTCATGCTGTTGTAGGAATTGCTTCATCCCAAGAAATGTATCTCTCTGGGACAGGAGAACTCGTTGCTCTTTTTCTTCACAAGAAATCTTCTCAGCGATACCAAGTCTTTAATCTTTTTCGCGGTTTACAAACAGAACAATCTCTTCCAACATGGGAAAAAACATTTGCTGTGGTTCTGGATGGAGATTTTCATCCAGGTGATATTTTTTGCATCACAGATAAAGATCTCCAACGAACACTCCCCGTTGATGAACTCAACGAAATTCTTTCTACCCTTCCCCCTATCAGTTCTGTTGAAAAAATTCGTCAATATTTTCCACATAATGATGGAATGCTTCTTACTATTATCAAAATTGGAGAAGAAACCTCCCAACCCACAAACGAACAAAAATCATCAACGGCCATTCCACAATCAAATCTCTCCGTAGAAAAAATGAACTCCACGGAACAAACAACTGAATGGCTTTTAGACGATCAACGTCCTAATATCTTTCATTGGTTAAAAAAACTTTTTAGTTTCATTCAATCTAAAACAGATTCCCGATCACGAATTTTAAAAGATCTTCAAAATCAAGGAACCCTTAAAGATTTTCTCAAACGAACAGGAAGGAGTTTATGGAAACTTCTTTTATTTTTCCTAAAAATCGTCTTGAAATATGTATCACGTACAATATTTGTCTTAAAAAATAAAGACGAACGAGAAATGTTGAAAAAAAAGGTTGAAATAAAACATGTCCACCTACGAGGGAAACTGCGATCTTTATCTGAACGAATGCGCAATCTACCTCAATCGACAAAATATCTCACAGGAGGCGTGGTGATTGGTATTCTCATTCTCATCCTAGGAATCTCCACAATGGCAAAGTCACAAGCTCGTTCACAAGAAGAAACCGCTTATCAAGAAAAACTCGCCCAAATTGAAGATATTATGGAACGTGCAGCGGGTGCAGTCATTTATAAAGACGAGAATCAAGCACGCAGCCTTTATGTTAACGCTCAAACATTGATTGAAATTCTCCCTGTAAATACCCCTGCAAGAGAAGAAAAAAATCAAGAATTAAATCAGAATCTTCAGACCGCGCTCAATGAGATTCGTCATTTAATTACAGTTCCCAATCCTCCCTTACTCGCTGATCTAGAAAACGTCGCAGATGGGGTTTTCGGTAATAATCTTGTATTTGATGCTGGAATTATTTCTGTCATTGCTTCAGATGGTCGCGTGTATACCTATAATTCTTCTCAAAAACGATTTGATGTTGCTGTGACATCAACAGAAGGATTGTCATCCTCTATAGCCACAACAAACGAAGAAAACGGTCAGTTCTCTGTCTTGAGTGAAAACGGATCCGTCTATGGAATCTCTCTAGAAAAAAAAGAAGTAAGCTCCCTTCCTATCGCGGATGACCAATGGGTCGATCTGGAAGCCTACGCAAATAGACTCTATCTTTTGAAACCAGATCTATCAGAAATAGAAGGTCAAATTATTCGTTTTAATCACAGTGGATCTTCTTTTACCGATGAATCTTCTTGGATTAAATCAAAAATCTCTTCATTGGAACAAGCTGTTTCTCTGACCATCGACGGAAATATTTTCGTTCTTATAAAAGATGGATCTGTGGTTAAATTTTCAAATGGAAATGAAGAAGAATGGAAAACGGGAACGGTAGATCCAAGAATCAGTTCTGCAACAAAAATTTGGACAAGTGCTCAGAGTCCGTTTATCTATATTCTAGAACCCTCTACACAACGCGTTATTGTTTTTGATAAACAAACAGGACTGTTTGTCGTTCAATACCGTTCAGACGCCTTTATCGGACTCACTGATTTCACTGCTGATGAAGCGGGCTATACCATCTATCTTCTTGCGGGGTCAAAACTTTATTCCATTGCTGCCAGCCATATCAAATCATTATGAAACGACACCATCACATCCTTGTTTTTGTTGTAACTATTCTCGTCGTGGGAGGATTGTTCTTGTGGCCAAAAATTCATTCTGAAAAAGGAACGATTACTCTTGTCGTAGAAGATGAGCTGACAGGTCGTTGGCACGCAGGAGGAACCAGTGCAGATGGTTTTGAATGGTTTATGGAGTATGAATTTTCTAACGGTTCCTATAATCTTAAAACGGGAACAGACTATAAAGAAGAAGGAACCTATCGAATAACTCAACGCTACTTGGATGGCTCCATCGAGGTAGAAAAAACATTTGATAACAATCAAAAGACGTACGTCATGGTCATCAGGACAACAGATAATCCTGACATCCTCTTTTTAGAAGGCGTTCAACTCAATCGTATAAAATAAAAAATCCCGGAGTGAAAACTCTGGGATTTTTTATTTTCTGATTTACTTGAGAGTAACCGTTGCACCAGCATCTTCAAGCTGTTTCTTCATTTCTGCAGCCTGTTCCTTTGAAAGACCTTCTTTTACAACAGAAGGGGCGGCATCGACAAGATCCTTTGCTTCTTTAAGTCCAAGGGCTGTGATCGCGCGAACCGCTTTGATCACATTGATTTTGTTGGCTCCAGAACTGGTAATTTCAACCGTAAATTCTGTTTGTTCTTCAACAACGGCGGCGCCGGCAGCAGGACCCATAGCCATCATCATGGCAGGAGCAGCAGCGCTTACTCCGAACTTATCTTCGAGAACCTTTACAAGATCTGCAAGGTCCAATACAGACATTTTTTCAATGGTCTCTACTAAACTCTTAAACTTTTCTGGAACGACAACGGCCTCTTTGGTGGTTGTTTCTTCTGACATATTCTTTTTTAAATTGAAATGAATAAATTAAACTCCTTTTGTGTCTTTAATCGCATTAAGGACAGAAACGAAATTGCGTAGATTACCTGCAAGGACTTGGACGAATCCAGACAAAGGTCCATTGATGGTTCGCACCAGTTGCGCGAGCAATTGTTCTTTGCTTGGAAGTGTGGCTAATTGTTTTATGGCAGAAGATCCGACAAACGCCCCCTCAAGAATTCCTCCGACAATAACCATCTGCTCACGCTCTTTGGCAAAATCAGCAATGAGTTTGGCAGCCGCCACCTCATCGTTGAATCCAAACGTGGTAAGAATACTGCCCTCGAGATCCTTTCGATCGATCTTGAAACCATTATTCTCCAGAGCTCGGACAAGAAGAGTCTTTTTAGCCACAATAACCTCGACTCCTACAGCACGTCCTTTTTCTCGAAGGCTATTTGCGTCTTCCATGGTGTAGCCAGACACTTTGGTAAATACCGCGGATTTAATGTGAGCAAGTTTGTCAGCAAGCTCATCAATAATTTCAGATTTTTGTGCACGTGTTTTTGGCATAATGAATATCGAGATCTTTCAAAAAATCAATGAGATTACGGCGCACGGGCTGTCGAGTCCCGCGAACCCTATTTAGAATAGGGAGAGTGGGATCGACGGGCGCCCGTAAACCGTAAGATCATGATTTTTTGAAAGATCTTTGTTCGACCTTTAAAAATAAATAAACTACGGATTTTACGCCGTAGAACACTTGTTTTCCCTTCTAAAAAGGAAAGATGCTCACCTGCACGGGACTTCTACTCTTCAACAGAGTCGCCTGTGGTCTACGGTAAATCTTCAGTTCGAGGAAAAGTATAGAAAAAGAAAGAGTTTGTGTCAAGAAAAAAAATAAAAAATCCTCTGTGATCAGAGAATTTTTGGTTGAAAAAAATTATTCAAACTTCACTCCTCGAGCTTCTTGTTGTGCACGCAACTTTGCTTTAAATTCGTCTGACCAACCGAGTTTTCGATCTGCTTGTCCTATAAACTTCGAATGAGTCTCTCTAGAATCACCGGCAACTTCTTCAAAAACGGAACCATCCGCCCGTACAGCTAAGTAGTCATATTCTGATAAAGTTTCATCTTTTTCAAAAATTTGTGCCTCCGTGATGGTTATTCTTTCTCTTTCCTTTTGTTCCTCAGGTGGAAGTGAATCTCTTACTTCTGACATAAATTTTCTTCTTAAATAATTAAGCGTAGAAAGATACTATAACATAAACTCTTATACCGTTCAAAAATTTTCTTCTGAACCGTCTTTTGACTCTAAACGCAAGGTAATAATATGTTGCTCTCCATTTACTTCTTTCGTTTCAACCTGTGAACGCAAACGAACTTCGCCATTTGCATCTTTCATTTCAAACGATCTGTGTTCTATATTAGTCTGATCACTTTCCAAACGAGACAGAAACTCATGTTCAGAATTAAAATCTCTCCGTAAAAATTCCATAAATTTATACTGCAATGTTGTTGTTTACACGCTCTTTTTTAATTTCCAATCATCGTCCCAATAAACCGGTCTCCTTTGAGGAGGCTATCGAGATTCTTCATATTTTTTCCGTTTAAAATAGCCACATTAATCCCTGAATGATGAGCCAAACGTGAGGCAACAGGATCATATGGAACGTTCATGCCAGGATCCCATTCATTACCGACCATCTTGCGAAACTCCTCCCAGGAAATATGACAAATCACTTCGGCGTCTTCATGCTTGCGGGGATCTTTATCATACACATAATCAATATTAGAAAGATTCACAACCAACGGACTCTTTAATCGTTTTGCCAAGTATGTCGCCACATAATCGGTAGACCATCCTGGTTTCCAGCCTGCTGCCACAAGAATCGGTTTTTCCCAGTGTTTAAACTTACTCGTGGGATCCTTAATCATCACAGGATGAGCCAAGTCACGAAGAATCGTGCGCACCAAATGACCATTAAGACGTGTAGAGTGAATCCCAAGCCAATCAAGATCATCACGTGTTAATTTCCCTACTTTTCTAGACGCTTCTTGATACGCCCGAGCCGTACCCCCGCCTCCAACTACAATCACAAATCTCCAACCTTTTTTCACATGTTTTGTCACCATGTGTTTAAAATCTTTCAAAAAGACATGATCAATACCACCATTTGGAACAACCAGCGATCCGCCAACAGAAATAACCAGAGTAGAAGGCTTGAGAGAGTTTGGATGGGACATAGTTTAAAAAAAGACGCCCACCGGCGTCGATGCTAACTTTCTTTAGATTGTTTAATAAGCCAATTGGTAAGAAGAGAACAAACCCAGAGCAACAACGCCGCTAACAACGCCGGAACAAATCCATCGATCGTGAAACCTTTGACAACGGTGGAGACTAACCAAATCATGAAAGCGTTAATCACGAAAGTAAAAAGACCAAGAGTCAAAATAGTGACAGGAAGGGTCAGAATCAAAAAGAGAGGACGAACAAGAGCGTTTACCAGACCAAGAACTAAAGCGGCAATCAGAGCGCTATAAAATGAATCAATGGCGAAACCAGGAACAATATTAGCTACCAAGAGGAGCGCCACGGCATTAATGATCCATCGAAAAAGGATATAAGCCATAGATGATATTAAATTAGGTTACAAATTTTGTTTTAATTTCTTCGACTTTATTTTCAACTTCTACAAGTTTTTTCTTCAATGCATCTGCCAATTCAAGTCCTTGTTCAAACTTTTTTAACCCCATATCCAAATCAAGCTGTTGTTCTGAATCAAACCACTTCGTAATTTGTTCCAGTTCTTCAAACGCTGTGGTGAAATGAATAGGCTTTTTCTTTACGCTCATACGTTTTTCATTTATAGGATCTAGACCAGTTTTTGCTGTCCTTTTCCATTTATCCTTAACACTCGGGCTTCTGCTAGGCTTGAAGCAAATTGTACCGTAATTTCACCGCCAACTTCAAGTTGTGTTGCTTCTTTTACAACCGTGCCATGGGAAAAAACAAGACTATATCCTCTGGAAAGTACTCTTTTTGGATCCACTTGTCGCAATATCCTTTCGTATGCTTCACGTTTGGTTTTCATACGCATAAACCATTGTTGAGTTGCGAAAAGAATACCCTCTGTTGCACGCAAAAGACGCTGCTTTTGTTGTTCCAGAATAAAACCAATCAACTGAGTAGCTCGTTCAATCACATAACTATAGTCTTGAATCACATCAGAAAGACGAGATTCCATGTGTCGGGTCAATGTCTCAATCTCATAGAGAACATCCTGACGAGAAGGAACCACGCGCTCAGCCGCGTTAGAAGGAGTAGAGGCACGAACATCGGCCACAAAATCTGCCAACGATTCGTCACGCTCATGACCAACGGCACACACCACAGGAATAACAGAAGCATAGATCGCACGTGCCACGTCTTCATCATTAAACGCATGAAGATCTTCAAGACCTCCTCCGCCTCGGGTCAAGACAAGCACATCAGGCCGCTGTTCTGAAGAGAGTTTATTAAAAAAAGAAAAAGCTTCTACTATTTCCCCAACAGCCTCCTTGCCTTGCACATGAACATGAGCAAAGAGAAGATGAACACCTCCCCAACGATTATTGAGAATACGAATAAAATCTCCATAAGCGGCAGCATCGCGAGAAGTAATAAGACCAATTCGCTGGGGAAATCTTGTTAAGGATCGTTTTCGAGAAATATCAAATAATCCTTCGGTTTCAAGTTTCTTTTTTAAAAGTTCGTAAGCACGACGTAATGCTCCTTCACCCACAAGTTCAACGTCTTGAACATTCATTTTAAACGTTCCAAAACGCTCATACACTTTCGGATACCCTTTAACCTGTACGCGCATTCCATCCTCTAAAGGTGTCTTCAACTGCCAAGTGGTCATAAAACACTTCAAGACAGCCTCAGTGGTTTCATCTTTCAAATCAAAACTCACCCATTTACCCTGAGCCACCCGATAATCGGAAACTTCCCCTTCTACCTGAAGGGTCGCGGAGGGAATATATTTGAGTGTTTGATTGACGAGCTCTAAATACTCACCAACGGAAATGACCTGCGTTGACATGTTTAATATAATGGAGGATTAAAAAAGAATGGTTGAAAATACTGCACCAAAAGCCATAAAAAAAAAGCTAAAATGAAATGAGAAGTAAGTGTTTCAAGCCAGACACGAGGACCTTCTTTTAATCCAAACATCCCTAAACCTAACAGAGGATAAATGATCACTCCTACAACGACCCAACTTAAAAAAGCAAAAACAATCAACGAAAAAATTGTATAAGGGGCATGCGTGATAAAAAGCCATCCTTGCTCAACGAATAAGACATAGACAAACCCAAAAAGAAAACCAAAAATCAAATGAAGAAGCAGTCCAATAAAAAAAACTTCCTGCTTATGACGAATCTTGAGTCCAAAAATTGTTTTCACATCAACAAGAAGAGGAACATTTTTTACCTTACCAGACTCAGTGATTTCCAAAAGAATCGCTGGTATGGCAAACATAAAAGCAACAAGTCCCCCTAGTGATCCTCCAAGAACATAATTGATCAACATACGCTTATAGCCATTTAAAAAAACTGGATTAAGGAGAAAGGATCAATACCGTCTTTGCTCCTTGCGTAATTTCCTCCCCATTGTTCCAGTCGTGCAGAGCGTAAAAAAGTTTATCAAAATCGTAAAGGAACGCCTCTCCATGGGAAGTTCCAGGATCGTTTACAATAAATTGATCATTTTCTGTATAGCCACGAATAACCAACATATGATAGATGGGTCCAGGAGCCGTAAAATAAGGATTCCCCAATAATCGACCTGCAGCGGGAACAATGACAGGATGTCCTAACACAAGCTCATTTTTTACATCGTCGATCGTAGGATTTTGAATGAGTCGTGCAGTGAGTCCAAACATCGTTTCCGCTAATAATCCTGTTTGCTCAGCGGTTGTATCTTCATAATATCCAAACAATTCACGCTCAAACGCAACAATATTTAATAGCTCCTCACTTGCACGATCTGCATCGATCTTCCCTTCCGGCTGTCCTGCATAATATTGCTGAGTCATATACAAACTCGCTTCCTCACAGGCTTCCTGATAAGGCTCATCCCAATTTCCATCTGGAGCTTGTGAGGTAAACGGCACGGCCAAGTTAAGCGAAGAAGGAACCGTTGCCGGTTCTGGTATTGTTTCCTCTTTTGGTTGGATGACAGGTTCTTCAGCTGGTTCTTGAGACTGTGTAGACGTTGGTTCCTCAACAATCACGGTTTCCTCAAATGATGGTTCTTCTTCATCTGTTTTTATTTCTTCCTCTTGTTTAGGAATCAAATCTTGTGCAGCATCTTTTTCTTTTTGATCTTGTATCAGCATTTGTTGATACTCCAAAGAAACGGGAAGATCAGGCTTGCTGAACGTTCTATACCAATCCAAAATCTGTGTGCGTTGAGTATAGACCCCTGCAGCAAAAACAATCATCAGAATAAAGATAATGGAACCTTTTCGAAATGTTGTCATAAACAAATACCTACTTCTTGAATAACATCCCCACAAGAAAATCCACTAGGACATTCTTGAGAAGTCTGACATTCACAATAAGGAACACACAGCTCAATACAAGGAGCCTCTGGCTGCGTACGGCAGGCCGAACCGCATTCATTCCAACGACCTCCAGAATTTTCACAAGAAGATTGCGAGAGTTCTGCGGGAGTTAATTCGTCTGCAGGCGGTATCCTGACTGGCTCTTGTGTGGACACAACACCTTGATCAATAGTTTCTGAAAAAGATCCTCTCCACAAAAAGAAAACTCCTAAAACAAAAAGAAGGAGAAAAACGAATAAAAGAAACGCATGTTTCATAAGATCACATGTTCACGCACCCAACGCTGTAGCCGATACGTGGCACGCACATCATCTTCGTTATATTCCAAAATCTTTTGAATAAGTTTTGGACTTTTTTTCTCAAGCCATTCTTCGAACCAGAGAACAGAATTAGCCCCAGAGGCATCATGACTACGCCATTCAAATCCAATAAATCCAGCAATATCCTTTAATGAATAAAAAGAAAGAGGAAAAATAACCGATGGACGAATCACAGAAAGAAGATCAATCATGTTTGTCTCCAGAGCCTCGCGAGCAATCTCTCCAATGCCATACTTAGCCGCAAATCGATGAACGACCTCCTCTTCAAACCAGCCGTAATGGTAAATAGGCGCGTCAATATGACGTTCAATAAAATGAACAAACTCTGCCCACATCTGCCCTTCTTGTTCAGGAGTTTGTGCAAAAAAAGAATGGTACTGTTCCCCTTGTGGAGTTACTTCCAATATACCAAATAAATAGTCAAAATCACGTAATGGATCGCTTTCAATATCAAAATACAGTTCGATATTGGACTCTGGCAAGTCTACATTTCCACGAATAATGTAACGATTTTCTTTAATGGCTATAGCCTGGTCACGCATCATTTCAAGACGAGAGGAATTAACCTCTGGGGCAATTTTTTCCAATTCTGGAATTGATTTGAGTGCAAGCTCTCCAATCGTTTGAATGCCTACCTCTTCCAATTTAGACACCTCTTCGCGCCAGACACGATTCAACAAAGAAAGATCTTCACAGCGTTCTGATTCGTGTCGGCATTCTTTATACCAAGGCGACTGCTTACATCCTGAAGTTACAAAGTGCGCTGGACGTTTGCCGGCAATAATCTTCTCGATTTCTGTAAGAGTTAATTCATACTTGGCTTCAAACTCTTCAATTAAATAAGAGAGACTCTGATTCTCAGGAGTTACAATATATCCCTGAACCGGTTTAACGCCTTGAATGCGTTCTAATAATTCAGCGTAAAAACAGCCCTGAAACTTATAGTCATCTCGAACCTCTCGAGACCGTTTAATATCCGCTGCAACATAATAATAATTGCCCAAGTGAGAGCGTCCTTCCACTTTCTCTAAAATGTCAGGATGTCCCACCCAATGCTTATCAACGAGCACGCCATGATAAATGGTTTGACGCGCTTGCCGCATAAACGTCAGGGTTTGAGCAAACGCTTCATCAGGATCCTCCGCCGTCACCTCAACCAAATCTTGACGATCTGTGAGAAGATCGCGTTCTTTTTCTTCAATCAGTCCATCATCTTGAAGTTTGACCATGAGCACGTCATGCGGACGGGCAGCTTGTGCGTATGCGTCAAAATAAACCCAATTTGGGCATTTCAGATACTGATAGAATGTTTTTTCACTTATTGTTCCTTGCATGTTAGTATTATAGCAGGTTCTTGGGCTCATCACTGCAACAGGAGACATATGAATACTGGAACCGGTATCACCCTTTTCCCTCTCCTAATCAAAATGGACCAAGACGGGATCGAATTCACGCACGTCTATGGTGGAATAGGGCACGTTCTCACGCCAAGAGAACTTCCGAATCCGCTTTGGACACGGTTACACCCGTTTGTCTCGCGTCTATTTGAAGGAGAGATCCAGCTGTTTGAGCTGACCCCCAAACAAACCTCTCGGTATCGTTTCATCCCTCAAGAAAATGTACTTAAGGAACTATCTAAAGAGATAGAAGAAACCCTTATACTTACTGCTTGGTGGATGGAGTGGAGTCAGCGAAAAAAAGTCTCTTCTAGGGATGGGTGGAAGTGCTTGGAATGCGAAAGGTACATCCTTCGTTCTGAGGAGCGTTGTCCTGATAGTCATTGTGTATGTCGGGACATACTCATAAAAATTAAGGGGGAACAAAAACTTAAACTGGTGACAACGCCGCCACCAGTGGCAACAACAACATCGGCTCTTAAAAAAACAGGCACCAATCACAGGTGACCTGAACGTCGGAGGATCTATTCCGCCCAAATCTCTCAAGAGAAAGGCGGATTTTTTGTTAGAACTATTGACATTTTCGACATTTAATTCTAGTTTTAAAGGTCGTTCTTTACATCAACCATCCCCAATGAAATGGAGGCATCTCTTGAGTCTTCCAGAAAAATTCAGAAAACTTGAAGATCGTCTACCGCAGAATCTCATCCAGGCGAAGAAAACCATTGAATCATCTCAAGAGAGAGAAAAAGAACGAGAGAGACGCGTTAAAGAGTGGGAAGACTTCAAAGTAAATGACCTCGCAGGACTTGTATTTCTCTACTTATTCGTCAATGCGATCGGTCCGATTTTCATTTTTTTTCTTGGTCTGCCTGTATGGACATGGATTCTTGTAGGGTCGTTCTGGTGTCTTCAGATTGTAGCAAATGGATATTTTGAGATAAAAAAATACATACCTGACGATAACATCGGGGAGGTGTTAATTGTTCCAAAATTAATTTACCCTAACGTGGAAACAAATTGGATTCCATCTTCACATTTCAGTTCAGTAATGTGGAGAACTTTTGGATTCTTTCATTGGATCTACCGATACACACAAGCACTCAAATTAAGAGCACAGGAAATCGAAAAACCAAAAGAATTACTTGATGAGCGTCTCCCCACCTTGTGTTCCTTCTTCCACAACATGGAAGCCCGGGATCAGACAGTGAAGATAACCAATCGGCTCATTGACCAAGTGGAATTGAAGCTGATCCCTTTGGAGGATATTACGAAACTGATCACTGACCTGCGATCAGATGAGAAATATCTCATGGATCTGATGGAGTATACCCGGCGTCTGCTTTTGGAGGGACCTCTTGGAACTTCTATAGAGACCAACCGTTCAGCAGACGAAATAGTCGATGCGATGGACGGGCGCTTAAGCGAAATCGTAAAGCATCAAGAAGAGCTTCGTGAATTTTCCGGCAAAATCGCCGCGAGGATGGAAGTGTCCTCAAGATAATTCTAACCACCAAACACTCTTTGGTGGTTTTTCTTTTCTTAAATCAAAAACACAGGAATCAATTCCTGCGTTTTTAGATTTCTTTTTATTGTTTATCTTCAACTGTCACCTGTGTCATCACGTCCCCTACCGCAATAGCGTTTACCACATCCATTCCTTGCACCACCCGACCAAAAATGGAATAGGCTTTTGGTAAGGGTGTGTCGTCCAACATGATAAAAAATTGAGAGCCATTTGTATTAGAACCGCTGTTGGCCATAGCTACAATCCCGCGTTCGTAGGTGTAAGAATCATTCAATTCATCTGGGAATTTATATCCTGGTCCGCCGGTTCCATTTCCATTTGGATCTCCTCCTTGAATCACGAACCCTTCTTCACGACGATGGAATGTCAGACCATTATAAAATCCACCTTGAGTTAAGTAGACAAAATTTGAAACGGTTTGAGGAGCGGTATCCCCAAAAAGTTCAAACACGATTTCACCTTTGCTAGTGGAAAGACGAATTTGTTTATTCTGGATTTGCGCTTCTGGAAGAGTTCCTGGAAAAGTCCAGGTTGGATTTTGAGTTGTTTGTTCCACAGAATCTGGATAAGTAAAAGTGATTGAAGATTCCTCCTGTGCAACTGGAGCGCATCCAGATCCTAGAAGAAGAAAGAGACTCAAGAGAGCAAGAAACGACTGTTTCATATATCTACAAATTTTTGACATGCGAGGCAGGAGTCACCCAATCTGTCAGAGTACTCATAGAAATCGAGGGCATTCTAAACGGCATCGGAGAAGAAGAATAGATAAGCATTCCTGAGAGGACGGCAATGGCAAGAGATAAGACAGCGACAAGCTTATTTACTCCCATGGGCATATGATCGCAGTTACGGCAGATTCCAACTAAAATAATCTTTCGTTGAATTTCAACAGCTTTGTTCGCGTGATGAACTTCATTCTCCAAAATAGCAACCGATGGAACAGAGAACATGATCGGTTGATCGACTTCAATAGCAGATACAGGAGAGTTCTTTTTAGCAGCCGTCTTTTTGGAAGTAACCTTCTTTGGAGAAACTTTCTTTACAGATGGTTTTGTCGCGCTTGCTGTTTTTTTGACTGGCGATTTCTTTTTCACAGCGACATTCTTTTTGGCCGCTGGTTTTTTGGCGGCTTTTATCTCAGACCCTGCAAAATCTATTTGTTTTTTGGTTGGCATACGTTTCTCCCTCGACAGGTTTCCCCTCGAGAAAAAAGAACATTATAAAATTGTTGAGCAAATTATAGCACATGTTTTTCCTACCCACCAAACAACGAACAAAAGATACCCTTACAAAACGTCATTCACCTTTAGCGCGTGATCCCACCGCAACCAAAAGGCTGCCAGAAAACTCCAGAGGAACCGTAAATGTCTGTGTAGAAAAATCAAAGAAAGAAACAATAGGTTCCCAATCAAGCGTCTCATTATTAAATGTATAAAGAATGATGTCTTGTGCTGCGCTATTTTCCTCTTTTCTCTCAAAGAAAAAACGCAATTCCCCATTTTGAATCGTCCCATGACCTATAAGACTTATCTCATACACAGGACTTAAGAGATACCTAACAGATTTTTCAATACCGTTGAGCCGTTGAATTTCGATAAACCCGGAAGACCGTGTGACTCCTTCTACTTGAACAACCCGATCTTCTGAAAAAGCAATGATTTGTTCTGGGGCAGATCGTATGATTAAAAATAAACTTGCAAATAAAATAATCGCAATAACAATCGCGATTGACCAACCTTCTTTTTTCTTTTGTTTCCTCCCTGCCATAGTTTATTCTACTATAGCATTTTATCTTCCCAGGGAAACCCTTGCCTTCCAAAATGTCCATACGAAGCCGTCGCGCGATAGACGGGTTGAATGAGTTCTAAAAACTCCACGATCGCTTGAGGACGAAAATCGAATGTCTGTTTTAATAAATTTGTAAGATCCATCTTACTCCCTCGCGACTTTTCTCCCATTCCTAAAGCCTGGACATGAATCGGCTGCGCTTGTCCCAGAGAATAAACAAGCGTGACCATGGCAGAAGTCGCAAGCTCTTTTTCCACAAGAAATCGAGCAGCAAACCGAGCCATATAGGCTGCAGCGCGATCCACTTTATTTGGATCTTTTCCAGAAAGAGATTTGTCTCCTTGAGGCACAAGACCTCCATAGGTGTCTACCGTTAATTTGCGCCCGCTGGCTCCTGAGTCACAACGAAAACCTGCTTGATGAAACGAACCGATAGGATTGATATATATCTGAACACCCTCCTCTCCCACTACGGGAATCAACAGTCGATCTAGCAACGCGGTTTTCACTTCCTTCTCCTGAATACTCACATGATGAGACGCAAGAATCGTTACAGCACACACGCGATCACCTTCCATACTGAGTTGTACTTTTCCATCTGGCTTGAGCCAAGAAAAAGCAGGATCTGTTTTGCGCAAGTCATCCAAGCGACGAGCGAGATTGTGAGCGTATACAAGTGATCGTGGTAATAACTCGCGTGTCTGGTTTGTCGCATATCCATTTACCACCACATTATCCGTTACCCCATTGGTAATTCGTTTCATTTCATCCGATTGTGTTTCGATGTTTACAAACACCTCTATATCATCTTTATATCCGATCTCTTCATACACCTTTTTGGCAAGCGCACCGATATCAAAATCCGCGGTAGAAGTCACTTCTCCTCCGATCATGACCATGCCGTGGGAACCCAATACATTCACATCTACATGTGCTTGTTTATCTCGACGCAAATACTCATCCACAATCGCATCAGCGATCTGATCGCAGACTTTGTCTGGGTGGCCTTGTGTCACAGATTCTACGGTCTTCTTCATAAAAATCTCCAAAGAAATACCGCCTCAGAGTAACAAAATTTCACCCACCTGTCATCGCAAATCTTGGGGATGTTTGGTGAATAAAAAATTATCCACATCTTACCCTTGCGTTCGGTTTTTGTTCGCAATACAATACGAACATAAGGCGAACAAAAATCTCCTATGCCACCACTTACAAAAAAACAAACTGAGGTTCTAGAGTTTATTCGTGAATATCTAAACGATAACAGTTATGCCCCATCTTATCGTGAAATAGCTAACCATTTCGGTTTATCTTCTCCTGCAACCGTACATGGACATATACAAATGCTTATAGAAAAAGGCCTTATTAAAAATGGTGATGATGGAGAAGCCCGATCTATCGAACTGGTAGAATCATCTGTTTGTGGTCCGTCGATTATGCTCCCACTCTTAGGCCTTATTACAGCCGGAGAACCTATCGAAGCAGTACAAGACAATGAAGCTATGGCTGTTCCAACTGATTTTGTCCTAGATGGAGCTAACTCTTACGTGTTGAGAGTAAAAGGATGTTCCATGATTGAAGACGGTATTTTAAACGGAGACTTTGTCGTAATCGAACGCAATCCCTCTCCACGAAATGGTGAGGTCGTCGTGGCCCTCTTAGATAATGCGTTTGCTACACTCAAACGATTCTACCGAGAAAAAAATAGAATCCGTCTTCAACCTGCAAACAGCTCCATGGATCCTATTTATGTACAGGACTGCATTATCCAAGGAGTTGTAAGAGCTGTTATACGTAAATTTCAACCTGTCTAACAAAAAAACACTGACGTCCGGCAAGACAAGACAGTATTCTTTCACTCAAATACCACCGGTTACGTATGGGAATGTTGTCCCAGACGTATGGCAGTTTTTTAATTGCGATAAATGACCCTAAACTCTCTTTTTCTATGTCTACCTCCACGCTTCGTCATCATTTCAATACCTTTTGCTACCTTCCACGTCAACGCGATCAACGAATAACAAAGGGTCTACGTCTATTACGTATTCATACAAGCCGTCGTCAAATCAGACGAACATTCCGTGAACTTCTTTCATATATAAACATCTTTTCTTATGCATGAACTGCTTAATGATCCTATTGATGTGATTGTCTCATTTAAAGACAATCGTATTCTTCCTTGTTCTCTGCGCTGGAATGAACAAAATTATGTTATTAAAACAGTAAATCTTGTTCAAAGTTCTCGTGAAGGTCGTAAACGAGTTTTCTATTTTTCTGTATCGGATTTAAACAACTATTTTAAACTTAAACTGGATCCAGAATTTCTCGAGTGGCGACTCGTTGAATTGTACACCGATGGCTAAAATCTACATTCCAAACTGTCCTTCAACTAAATGTGTTCCAGGATCAGTGCTGCCCGCATACTGATTACTCGTAATAATAATCTCGGTATAACCTAGATAATCTTCATCGTCTAGTGCTTCCCATTGAAGCACAAAATATCCCTCTTCATCTGTTGTCATTTCTCCCAAGGAGAAAAAATCATAAGGCAACCGACGCAGAAGCCACACTTGATAATATATTTTTTCTCGATCGATTTCAGGTAAATTAGTCTTTAATTCCAGATAATACTTACCGTCTTTGTCTCCTCGTAACGCTGTTCCGATCGATCCTCCTGTGGCAAGCCAAATCAGTCTGGCTTCACGACTCTGCGTATCGATAAATCCATTCACCAAAGTCTGAGAAATAGGATCTGGAGTGAGGACATCCACAACAGAAGGAACGGTCCTTTTTTCTTCGACAGGTTCAGAACGAAACCACTTAACTGCCAAAATGAAAAGGAGAAACAAAAATAAAACAATAACTCCTGTTCCAATACTTGATCCCCAACGAGTGGTTTGTTTTGCTCCTGAACGCACCATAATTAAGCAGCTGCTTTTACCGCCTCTGCAACGGTCTGTGCAACGCCTGGATCAAAGGGAGATGGCATAATTTTTTCAGGAGTTGGATGAGCAACCATGTGAGCAAGAGCATGGGCTGCTGCCACACGCATCTTTGGGGTAATTTTCTTTAATCCTCCTTCAAGAACACCTTTAAAAATTCCAGGAAATGCCAAAACATTGTTTACTTGGTTAGGAAAATCAGAACGTCCTGTGGCAACAACCAGAGCTCCGCCGGCAAGGGCTTCTTCAGGCATAATTTCAGGAACGGGATTGGCGAGAGCAAAAAGAATCGCTTTTGGAGCCATCGTTTGAACCATTTGGCGTGTCACGAGATTAGGTTGACTCACTCCAATAAACACGTCTGTCCCCTTAAGCGCATCCACAAGAGTTCCCGTGCGTCCTTGTGGATTAATACGTGCAGCTAATTCTTCTTTATAAACATTCATTCTTTCACGACCTGGGGAAATGATTCCTTTTGAATCCAACATGACAAGGCGCTTAAGTCCTGCCTCAAATAAAAGATGAGCAATCCCCATTCCTCCTGCTCCTGCTCCAGAAATAACAACAGAAATTTCTTCCATCTTTTTTTCTACCACTTCAAGAGCATTTAATAATCCTGCCAAGACAACAACGGCTGTCCCGTGTTGATCGTCATGCATCACAGGAATATCCAAGTCTTCGATCAATCGACGCTCAACCTCAAAACAAGCAGGAGCAGCAATATCTTCAAGGTTGATTCCACCAAATCCCGGAGCAATACGTTTGACCGTCTCTACAATTTCATCGACATCTTGCGTATCTAAACAAATAGGAAATGCATCGATTCCCGCAAATTTTTTAAACAGAATCGCTTTTCCTTCCATCACAGGCAAACCCGCTAACGCACCAATATTGCCCAATCCCAACACAGCCGACCCATCCGTTACCACAGCCACCATATGACCTTTCATGGTTAACTCTTGGGCAAGATTTTTATCCTTTGCAATGGCTAAACACGCCGCTGCCACTCCAGGAGTGTACGCAACGGATAAATCTTCCCTGGTCTCAAGAGGTACAGTGGAAATAACTTCTAACTTCCCTCTTTTTTGTTTATGTAACTCAAGGGACTTTTCGTTGTAATTCATAATCATATTTATCAGGATATAAATCTTAATCTCTCTGAGGATCTTTCTTCTGTCTCATCATCACTCGTATCTTGACTATTTATTCCATCATTCATGTTAAATAAAAGATCTAATCCGAATTCTTTAAAAAAGAATTGATTGGCTTGCGCTAATTTCTTCATCTGTTCCTCTGCTTGCAAATCATCGGGATTCATATCCGGATGGAACTCTCTCGCAAGCTTGCGATATTTTTTCTTTAAAAGAATTTCTTGTTCAGATTTTGTTTTACCGCGCAAATCATCCATCTCTATCCCTAATATCGTTAAGTATTTTTCTATTTCCTGCAAATTATTTTCCCTTCTCTCTTTTTTGGATTCCTGCTCTTTCTGAGTTTTAAACCATTTTCCAAGAGCATTGAGCAGCCCTAATTTTGGATGATGTCCAAAATGCGGTTCATCCATAGCTGGATAAAAAGGAATGGCAATAGAACACTGTTGATCCTCAGTTAATTCAATACGCCGATGCTCCGTTGATTCTCGTCCGTATATCGGCAAAGGAGAAAGTTCCAGGGATTCAACACGCAATTCTGGAATATGAAAACCTAAAGCAACAGAATCTAATTCAAGAGTTTTACGAACAGTCCATACTTGTCCAAGAATAGCTTCTGTTTGTTCATAATGAATCACAGGCGTCATGGAACCTTCTCTCAAAATAACGTTCACATCAACGATCGTGCGCATGAGATCCTTTCCTTGTACTGTTTCAAAAAATGTTTTAAATGCTTCTAACGCTTTTTCATGAATCACGTCATACAGATACGTTTCATTCTCCGTAACATACGCGCGGCTTCTTTTCCAATCCGTATCTAATACCTTTGAAGTACGGCGTTCTACTTCAGATTCTATGCCGCGCATAAATATCTGACTCAGTCTCAATGCCTGAAAAAGCTCGAAAGCTTGTTCTTTGGTAGAAGGCTGGGCAGAAACAGAAATTTTTTCTACCTGTGCTGGATTTCCTCCCTCTAAACTCACCCCGCCTGGACGTGAATGTTCGACTCCAATGTGAACATTCACATCGGCAAATAGCTGTTCAATCCACGCTGTAACATTTCCACCTGCAGATTCGATCTTTGGCAATCGATTTACGACAGACGTAAGACGCGAAACAAAACAAGTATAATTTAATTTTCCATCTGTCCCCTTTCGAATCATCAGCGATTTTTGATCAAAAGCGCTATCTTCCCTTCTTGTTGTCATGCAGATATAAGGCGGTTCATCTTTAGGGCGAATCATGCGGGGATTATCAAAAACAGACAGCTCCATAAGTCGAGCAAGAATCGCAGAAATATTTCCGATCCCTTTCTTTTCCTGTTGTCCTTCTTCTGCGACAAGTTCCTTTATCAATTCTGTAAAAGCCCTACTCCAATCATTAAAATGACGTTCATCTATTTTTATGCGCTCCCTATCTATACTTTTTGGCAAAGCCTCTTGAAGAGTCTTAGGAATCTTTAAAAATTCCAATACATCATTTTTCTGTGTGAGTATTTCAGCATCTAATTCCTCCCGATTCTCTTTTATACCTCCTCTCAAAGAAGGTGTATATAATTCACCTTTGCCTTCGTTCATAGGTTTATAATTCATCGATATTTCTTAAAAAACTCATTCCTTTTGGGATTTGTTTTTGAACGCGCTCTCCCAACTCATCAAATACGATCGTAGGACCTTCATCGTCCCATGACTGTTTATTTGAAGATGAATGAGAGGCAAAAGATTTGACAGCCGTCTTTAAAAGAATTTTCTCAAACAATGTATCTGGTAATTCCTGTAAAAAAATGGAGGGCTGACTCAACATAAGTGTATCGTACCCGGACGTTATTGGATAGGTAAAAAAGAGCTGTTTGCGTGCGCGAGTAGTCGCGACATAAAAAAGTCGACGTTCTTCCTCAAGACCGCCTTCTTCCTCAAGAGCTCGTTCATTTGGGAACTTTCCGTCAATCAAATGCATGACAAAAACAGCGGTCCATTCCAACCCCTTTGCTTGATGAATCGTTGAAAGAACTATTTTTTCTTCTTCACTAATTCCATCTTCTTCCCGAAGAACTCCATAATCCAAACTTAATGAAATTTCATCCAAAAAAACTTGAAGGCTCGTATAGCCTTGAGCAAACAAGGCAAACTGTTCCAAATCTTCCAAACGGTCCATAAAATCTGGATACTCGGCCTCTAAATAATTTCGATAATCACCAGCAACAACAGTTCGTATAAGATCCGAAGGGAGGTTTCCAGCAACGAGATCCTCCACTGTTTTTAATAAAAGATTCCAACCTGATTGAGCTCGTTTTGGAATTTTTATAGGCGAAGAAAAAAGATCAGCTAATGAATTAAGCTTTTTCATTTGGACAGCGATATTTTGTGCTGTGGCAAGTCCCACGCCGCTTAACAATCCCAGAACGCGCATCCAAGCCATTTCATCTTTGGGATTGGTTTTGATACGCAGATAAGAAATAACATCTTTAATATGAGCTCGTTCAAAAAACTTTAATCCGCCTCGATACTCATAAGGAATATCTCTTTTCATCAGCTCAAACTCAAGCGCTTGAGAATGAAAAGCCGCACGAAATAACACAGCGACCTCTTTTAAAGGAACCCCCTCTTCTCTTAGAACTAAAATTCTTTGAGAAATAAACTGGGCTTCCTGTGCAGAATTATTAGCAGGAACAAGATGAGGAAGATCTGAAGAGGGTTGGACAGAGGCAAGTTCTTTTTTAAATTGATTCTTATTTTGAGCAATGATGGCATTGGCAATAGACAAAATTTCTGGAGTGGAACGATAGTTGGTCGTTAATCGAAACGTCTTCGTTTTTGGATAGGTTTGTGGAAATCCAAGAATATTTTTAATGTCTGCGGCTCGAAACGAATAAATAGACTGCGCATCATCTCCCACCACCAGGAGATTCCCATGTTCGCTTGAAAGAAACCTAATAAGGTCTGCTTGAACCACGTTTGTATCCTGATATTCATCCACAAGAACATATTCAAATTGTTGCGAGAGACGACGTCGGATCCCTTCATTGGTTGAAAGCAGTTCTCTTAATTTTAATAATAAATCATCAAAATCCATAGCATCTGCTTCTTTTTTTCGTTGAGCATACAACTGCGCTATACGCTCAATAACCCCCGTTAGTTCAGTCAACTGAGGATATTTAGATTCAATCACCTCTGAAATGGACTTGCCTGAATTGTGAACGTAACTGATAAGACTATGAACTTTAGAAGGGGAAGGAAACCGACGAGATGTGGTATCTACCTGAAGAAGTTTTATACAAACCTTCACGAGCGCTTTGGTATCTTCTTGATCTAAAATCGTAAAATTGGATGGATACCCTAATTCAGGCGCATAAATTCTTAAAAGACGATTGGCAATAGAGTGAAACGTTCCTCCCCAAAGACCCTTGGGATACCAACCCAAAAGAGTTTCCACGCGTGAAAGCATTTCCTTGGCCGCTTTGTTGGTGAAGGTCAGTAACAAGATGTTATCTGGACTGACCCCACGTTCAAGTAAATAAGAAACACGGTAAGTAATCGTTCGTGTCTTTCCAGACCCAGCTCCCGCCAAAACCAACACGGCCCCTTCCCCATTTAATACAACCTCTAATTGCTGAGGATTCAGTTCTTTTTGATAATCAATACGAGCTTTTGACAGATCAAAATTATCGTGAAGGGTGAACTCTTGCATACGCGCACATTCTAACATACGAATAGAAAAAACGACCCCAGAAAAAGGGCCGTCGCCGTCACAAAAACTCAACTGTCTCGTATGTCTCGTATCGCCATGATGAGGATCGGTAAGTGGTCACCAATCATTCTATTCACCCGCAGAACTGCCAACTTTGCCGGAAGATCCTCCCTGGAAATGCCAGGGATACAGGAAATACCCTCCTTGCCTATTTCCGGAAAAACCTGTTTCTCAGGGAGATAGGTATCTATCACGAGCCACGCAGCACAATGCATTCCGATGAGTCGAGGAAAACCAGAAAGATTCAAAATCCTCTCATTTTCGGAAAAAAACGTCTTCAACTGATCAGTGTGCATTTGACGGCAGGTCGGGTCTTCCTTCTGGATCCTTGACCACAAACTCTCAAGCCACACACCGTGATGGGCGTAGAAAAAGACGACTTCCTGTTTTTCATCAAAGGGAAAGCTACGGATCAAGCGTAAATTTGCTGGGGTAGCCTCCGTTACCCATAAAGCTTAGCAACTCGAAAGAGGAAGAACTTTATGTCTCTCACCCCTCTAACGAGTGCTCGAAAGCCTTTGAGCTTGGCATTGAAGGATTCAGCTGAGGCATTCGTGTGTCGGTCTGGAAAGTAATTTAAGA
>LBWG01000002.1 GCA_000993535.1 Candidatus Uhrbacteria bacterium GW2011_GWF2_39_13 | reverse complement strand
CGTATGTACTGGCTCATGGATCCGCCTTTGGCGCCTGTTCGTGAAGATTTTTTTTCTGCTCTTGATCGTGTCAGTGCCGGAGGAGGAACTCCGCTGGGAGTTGCCATCAAGAACGGAACCGATCGGCTGCTCTATGATCGAGGACAGCAGAACAACATCGGGCGTTACCAGCTTTTGGTGGTGACCGATGGCGAAGCTTCCGATGGATCCGAGATGAGTCTCTATGCTCCTATGGTGACTCAGCGAGGCATCCGAATGGATGTCATCGGTGTATCTATGCCAGGCGGTGCTACTCATCAGCTGGCTCAATGGGCCGATTCTTATCAGCCGGCCGATGATGCTGTAAGTCTCCAGACCGCTCTTAAGAAAGCGATCGTGGTGGAGGCGGGCGGAAAGGATGCTCCGGCAGACTTCTCTGCTACCGCAGGGCTTCCGATGGAAGTGGCAAAGGTGTGGCTTGTGGCGCTCTCGCAAACTCCGCCCAACTATCCATTGGGAGAACAACCTCCTGATCCTGCAGTGAAAGCCGCCCCTTCGGCTTCCGCTCCCGAAGCTCCTCCTGAGCTTGTTCAGTCAAGCTGCAGTACGGCAGGGACTGGACCAAATGGGGGTGGGCTGACAACGATCCTTCTCATGATTTTTATTCTGACGTCTGTATCTGTGAGACGTCGAACGATTCCTGTTCGTATCAGGCGTTAACGACACCTTGTCCTTCTCGACTTCACATGATTGTGGATCGATGAAGGACTTTTCTCCTAAGGTCATCTCAATAACATGAGGTAACCTGAGGCTGAAAAGAATACATTTGTTCTATAAGCTTTGTCCTCTTCAATTAAATAGAAAGAAAGAAGGAGAATTCGATGGCTGACAATGAAACGCGGGCCATGCGTAATCTGGGAGCTGGTCTGTTTGTCCTGGTGCTCATCGTTATCTTTGGAGTTGCATTCAAGTTCCTTATCTATCCTAAAATACAGTCTCGTCTGGTGGAATCCACTAGTGCTAGTGCCAGTTACACATCTGAGATGAACGTCTGCGGTGATTCCTTTGCCGGTTATGCGATCGTACGTTCGCCGGCGATGAAGCGCGAGCTTGCCTCACAGGGAATTCGTTTTAACTGGAAGGATGACGCTGCTGATTATTTGGCGCGTGCCAAAGCATTGCGCAATGGAGATTGCGATTTTGCGGTCAATACCATTGACGCGGATTTGGTCACAGGACAGGATCTTGGAGAGTTTCCTGGTTCCATTATTTTTGTCATCGATGAAAGCCACGGAGCCGATGGAGTGGTCGCATATAAGGTCTCTGTTCCAAACGTCCAGGCTTTAAATCAGCTTGGAGCCAAGATTCTGGTGACATCAAACTCACCCAGCGAAACTCTAGCGCGACAGATGATCTCCGGTATGCTTCCCATGCTTACCACTGACCAGAATTGGTTGGAAACAGCCGAAGGTGCCGAGGCGATTTACAAGCAGCTCAGCGGGACAAAACCCAACGAACGTAAAGCATTTGTTTTGTGGGAACCTTGGCTGTCCAAAGCCCTCGAGATCGATGGTGTGCACAAGATTTACGATTCGTCCGCCACCACAGCCACCATTGTGGACGTGATGACGGTGAGTCGAAACTATCTTGCTACCCATCCCGATCAGGTGAATTTTTTTACTCAGGCCTATTTCAGGAGCCTCTGGTCCTATACCAGTCAACCTTCTGGACTCATGGATCTGGTGATTGAGGACGCCCAGGAGCAGGGAAGCAAGCTCACCAACGATCAGGCGCTCGCCACCGTGGCAGGAATCAGGTGGAAGAACACTTTGGAGAATTATGCTCATATGGGTCTTGTTCCAAGGTTTGAGACCAAAGGTATTCCCAACATGGAGGATATGGTCTCCGGAATCTCCCGATTTCTCGTTCGTACAGGCAAGCTTGCGAAAAACCCTGTGGAAGGGCGTGAACAGGAATTGTATTACGACACGATCTTGCGCCAGATGCAGGCGTCCAAGTTTCATCCCGGTGGAGAGGAACAGATGCATGGAGCCTCTGAGCTGCCAGCGCTTTCCTCTGCAGACTGGGATAAATTGACGGTTGTCGGGAACCTGGATGCCAAGACCATTGCTTTTGCTCGAGGGAATGCAGGACTCTCCCCTGAGGGTGTGCGCGATGCCCAGGAGATCGGCAGACTGCTCAAGGGCTGGCCCAATTACTACATTACGGTTGAAGGGCACTCGCGCGCGGATGCTGCCGATCAGGTAGCCGCAGGAGCGCTTGCTCAAAATCGTGCTCGTAGCGTGGGCGAGGCTCTGCAGACAGCCGGAGTCAGCAAGAATCGTATTCGTGCCATTGCCAAACCTTCTACCCAAAGCAGCGGGGAAGGTCAGAGTGTCACGTTTACTTTGGCTCAAAAGTCATTCTAAAAAGGAGGCACCACGATGCTCCCCAGTCGTCAAGAGATTCGAAAGCGGGTGCTCGTGCGTGTGCTCGGACATCCGTTTACGGTCTGGCCGGTGGTGTTTGCCGCCGGTTCTGGAATGTTTGCCCTATTCAGCCATGATCCCGCCATTCCTCTGTTCACTGCTATTGGGGCGTTCTTGGTTGGAACAGGTATGGCTGGTTACAATCTGATTTTCCGTACCGAGCAGATAGTGCAGGAGACAGTAAGCAATCTTCAAGATGCTCAGCAACAAGCCGTTGCTGAACGTTTGGATGATCTGCGCCATCGCTTGTCTCAAGATCACGATGATCGTGACGAGCGAGCGTTGGATGATCTTCGTGCTTTGGCAAGTGCTTTTCAAGGAGAAGATTCCATCCTCAGCCAATTGGATGTTTCTACAGCGATGGATATCCGTACGGGTGTCAATCGATTGTTTGAACAGTGCGTTCAGGCTCTGGAAGGAACGCTCAAAAATCAGACGCTTATTTCTAAATTAAGTGCAGAAGCCGCCGCTCCTTTGCGTGAACGACGAGAGCGTGTCATTGAACAAGTTCAGTCTGCTGTTCGCGAGCTTGGAAACATCCTCGCAGGCGCACAGAAGTTGGTCGCTCGTCGAGCCGCTAGCGATGGATCTGCGAATGCTATTGATGGTGAAACAGATGAGCTTCGTCGTTCTCTTGAACTCGCAGAAACGGTAGAGGTACGAATGCGAGGGTTTGAGAGTTCTGGTCATTACAATGAGTATTTACGATCTTAATAACCAAAAACTGTTCTTAGGATGAGGAGATGTAACATGGCATTTTTTGGATCCATCGGACGTTCGTGGAAGATTTTCTGGCTTCGCATCACTGGAAAGGTGGATGAAGCCAACAAGCTGATGATGAAAGATCCTACCACCATCAAGGCGGTTTACGCTGAGGAAGGTGAGAAGATCGGAAAGATGCTTAATCAGGCTGCCGAAGCCGTTGCGACGGTCATTCATGAGCAGGAGAAGCTCAAAAGAACGAAGGTCACAAAGACAGAGGAGCTCGCCAGGTCCAAGCGAGTAATGCAGGGCGCTATGGCAGCCGCCAAGAAGCGTTCTACGGAACTTCAGACTGCAGGCAAGTCGCTCGAAGAAATTAAGGTCGATCCAGATTTCATGCGACATCAGGCGGCTTACGTCGATTCTCAGTCCACGGTCAAGGAGCGCGAGGAGTATCTCGTACAGCTGGATCGTGATATTGAGACCTATCAGAAACAGGTGGAGCAAGCTAAGACCACAATGGTCAGTCTGCAGCGCGAGCAAGGCAAGCTTCAGGGCGAGGCCGCTGAGATGGCTGCTCGAATGATCGGAGCCGAGAATCGAAAGAGGATCGCTTCGCTCACTGCGGGTCTATCCATGGATGGCGGTACGGCAAAGCTGCGTGCTGATGTGCGTGATCTGGTTGGTCAGGCTGAAGCTCAGGCACGTGTTACCGAAGAGCTGGCTGGTACCAATGCCAACAAGGCGGAGGATGAATACCTCGCCTATGCGACCAACAGTGTTGCTCAGGATGACTTCCTGGCGCAACTTGGTCTGGCCGAAAAGGTCGAAACGCGACCCTCTGCGACTGTGACCAACGCACTCCAAGCCGAGAAGCTCAGCTGATCTAAGTTGAGTCAGTCAGTATCAAACAACGTGCTCCACAAAAACATTTGTGTTTGCGTGGAGCTTTTACCACCCAAACTGGGGAAATCCAGCAAGGGTGAAACCAACGGTTGCGCAATCGCGCAACCACTTCAGTAACACAAGGAGAAGATCGATGCGACAGTCCTATTTCATGAATCTGGGTTTTGCGGTTGTGTTGGCGCTCTACGCCGGATGCACCAAAAATGAGAATCCGAATACCTCGGTCAGTGCTTCCGCCACGCAGGGGGATCACTATGAAAAGACCCAGACGCCTGCCGGTACGCCGGTATTCACGATCGCCTGGAGCCCGTATACCTCGTGGTCGGCTCTGGCTTCTGCCGAGACCTTCGGGTATTTGGACAATCGTCAGGGTTATCAGGGGGAGTATGAGCGACAAAACAGTGTCGATATCGTGTTCCAGCGCCTGGACTACGTTCCGAGTTTCGGTGTCTATGGAGCCGGTACCGTCGATGGTCTGACCATCACCAACACCGATGCCTTCGCGGTCGCCATGGAACGTAAGAAGTCCAGTGGGGATGCCACGGTCGCGGTTTTCCCCACCTCCTGGAGCAAGGGAGCCGACAAGATTCTCGTCGAGGATGAACTCAAGACCTGGGCGGATCTTTCCGGCGTTCCGGTCAAGGGAGCCGAGCTTTCCGTCACGCAGTATCTGTTCTGGCGTGCGTGTCAGGTCAACGGTGTGGAGGCTCAGTATGGCTCCACCTACATGTTCGAAAATCTGGATCCCGTCGTCGGTTCTCCGCAGTTTGCAGGCAAGCAGGATTCCTCATTTCGCGCCTTCGGTGGATGGTCGCCCGAAACATTCACTGTCCTTGACCGTCGCAACGGCGATGAGGACAAGGGCAACGACGTGATCGACCTGTTCAACTCCAGCATGATCGGTGAGTACGAGATCACGGACATGCTCGTGATGGGTCAGAAGGCGCTGGATCGCGAAGGTGGTTCAGGTGCCGTCAAGGCGCTCGCCGCCGCAATGCAGGCCATGACCGATCGCACCAACAATCCGGCACAACAGGCTGAAACCTATAAGGCGATCAGCCCCAATTTCAATGATCTGGACAATGGAGCGATCGGGCGAAGCATGGAGCTGACCCGCATGCTCGGACCCAAGGATGCTGTGACTGTTTTCGACGGCACACAGTTCAGGGGCAACATGCCCAAAGTCCAGGAGTTCAGCCTCGTCCACAAGCTTGTCGCGTCCGTCGATGACGTTCCGATGGCCTGGGGAACCAAGACCGATCAACCAACGGCATTGCTTCGTTTCGATACCAGCTACGTCAAGTAAAGCTGGCGTCTCCTACGCGGTTGAGATCGATTCCAAACGGAGTCGATCTTGACCCTTTTCTTGGGGAGAGAATACAAAATCTCTCCTGAAGAGAAGAAACAAAAAAAGATGAAGTAATGGAGGATACAATGACCACAGAAGATCGACAGATCATCCGCAGATCTTGGCGCGATGATGTTCGTAAAATTGGGATCATGCGTGAGCCCTTGCCTGGATGGCTCGGAAACAGTTTTTTCTTCATGGCAATCTGTCTGATTGTTCTTCTGTATTCCTCCGTGGCCTATTCGGGAAGCAATACTCTTATTCCCACCTGGGGAAAGCTTGCCAGTGGATTTGCCCAGATGATTACTGATCCACGCAGTGGGGAACATATGCTATGGATGGATACTGTGGCATCATTTTCTCGACTGCTTCCGGCACTGATGATTGCAAGTATTTTGGGAATCGTACTTGGACTGTACATGGGCACTTATGTTGCGGCGGAGAGCATGTGGGGACGTATCCTCAACTTTGAGGAAAATATCGTACCCAATGCGGCGATGGTCGTGTTCCTGACTCTCTTCGGGTTCGGATTCAAGTTGTACACTGCCGTGATCGTTTTTGGGATCCTTCCTACGATTGCCGGACGTGTGTATGCCGCTGTTAGGGAAGTCCCTGATCAGCACATTTTTTCAGCCAAGACTCTTGGTGCTTCAGGTCAGGAGATCATCTGGACGATTTTATTTCGACAGGTGCTGCCTCAGATCATTGACGCCATACGCTCCACAGTCGGGCTGGCTCTGATTCTGCTTATCGCCACCGAGTGGGCGGCGGGACAGGAAGGTTATGGGTATCGATTTCTACGTCTATATCGCAGCGCGCGATTGGATGTGATTTTGCCTTACCTTATGACCCTCGGGTTCATGGGGATTGGCATTCAGCTAGTGTTTAACCTCATCCAGAGAGTCCTGTGTCCTTGGTATGTGAAGGAGAATGGATCATGATAGGCATCGAAAAAATAGCCTTGGATTGCCGAGGTGTTTATAAAAATTTCGGAAACCTTCAAGTCCTCACAAATATCAATCTGAAGATTGCCAAAGGGCAGTTTGTCGGAATCGTTGGCGGATCAGGATGCGGTAAATCCACGCTCTTGAACCTGATTGTAGGGACACATGAACCTTCTGCAGGATCCGTGTTTGTTGCTAAAAATGGAACTTTCAGCGAAGTTCGTGGGCATGGTCCTGATCGCGGGATGGTTTACCAGGACTACGCCTTATATCCACATCTCACCGCTATGGAGAATGTGGCATTGGGTCCCATGTTGCGTGAAACCAGTATTCCAGAACGTCTCTGTGGAACTCTAACCAGCTCATGGCCTGCCTTGCGTAAAAAACATCTTAATCAAGTGCAGGCTTTGCTTGATCGGTTAGGGCTTTTAGAGCACAGCCATAAATTTCCTCATCAGCTTTCAGGCGGACAACGACAGCGGGTGGCGATTGCACGTGCTCTGATCATGAAGCCGCAGATTCTTCTTCTGGATGAGCCGTTTGGGGCACTGGATGAAGAGACACGGCATGGAGCACGTAAACTGATGCTCAATTTGTATCAAGAAAATCTCATAGCTGTTGCAAAAGGTGAGTCTCCTCCGCACACAGTCTTGATGGTGACGCATAGTCTGGAGGAGGCCGTTCAAGTAGGAGATCGAGTCGTTGGGTTGTCCAAGCATTGGCGAGGACGCGGTGGGGCTGGGGCAACGATTGTGTACGACAAGATAGCTCCTGTTTATCAGCCCAAGGACACTAAAAGTTTTGGGGCGATTGGCGAGCAGGCACACCAGATCTATGAAATCGTCCTCAACGGGCGCGATATAGATCCGGCAGAACACTGTACTTTTTGGAGTGATGTGGAGGCTGGAAAAGCTGAAGGAGTTTTGGCTCCTCGATAGACGTTCTGTCTGAAATAATACTGGGTCCAGCATGTCTGGACTCTTTTCTTGGGAAGAAAAAGTAGTGAGTTTTCTCTCCAAATGAAGAAATCAACCCAGGAGCATTTCATGTCCATTCAAAATCTTGAATATCCGTTTCGTAAAGAGGCAGCAGATATTTTGAATTCAGGTGCTGCACACGCTCTTGTGTTAACAGGCAATGTTGAGGATTTGTTTTGGCTCCCTTCTGAACTGAGCAAGACTCGATGTGAGTTAGGAACCTATGTTCCCATCATTGATTATCTCAGAGCTCATTGGGGATGTTCGCAGTCGCATATTCTTATTTCCTATGAGTTGCACGGGCCTATCCGTTTTGTTCGTGAATCGGATCTAGAACTGATGCGTCAGGATTGGATCAAGTATCGAAGCGGTCTGGATTCGAACGATTTTCTCATCAAGCGTATGACGGTCGTCACAGATTCTGAAGCCAAACGCCTGGATGCCTTTAAGAGAGAATTTGACGATTATCTTGCGCGGTGCGTGGAAAAGCCTGCTATGGCTCTCAAACTTATGAGTGAGATGTGCAAGGTCTCCCGTCAGGCAAAAGCCGGAGATGCTCTGTTTGGAAAACGTTTGCTGATCCTGATCGAGCGCACGGACATGATTATTCCCGAAGCTCCTATCACTCAGCTTTCGGAAGCAGATCGTCTGCGTGTCACTTTTTGTCAGGATTGGTTCAGTGATCCGGATTTTTTGGAGGCTGATGACTCTGTGGTGATGGTTGCCGAAACCTCTGGTGCCATCAATCATCGCGTGATAAGGCTTCCTCAAGTGCTGAGGGTCAGTGTTCCTTCACCTGATGAAAAGGCTCGAGCTCATTACATCACCTGGTTTAATCGCAATCAGTCTGAAGGAAAAAAGATCAAACTGTGGGATACGCAGCAGATGCTCGCCTCCCTTACCGCCGGACTTTCGATCCATGCTCTGCGTCAGATGCTTGTCGCTCATGTTTATGACGGTGAGACTTTGGGATCAAGCAATGTGCTCAAGCGCGTAGAACAGTACATCGAAGGTCAGCTTGGAGAAGGGGTCGTGTCTTTTAAGAAACCTGAGCACAGCTTGAAAGATGTGATCGGTTTTTCACAGTTGAAATTTTTTCTTAAGGAAGAAGTGATTCCCCGTTTGTGTTCTACAGGATTAGACGCTCTTCCTGGGGCAGCGATTGCTGGACCTATTGGAGGAGGCAAGACGTTTCTGTTTGAAGCAGTTGCTGCAGAGCTGGGAATGGTCGTGCTGGAGCTCAAAAATCTTCGAAGCAAATGGTTCGGGGAGACCGATGTCATTCTGGAGCGCCTTTACCGCGTGCTCATGAGCTTGGGAAAGGTGATGATTTTTATTGATGAAGCTGACACGGTTTTTGGTGGGCTTAGGTCTGATGCCCACGAGACTGAAAAGCGTCTTACGGGTGAAATTCAGAAATGGATGAGCGATCCTAAATTGCGCGGACGCGTGGTCTGGCTGCTCATGACCGCTCGAATTCAGAATCTTTCGCCCGACATCCGTCGTCCTGGACGTGTGGGAAATCTCATTATTCCAGTGCTTGATCCCGAAGATTCTGATCATGATGAGTTTATTCTTTGGACCATCGGTGTTGTAGGTCTTACAGATGAGGATAATTGGGAGAGTTTGAAAGAAGCCATGAATGGATTTTCTGCCGCGGATTTCGGAGCCCTCCGCAGTGAGCTCAAAGCCAAAGCCAACGGAACCGGCAAAATGACCGTGGAACATGTTCTGGAAGTGGTAGAAGAAACTCTTCCCGCAGATATCGGGCAGGCTAGGCGCTACCAGCGCTTGCAAGCGTTGGTGAACTGCACCAGAAAGAGCTTGTTGCCCGGAACTCTTACAAAAGTTCAGGCACTTGAACAGAAAGAAGTCTGGCTTGGCGAGATCCGCGAAATTGAACTTGAAGACCTTGTGTAATACGATCCGCCGCGAGCCGTAATGCTTGTGGCGGATTTTTGTTATAATTTAGTTCCTACTAATACTCCCTGAGCGAGGAGTCCTCGACGAGTCGAAGGGTGTGCTAACGATTTCTATGTTTTTAAATTTATTCCTCTTAATTTTGGTTTTTTTTCTTGGTTCAGCCGCTTATGCTGCCTCCAAAGGAGCCCCTTGGGTTCCAACATGGAAACGAGATCTTAAACGGCTTGTGGATCTTCTTGATCTAAAACCTGGAGAGAATGCGGTAGAGTTGGGATGTGGAAATGCCCGCGTGTGCCGAGCGTTAATAAAAGCTCAACCTCAAGCTCAGGTGACTGGAGTTGAACTTTCTTTTTTACAATACGGAATTGGATGGCTTCAAAATAAGCTGTCTGGAAACCCGGTCAAAATGATTTTTCAAAATGTTTTTAAACACGATCTTTCAGGCTACGATGCTGTATATGTTTTTTTGATGCCAGACACGTACGAGAAGTTACATCCAAAATTTGAAAAAGAATTAAAACCAGGAAGTCGAGTTGTCTCTTACGTGTGGCCTATTCCGGGTTGGGAACCTACAAAGGTGAATGAACTCAAAGAAGCCCCAGCGTTGTATTTGTATCAGAGGTAAATTTGGATAGAAGATTCATATTCCCTGAGCGAGGAGTCTGCGACAAGTCGAAGGGTGCAGATGCTTTGCACCCTTCGACTCCGCTTCGTCGAACGAACCTCCGCTCAGGGAATATGAGGATTTCCCAAAAAGAAAAGCCCCGAGCGAAGTCGAGTTGTCCACCAGCGGTATTACCACTGGGGTCTCTTCTTTGCGCGGGGCGCGTATGGTCTCGTGTCATCCACCTCAGCTTGTGGCTTTGGTGGACGGGGTGGCCGTTTTCAGGCGGTCTGTGCGGTGGTCTTGGCGCTGCGCCACTGGGTTCGCCCACCATCCATGCGGCGGAACCGTAGATCGCGGTGATCCTTCACCAGCGACAGATTTTCATCTCGGACGATGTGGTTGGCACAGATGTCCACGGCGCCGGTGAAGATGTTCTCGTAGACCCATGCAGATCTCCAGAATCCGTCTACGAGACCGTTGAGGATTTCCTCAATCTCGGAGTTGAGTCCGAGATCCCCATCCTGGGTGAATGAGATCACCAGGAAGCCCATACCCTTCGTCTCGCTCGGCAGACGGACGATGTGGACGTCGGAGAGGTAGTATCCCGCAGTGGCCAGATCCTTCCCGATGGACTCGAGCTTCATTGCGCGGGTCTCATCGGCCTGCCAGGTGACCTTTTCGTCCTTGCCCTCGATGGCCTCTTCCGTGATCCGTTTCGGCTTGTTGAACTCGATTCGAGTGATTCCCGATCCGCCGAGGGTTTCACCGGCAGCGTTCACGCGCTCACCGGAGCGAAAGTACCACTCGATACCACGATGGGCCTTGTGCCCATCCACGATCGAGGTCTGACCTTCCTCATCTCGATCCTTGATCCGGACACCGAACTGGCAGAGGCTCTTGATCCGCTTCCCGTTGATTCGAAGACGAATGTTGACGCGATCGATCTTTTCCATCCTGGACTCCTTAATCTAGAGGTTTTGAGAACTTCAGAAGCGCGAACAGGCTTTTCCTTCCGCATTCTCCGTGAATCAACTATACCAAAAAATAGTGGTTTTGTCAAGGGATTTGGACAGAATATTGATAAATAAAGCCTTAAATTATTAGTTTTTATAGAGTTATGAAGTAATTGTTTAATAGAATTGATATAAATATCCTTATTACCCTTCGACTTCGCTCCTGTGAGTCGCTTCGCTCAGGGAGTATTGGGTGGGTTCATTATTGTGTGTTGTGTGGAAAATAGTGTGTTTACAGAAAGAGAGTCCTGTGTTTTAATCTCACAAAGTTATTCTTTTGGGATTTTCATCTCTTACTCCTTTGCTATTAACTCCTTTGCTACCTTTCCTCTCTTTTGTTTATGAATATTAAGCGCCTTTTAAAACTCCAACTTGGAGAAGCAGTCAGTGTATTTAACGACCCCTTTACGTACGTGGGTCAAGCTAAGGTCCAACTTGATAGCGGTCATACCTTGCGTTGGCTGTACGACGATGAGGAACAACTACTCTCTGTTGATCCTAAAGATGACGAGTTGATTCTGTTTGAAGAGCTCGAAGACGAGCTTGAACCTGAAGATGAAATCATTGTCTTTCAGGGAAAAGAATACGAATTTGATTACGAAGATGCAGGAAACGTCCTTGAGACAGAAGGAGAATCAGATTCTGAAGAAGATACCCGATTCTTATTTAGCGATTATCAAGCCCAGGGCGGAGAAATCATTCGTCTGATTGAAAACGAAAATACCGGCGAAACGAATGTCTATATGGGACGGTATGTGACAGAGGAAGATATTACTGAAATGTAGATAGCTTTCAAGTCAAAAATTAGATAAAATAGAGAAGGCTGAGGCTTTCTCTATTTTATTATGAAAAAATCTCTCATTTTTTTAGTTGCAGGTGTACTGATTGTTTTGTCTGTGACATTTGCTTCTTATATTGTTTTGAGTCGATTTCGACCAGAGAGGGAGATTCAAAAAATGCTCTTTACCATGACGCATCTTTCTAGTGTTCATCAAGAGTCAGGATTTAGCTGGAGCCGACAAAATGGAGAGACACGAATCAATACTACGCTTTATCTCAGCAGCGATATCCAACAAATATCTCCAACGGTGATCGATCATGCAACACGATTTCGCGTCGTGCATCTTTCAAAAGAAGATACCTATCAAGATCTTTCAGGAGAGCTTCGATCCATTGGTGGGCAATCTTATTTGACATACAACGCTCCCGGACCAGATGTTCCAGGAATCGATTTTAAGGAAGAGACGTGGGTTTCTTTTCAAGCAGGAGAACTTCCTTCTTGGGGGGCCATTCTTCCTGAGCTCAACGCTCCTCTGGAGCCTCTTTTTTCAAAAGACCTTTGGACGTCTGGTGAAATAGAACAGGCACGGTCTCTTTTTTCTTCTGCCGATGTTTTTCCTGTCCGTTATAATGGATTAACAGAACTGATTGAGGGTGCCAACACTCGTATTATTGACGCAACCGTTGATCAACAGGCTATGTATGTTTTTTTGCTAGACCTTATTCGTGCCAAAGAAGGGCGCGAACCAAACGATGAAGAACGTCTTGTTGGGGCTATGCAAGCTACGCAGCTTTCGCGACTCACGATTCGTTTTTGGATAGGAACGGAAGATCATCGACTCTATCGCGTGCAGGCAGCAGGAGCTTTTGAAGAAGAGGCAACGACACAACTGATTCCTGTAGATATCCGAATTGATTTTAATGGGTTCAATAAAGAATACGCTTTTTCTGTTCCTGAGACATCTCTTAGTTTTAATGATGTTTTAGGACTGGCTTTTGGGGAACTTCCTGCCTCTGACCAAGAGTCTCAAAAAAATGACGATACATTGGTTAATGAATCAACAGCACGGCTCCCTCTGATAAAAATCGATTTTTCTTCTGATGCAGATGAAGACGGTTTAGATCTTATTTTAGAAAGATTTTATGGAACCGATCCGCAGCGTGCGGATACAGACGGGGATGGAATAAGTGATGGGGATGAAGTAAGAAAAGGACAAAATCCAAGAGGGAATGGTGGACTCTTCAGCTTTGGTCTGTAAATTATGACTAAATTAAATTGGAAGAAAAAGAAGATAGGGGATCAGGACAAGCGTTTGGAGTTTTTTCGTTACGCGGTTGTGTTGTTTGCTTCCATTATTATTTTAAAGCTTGGATACATTCAAATTTTTCAACACGGATTTTATGAAGCGTTGGCAAGTGGACAACATGAGTTTTTTCAAAAACTGATTCCTAAACGAGGAATGATTTATCTTCATGATTTAAAAGATCAGTCGTTAGTTCCATTGGCTGTGAATCAACAGTTAGCCTCTGTCTATGCGGATCCAAGGCAAATAAAAGATCCACGTCATACCTCAGAGGCTCTGGGAACTTTGTTTGGATATACCCAAGAACAAGTAGAAGCTTTAGAAAAACGTTTAAATCAACCGGAAGATCCGTATGAACCCATTGCAAAAGAGGTTGATGATAAAATGTTGGAAAAGATAAGCGCGCTTAAATTGGAAGGAGTTCATTCTATTCCAGAATCTGTCCGCTTGTATCCTGAACCTGAGATGAGTGGACACCTTTTGGGTTTTCTTGGAACTAATGAGGATGGAAGCGTTTCCGGAAAATATGGTATTGAGGGTTATTTTGATAAGGAACTGTCTGGAACCCAAGGATATCTTTTATCTGAACGAGACATTGCTGGAAGGCTTATTGCGGTTGCTGAACGCGAGTATGAACCCTCTCAAGACGGGGTAGATATCGTATTGACACTGGATCGGACTATTCAGTACAAGGCCTGTTCAGTGTTACAAAAAGCAGTTCTCAAACATGGAGCTGAAGGAGGGAGCGTGGTGATTGTAGAACCTTTTTCAGGCAAAATTTTAGCCATGTGCGGAGCACCAGATTATAATCCTAATGCATATAATGAAGTCGATTCCATTCGTATTTTTAATAACCCCGTTCTTTTTAACGCGTATGAACCCGGATCTATTTTTAAACCTTTGACCATGGCAGCGGCTGTGGACGTCGGAGCCGTGACTCCAAAAACAACGTATATAGACACAGGTTCGGTCATGGTCGAAGGTTGGTATAAACCCATTGGGAACGCTGAAGGAAAGGTGTATGGGGAGTCTGATATGACAAAAGTCTTGGAAGAATCCATCAATACCGGAATGATTTTTTCGATGCGTGCTATGGGACAGGAAACGTTTGTTGATTACGTAAAAGCGTTCGGGTTTGGAAAAACAACAGGAATAGAAATAGAAACAGAAGTTCCTGGAACCATTGATGCTCTTGATTTTGATTCAGAAATTTATGCAGCGACAGCCTCTTTCGGTCAGGGAATCACTGTCACGCCTTTGCAAATTGTCATGGCCTATGCAGCCATTGCCAATGGGGGAGTGTTAAAACAACCAATTATTGTTGATGAAATTCGACATCCAGATGGGTTAGTTGAGAAACGTGCGACAAAGGATATTGTTCAAGTGATTGATCCAAAATCTGCCAGAACCGTGGCGGCTATGTTGGTTTCGGTTATTGAACACGGTCATGGAAAAAAGGCGGCAGTTCCAGGATATTATATTGCAGGGAAAACAGGCACAGCCCAGGTGGCTCGTAAAGACGGAATTGGATATGATCAAGACAACACGATCGGTTCCTTTGCCGGATTTGGTCCTGTAGAAAATCCAAGGTTTGCTATGGTTGTGCGTATCGATAACCCGCAAGGGGTTGTTTGGGCAGAATCAACCGCAGCTCCATTATTTGGAGAACTTGCTGAATTTTTGTTACAGTATTTTGAAGTTCCACCAGTAAGGGAAGTTATAGAATAATCTCATCATTTTCTTATTTTTTATGAAAACATTTATTCAAAATCAGATCACGAAAAAGGCTAAAAAAATGTTAGCGACGCACAAACCTCTTATTATTACGGTAAGCGGTTCTGTAGGGAAAACGAGTACACGCAATGCGATTGCAACCATGCTTTCTTCGAAATATCGCGTTGGAACGACCATCAAAAATTACAATAATGAATTTGGTGTTCCTTTAACTCTTTTAGGATATGAATCTCCTAGAAAATCCATTTTTGGCTGGTTGAAGATTCTTTGTTCACCGCCTCGCACCATTCCTGAAATTTTTGTTCTTGAGTATGGAATCGATCATCCGGGAGACATGAAACATTTGTGTGACATTGCCAATCCAGATATTTCTGTCTTGACGCGTCTTTCTCCTGTGCATGCAGAATATTTTCGTTCTCTTGAACAGTTGGCTGAAGAAAAGGCTGTGATGATTGAATGTACCAAGCCAGAGGGTCTTGTTTTGTTAAACGCGGATGACTCTCTGGTTCTGGGACTTCGCGGTCATGCATCTGCAAGCGTGGTGACATACGGATTTTCTTCCGGCGCGCAGGTTCGAGCGAGCGATTATCAACTTGAGACACGAGAAGATTTTTCTTTTGAGCCAAGTGAGCGTTTTTCTACGGTTCGTGCTCACGTTCACATGCAGGATCAGACCTCCATTGAGGTAGAGCTTAAAGACATGCTCGGTACTTCCTGCGTGAGCGCTTTGTTGCCAGCCATCATCATTGCCAAACGATTAAATCTTTCTCAAGAAGAAATTATTTCTTCTTTACAAAGAATCGTGTTTGAACCAGGAAGGATGAATCCTCTCCCAGGTATTAAAGGATCTCTTTTGATTGATTCTAGTTATAATGCTGCTCCTGCCTCGATGATTGCGGCTCTGGAAGTTTTATGTGCTTTTCATCCTGCAGAAAAAGCAAGACGTATTGCTGTGCTGGGTCACATGGCCCAGTTGGGTGGCTATCAGGAACAAGAACATAGAATGTTAGGAATGCGTGTAGCAGAATTTGGAGTAGATCTGTTAGTGACAGTAGGTGAGATGACTCGTGAGATACGCCGTGCGGCGATCGAAGCGGGAATTCCAGAAGCACAGACCCAGCATTTTGATACACCTGTCCAGGCAGGACGTTGGTTAGACGTTCAAGTGAAGAAAGGGGATATTGTTCTTATTAAAGGATCTCAATCGGCTCGCATGGAAAAGGTAGTGAAAGATCTTATGGCACAACCTCTGCGTGCTTCTGAATTGCTCGTTAGACAAGATTGGCAATAAATTTTCAAATCTACAGAAAAAAAGAATTAGATCAAGAGATCTAATTCTTTTATCGTCATTTGGCTCGCGGAGTTTTTCATTCTTTCCATTCATCAAATAGATTTTTTTCAAAGGCATCCAAATATTCATTCAATTCTTTATTTTTGATATTTTTAATATCTTTGTGTGTTTCTTTTAATTTTCTCGCATAAAGAATAAAGTCTTTTTTAGCTTCTTCGAATTGTTTGTGTTTTGTTTCTCTTCCAAACCAGGCTTTGTCATACTTGGATTTGAGTCGAAGAATTTCTGTACGTTTTTTCCCTAATTCCGCTTTTATGTTTTCTAAGAGTTTTTCTAATTTATTTTCAGTCGTTGTTTCTGTCATCAGATCATCTTCTATATCAATTATTCCAGCTTCTTTACGAACTTCATTTCGTTTTTTAAGAAGCTCTGTTCGTTTTGTCTTTGCTGTTTCTAACTCTTGGAGTTTTTTTCCTCTTCCAAACCAGGCTTTATCGTAGACTGATTGTAGTTGAGCAATTTTTTTTCGTTGTTCAACAACGAGTCTCTCAATGTTTTCTAAAAGTTTTTCAAATTTTGGTTCGAAGGTAGGAGCTTTTACTATCTTTTTGATTGTTTCTACAGGTTTTTTAGAAGCTTCAAGACGACGTTCTTCCAAGGCTCTCTGATGGGCTATTTCCATTGATGGTGGTGTCCGCACTTTTAGTTCATGATGTCGTGTTCTAACATCCATTCTAGGACGTCTTCGAACCTCTTTTTTAGGGAATTTAAATAATGAAGGATCAAACTGTTCTGGAGCTGAGCCTTGTTGCTCAGTATACATAGATTATCGTTAATGAAGGGAATAATAAACATACTATACCGTTTTTTCTTTTACATGGATAGAGATGAGACAAAATAAAAACCACCCTTCGATAATTTTAGGGTGGTTTTTAAGTGAATTATAGATTTATTTCAGCTTGTGCTTGGATTTCTTCCTCACAATCATCCACTAATACGGCAAAGCTTGCTGCGAGGTTTACAGAAAGACTAATGGCGGCTCTTGCTTGTGTTTTTGCTGTTGCCACATCTTCTGCCTCAATAGCTACTTTAAGGGAAGCGTTGGTTGTTTCAAGTTCTGCGACTAATTTTTCAATTTCTGCAAATGATTCAGAATCACATTCTACATCAAGCGCTTTGAGTGCAGCTTCTGCTTTGATCTTAATTTTTTCCACGCTTTGTGAAACTTGTTCTGTGATTACAAGCATGCTTTCTTTTATGGCGTCAATGATCACGGTTTTGTTAGCTTTCAAGAGGGCGATGACTTCTGTGTTCATTGCTTGGAGTTCTTCCATTGTGTCTGCATTATTTACTTGTCTTCTATAATCAAGCAGCTTTCCTTGTAATGTTTTCAAACCATCGGTCAGTTCCACTTTTGTTTCACTGCTCATGTAGACAGAGGCATTGATTGTATCAATAGCGTTATCAATGGCTTCGACAGATTTGTCCAGACCGGCAATGAGTTTTACTTGAAGATCTGCAAATTCGAGTCCTAATTTTTCTGCAACTTCTGCAGCTGTTTCTTGTGCTTGTGCTTTGCTTTCTGCTGCTTTCGCTTCAAGTTCGGCTTGTTCTTCTGCAGTCAAATTGTCTTTTGGTGCGGCTTGTACAGCAAAAACTGGCATGACAATGAGTTGAAGAACAACAAACAGAGAAAGAAGATTTTTTACATTCATATGTTTTTTGATAAATCTTGTTGAATTATTCGAGGTTGGTGTTGACACTGTTCAATGAATTAATCTCTGCGTTCATTTTTTCAATGTCTTCACTGAGATCTTTGATCTCTGCGCTCACATCTTCGTAATCTTCTACCGTTGAATTAGCATTAAGATCAGGAGTCTCTGCTTCTACGTCTACTTCTGCATTCGCGTCATATTCTTCTTGATCTGGTGGAAGAGAAGAAGATTTAGTAGATGAGGAATTGAAACATCCAGCTCCAGTAAGCATAAGCGCTCCTACAAGAAGAATCGCGCTAAACGTATTTTTAGACATAGGAATTTCTTAACAAATAAATTATAAATTACCTTTAAAGAATACTGTATTTTTTACATTTAGTAAAGCATTTTATCCACTCTTCGCCTATCTAAACGAACATATTTTTGTTATCTTGAAGATATAGTTTTAAAAAAATACGTTTATGCGTTATCTGAGTTTATTAGTCATTTTTTTGCTTATTACTGGGGCTGGATGTACGAACTTAAGACAAAAAACAACAAACGAACCCACTGAAACATTTGAAGAACAAGAACAGGAAGTTTTAGAACAAGGTGAAGAAGAACTTGAAGTAAATGATGAACAAATAGAAACATCTGATTTTGATCTGGTTTCTTCTGAATCAACGATTTTAAAGCAGTTGCAAACAACAGGTCGTGGCAGCCAATTAAAAAACGGGTTAAACACCATTTTGAGTAATCGAAGCGTTTTACTTCTTGGTGGAGAATGTCAGGTAGAGACTTATACAGATCTCGCACAAACCGTTTATCGACAAAAAGAAATAGGTTCCTACTCCATTATTATTGCTTCTTTTGAAGAAGATGTACTTTCCGAAAGTGATTCTTGTATAAAGATGCTTTTTCCTTTGACCGATATTGAGTCTCTTAAGTCGATGCTTGCTCTTCTTCAAAGCGATTTTCAAGATCAATTAGAGGAGACAGAAGTAAGTCTAACGATTCAACAAGATCTTCCAGGAACTTGTGAGGAAGTTGCCGCTTATGTTGCCAAGAAATTTCCAAAATCGGCTGAGCGTGCCTATGAACGCTGTACAAGTATTCGTGAGCAAGAGGAAGAACAGGGAGGTGAAGCAGACGAAGATTTACAAAATGAAGGAAATAATGTTGCGTGTACCATCGTTCCCGATTCACAATGCTCTCCAAATATGAGTTCTGAGGATTACGTTCTTTATGCTCAGAAATTTTTTACTCCAACGGATTCAACTGTTATTGAGGAGGCCAGTCGTTATTCTGGGATAGAGGACATGTATAAAGCGATGCAATTGCGTTACTGGGTCGCTGACACAGAAATATATGGCTGTTCAGACAAATTTGCTTTGCCAAAGGATTATTTGGCACAGTCTCCTGAGTTTACAAGCAGTCCAGTGTGCGAGAAACAATCAGCCGTGGGAGATTGTGATGACCAAGCAAGTGCTTCAGGATCTCTCTATGAAGCTGCTGCTTTTTTTGGAAAAGATAATGTCCGTACCGCTCTTGGAATGGTTCAGTTTGGAAACAGTCCTTTGGATATAGGAGGTCATGCGTGGACAGAAGTGTATTATGAAGGACAGTGGTTCCCTGTGGATGCTGTCTTTGGAAACACCTGTTATGAGAATGGACGCTGTTACTCTTATTCTGAATCAGAATTGATTGATTGGGATTATTTCCGTTATGTAGAATATCCCGTTATTGAGTATTGGGGATGGTCAAATGATAAGTACTATTACCTTCCTGCCACAGCAGAGAGCTCATCAGGCTTACCAGCTTATTGGAAAGAAAAAGCTTCAACGATTTATGGAAGATAGGGGATAGATCATGTTTTTAAAAGAAAAAATCATCAAACAGATGTGTTTGATGATTTTGAGTAAAGGTTTTTACACAATCATGACGCTGTAACCGTACTGGGCGCCATTTCCAGCTCCAGTCCAGAAAAACACGACAAGATCTCCTTCTTGTACAGTTCCGTCCCTTCGATCTTTATCCAAAAGACGTATGGTAGAAACCGCAGAAGAATTTCCTTCTGTTGTGATAAGAAGTGGTACGCGATCCACGGGGATTTTAAGTAATTCAACGACTTCCTTGATGAGATTTGCATTCGCCTGATGGAAATACCAGCGTTTTACTAACGTATGTGAGAACGGTTTTTCAACGAAAGGATATACGTAAGTGTCCCATTCTTTGAGCATCCGTCCATACAGAGCTTGCATCGTAGGGATGAAGTTCTTCTTCACAAAGGCACCATTCATGATATAGAAACCGTTTTCGTATGCCGTGATGATTCCGGACGGGTTGCATCCAGCCCATATTCTTAAAATTCCTCGTTTTTCACGATCATCTATGTGCTTGCACACAATAGCCGCTGCGCCATCTGAAAAAACTGTTCCGGTCGTAAGCCAAGCAAAGGGTTCTGTGGGATGATTCAGGTATCTGGAAAGAGATTCTTTGTCTCGAATAAGCGGTGAAACGCATTGGGACGAGATAAGAAGGACGTACGTTTCCGGTTCCAAATGAAGATTAGCCTGCACCTCTCGCAGAGCCGGACCTAAGGCACAACAACCAAGATCCAGATAGATCGCATGCACATCTGTTGCAAGATTCAATCTTTGAATGATATCTGCTATATGATTTTGGAAATGAACTTTATCTGGGATTGGACTGATGTGGATCAGCACTCCTACTTGTGATGAGGATATACCACTGTTTTTAAGAGCAAGCTCCGCTGCTGTGACGGCAAGATCCGTGTCGGTCATGGTATTGCCTATCAGATCCAAACATCGACTTTTGATTCCGAAATAACGTTCAGGCCAATCTGAATTGACGGGTTCTCCATTTTTTTGAGAGGGTCTCTTTCCGTCTGTGGCTTGATGAAACAGATCGAATAACTCTTCATTGGTCACAGTTTTGGGTACATAGCTTCCTGTTCCGACAAAAAGAGTTTTCATTGACTTCTCCTCATAATCTTTTTGAAAACAAACAAGACGTTTGTCGCCTTTGTCCTAACATGAAAAAAGAGTTTTGTACAGATCTCAACATAAAAAACTTACGTCTTGACGTAAGTTTTTTATTTTTTCATGAAAATACGTCTTGTCGCGTGTGGATGATTTGCGTCCCTATCAGAAATCGTCTCTTCAACAACCCCGTCTGAAAGAAGATGATCAAGGATAAGACACACCTGTTCTTGAGTTTGTGCTGTATGTAGCTGTTCTTTGTAGATTTTTGCTTTTGGAATACCTCGCAGATACCACGTTAAGTGTTTCCGAAATGTTGGGATACCCCGTTCTCCATATTGTTCCGTGTGATAGTCCAGGTGTTGTTTGATCACCCGTATACGCTCTTCAAGAGAGATTTGTTTTGGAGGTTTGCCTGCAAGCAGACTTTCAATTTGGGAAAAAATCCAAGGGTTTCCAAGAGCCCCGCGGGCAATAAGAACGCCATTACATTGGGTTGTTTTAAGAGCTTCGAAAGTCAATGCAGTCGTGTGTATATCTCCGTTTGCCAATACGGGGATTGAAATTCCTTTTTTGACGTCTTTGATGATATTCCAATCCGATTCTCCAGAATATCCTTGGATTTTTGTTCGGCCGTGCACGGTGATGAGGTCAGCCCCTGCCGCTTCAATAACTTTTGAAAACTCAAGGCATTCTTTTGGATCGCTCCAACCCGTTCGAATTTTAATCGAAAGAGGAACGGAGATAACGGATTTTATTTTTTGGATGATTTTTGCGGCCAATGCCGGTTCTTTCATCAGTGCCGCACCATTGAAATTGTGTACGATCTTATAAACCGGACATCCCATGTTCAGATCAAACCCTTCCGGATGATGCTGCTCTTCAATAATGCGAGCTGCCTCCGCCAAGGTATCAGGATCGCTTCCAAAAAGTTGCTGGACAATGGGACGCTCATCCGGATGGATATCCGTCATCCCTAGCGTTTTTTCATTCCCTCGCACGACCGCTTCTGCACTCACCATTTCTCGAAAAACGATAGGGCTGCCAAAACCGTTCATGAGTGACCCTTGTTTTGAAACATCTTTTACCACACGGCAAAAACTTTGGTCCGTCATGTCTGCCATGGGAGAAAGCGCAATAATGGGATTTTGGATTTTCGACCAATCAAGCTTCATAACAGGAAGAGGATACAGAAAGAAAAGATCTTTTTCAAGGATTTCCTATTCAGTTTCTATTCAGTTGCTGTTTACTCATTTTTTTTCTAAACTAAGGACACTATGACAATAAACGTTTCTGAAATTCATAAACACGTAGGGGAGGAGGTGGAACTCAAGGGCTGGTGCTATAACTTTCGTTCTAGTGGCAAAATTTTCTTTTTACAATTTCGTGATGGAACAGGTCGGGTACAAGTCGTCTATTCCAAGGCTGATCTGACAGAAGATCAATGGGCGGTTCTTGAAAGCCTGCGTCTTGAATCATCTGTCGTGGTTCGTGGAATCGTAAAAGAAGATACCCGTGCTCCGTTGGGATTTGAATTAGAAGGTCGGTTTATTCAAGCGATTCAGATTGCTCCGGAAGGATACCCAATCGGAAAGAAAGAACATGGTCCAGATTTTCTTTTAGATCATCGACATTTCTGGTTGCGTGCAGAAAGCCAGTGGGCGGTGATGCGTGTGCGTGATCGCATCATCACCTCTACCTTTGAATGGTTCCATGAAAACGGATTTGTAAAATTTGATACGCCTATTTTGACCCCGACCTCTTGTGAGGGAACGACGGAATTATTTGAAATGGATTATTTTAGTGATGAGCCAGATGCCCCTTCGACGGATTCGACCAGCTCACCGCTAGCAAGCTCAGGGAATAATTTAATATCGGCTGAGCCTGTCGAAGCCTCAACACGAAAAACAAAAGCCTATTTGGCTCAATCCGGTCAGCTCTATTTGGAAGCGGGGATCATGAGCCTTGGACGTGCGTTTGATTTTGGTCCTGTGTTTCGTGCAGAAAAATCAAAGACTCGCCGCCATCTCACGGAATTTTGGATGATGGATGCTGAAGCCACCTTTGTCGAACACGAAGGAAACATGGCGATCCAAGAAGCACTGATTTGTCGTATTGTTCAGGATGTCTTGAAACACTGTCAATATGAATTAAAGGTTCTCGGTCGCGATACCGCGCCTCTTGAAAAAGTGCAGGCGCCGTTTGTACATATCACTCATCAAGAAGCTGTGGCAAAGCTTCGAGCGATGAGAAGCGATATTGGAGAGATGGATGATTTAGGAGCTGATGATGAAACGCTCTTGACTCAACAGTACGATCGTCCCATTTTTTTGGAAAAATATCCCGCAGCTGTCAAAGCGTTTTATATGAAACGTGATCCACAGGATCCAACACGTTGTCTGAATAATGACTTGTTGGCACCAGAAGGCTATGGAGAAATTATTGGAGGATCTCAGCGTGAAGACGATTATGAAACACTCATGATTCGTATTCGTGAACATAACCTCGATCCAAAACCCTTTGAATGGTACGTAGATTTGCGTCGTTACGGATCTGTCCCGCATTCCGGTTTTGGTTATGGATTGGAACGAATCGTTGCTTGGTTGTGCGGACTGCACCATGTGCGCGAAACGATTCCGTTCCCTCGTCTTATGAATCGATTAACTCCGTGATATTGAAATAAATATAAATCTTTTCACTTATTAAGAAATTTTCGTTTTATATATGCAACGAACATGGATAGATCAAACCGTGGAGAAGATTGACCAACCTGTACGATTAAACGGATGGGTTCATCGAATACGAAAAATGGGGGATAAGCTTGTTTTCATCGATTTACGTGATGGAAGCGGGGTCGCACAAATAGTTTTTTATAAACCGGATCTTGATGAGATTACGGCGAGCATTATTGATACCCTCCGACCAGAGTATGTTGTCGCCGTTGATGGAAAAGTTCAGAAACGTGGAGAGAAGCAAATCAATCCAGACATTCAAACAGGAACTATTGAGATTGCTGCAACCACTCTACAGATATTAAATACAGCCATTACTCCTCCTTTTGAAATCGATAAGGATACGATTCTTGTGAATGAGGAGTTGCGTTTGAAATATCGTTATCTTGATTTGCGTAGCGAACGCATGGCCAGAAATATCAGAATGCGTGACAAGATCGTTCAATTTTTTCGTGATTATATGCACAGGAACCGCTTCATTGAAATTGAAACGCCGATTCTGATGAAGGGAACTCCTGAAGGAGCTCGTGAATTTGTCGTGCCGTCGCGTTTACATGAGGGAACCTTTTATGTGCTTCCTCAATCTCCGCAACAGTTTAAACAACTGTGTATGGTGGCAGGCTTTGAACGATATTTTCAAATCGCCCGCTGTTTCCGTGATGAGGATCAACGAGGAGATCGACAGCCAGAGTTTACGCAACTGGACTTTGAAATGTCTTTCGTGGAACGTGAAGATATTTTGAGCTATACCGAAGCCATGTTTATTACTCTTGTTGAAGAACTGTTTCCTGAAAAACGAATTTCAACACGTCCTTTTCCTCGTTTTACGTATGCGCAGTCCATGGAAAAGTTTGGTTCTGACAAGCCGGATTTGCGTCAAGATAAAAACGATCCAAATGAATTAGCCTTTGGGTGGATTGTGGATTTTCCTATGTTTGAGCGTCTGGAAGATGGGTCTATTCAGGCACAGCACCATCCTTTTTGTTCTATTCACCCAGAGGACATGGAAAAACTTGATTCTGACCCCATGAGTGTTCGGGCAAACGCTTACGACCTTTTTCTTAATGGATTTGAGCTTTCTAGCGGAAGCATTCGTATTCATGAGCAAGCTCTCCAAAAGAAGATTTTTGATAAATTAGGGATTAGTGAAGAAGAACAGCATGACCGTTTTGGACATATGCTTGACGCCTTTACCTACGGTGCACCTCCACATGGGGGTTTTGCTCCAGGAATTGATCGTATCGTGATGTTGTTAGCAGGCGAACCAAACATCCGGGAAGTCATCCCTTTTCCAAAAACAGGAGATGCACGCGATCCGATGATGGGAGCTCCAACTCCACTGGAACCAAAGCGTTTACGAGATGTACATATTAAACTGGATTTAGAAACGTAATCTTTAATCAAAAACAACGTCTTTATACAACGTTGTTTTTTTGCGGGACACCAATAAATCAGTTACAATGGAGCCTAATTATGGGTTTTGAAGTTCGGTTAGAAAAATTTGATGGACCACTCCATGTTCTTCTTGAACTTATCCAGGCTCAGGAGCTTCCTATTACAGAAATTTCTCTTGCTCAAGTGACACAGGGGTATCTTCGCTATATTGAGACTCAGGAAGTCCCTCCCTCAGAACTGGCAGATTTTCTTATTGTCGCTACCAAACTTCTTCTTATTAAGTCCCAAGCCATCCTTCCTGTTGAACAAGAAGTGTTCGAAGATGATTCATCAAAACTTGCCTTACAATTACGTCTCTATAAAGAATTTGTTGATGCGTCAAAAATCCTCGAAGATCTTTTCATGAATAACCACACTTCTTTTGAGCGCTCTCAAGCAGATTTAGTAAAGGTTTACCCTGGTGAAATAGTGACAAACGTAACATCGAGTCTTCTTCAAGAAGCCTTTACGGGACTTCTTAAACGACTTGAACCATTTTTTAAATTACAAACAGCGGCATTGGATCGAGTGGTTTCTGTAAAGGAGCGACTTCAAGAAATCCATCAAGCTATTTTGGCTCGAGCAAACATGACCTTTGCCCAGATTGCCAGTGGGGGAAAATCTAAAGTGGATATCGTTGTCAGTTTTTTGGCTCTGCTTGAACTGGTAAAGCAGCGAATCGTATCTGTCGTTCAGGGGAACGCCTTTGAGGAGATCGAAATTAAACGCGTCGACTAAATTATGATTACAACAACGATTGAAGCCGTGCTGTTCGCTGCGGCAAAGCCTATTAAATTGATTGATCTTCGTAAACATTTGAATCTATCGCAAGAGGTTGTTCGTGAAGCCATCGATGATATTACTGCTCGTTTTAATAAAGAAACATCAGGCATTCATTTGATGGAACACAATGAAACCGTGCAAATGGTGACCAATCCTCTCACAGGAGAGGATGTTTCAAAGTTTCTGAAAAAAGAGGCATCTGGACCTCTGACAAGACCTTCTTTGGAAACACTCACGATTATTGCTTATCGTGGACCTATAACCAAACCGGAAATAGAACTTATTCGAGGGGTCAATTGTTCTCTTATTTTGCGTAATCTTTTGATGCGCGGATTTATTATCGAAGAACAGGATAAAACTCGTCTTCAACTGGTCTATACGGTTAGTCATGAATTTCTTCAAGCCATTGGACTTCATGGTCTTTCAGAGCTTCCAGAATATGAAACCTTTAGAACAAATGAAAAAATAAATGAGTTATTGAATCAAGAACCTGATGTGGAAGTATGATCATAAAGTTTTTTACGCAACTTATTTTAACGACAGCGCTTTTACAGTTTTTTCCAGCGGACGCAGGAGAACTTCAGCAGCACAGATCTTTTTTGGAACAGGATTCTTCTGTCCAGTCTTTTGATCTTTTGGAGGCTTATCAGGTCATGTCTTTTCACCTTCCTGAGTCACCCAATCGGCAACAAGCACCAATAAACGTTGAACCTACAAGCCTTGGGATTGTCACAAGTGCTCAAAGCACTATTGTGGTTGACCGAGCCTCTCAAGAAGTGTTGTTTGAAAAAAATATTCATCAGCCGCGTTCTATTGGTTCTATTACTAAACTCATGACAGCTTTTGTGTTTCTTCAAACTCAACCGGATCTCTCAGCCACTGCGATGATGACTTCTGAAGATGTTCGTTTGGGAGCCACGTTGCATCTTCCTGTTGGTGAAACACTCAGCATAAAGGATCTGCTTGAAGCAAGTTTGGTGGGAAGTGATAATAGTTCGACAGCCGTTTTAGCGCGTCTATCAGGGATGACAGAAGGAGATTTTGTCGCGCGAATGAATGAAACAGCAGCAGAATTTGGCATGCAACAAACGACCTTTGCTGATACAACAGGTCTTTCATCAAAGAATGTTTCTGTGGTAACAGATTTGGTTTTGTTATTTGATCATGCTCTGGAGAATGAACTCATTCGAGAGATTACACAAAAATCTTCCATTGCTGTTGTGGGTTCTTCAGGTAGAGTTTATACGATTCAAAGTACAGATGAGTTGCTTGGAAGTTTTATTGATCAACCTCCGTACGATATTCTTGGAGCCAAGACAGGGTTTTTACCAGAGGCAGGATATTGTTTAGGAACCATTTTTTCGCATGAAAATGAAGGAGAAATTATTGTCGTTGTTTTGGGATCAGAAACAAAAGAAGGAAGATTTCAAGATGCAAAATCACTGGCCGTGTGGGCCTATGAGACCTTTGATTGGTAATGAAACTTTTGCAAAAGTCTCAAATCATTTATGATCGAAACACTTATTCAATGGGTTTCTATTCTTCCACCGGAGGTTGCTTCAGCCATTTTAGCAGCTCTTCCTATTACCGAGTTGCGTGCGGCTCTTCCGATTGCTTTATTTGTTTTTAAATTGCCTTCTCTTACGGCTTACATAAGTACGATTTTAGGAAACCTTATTCCTCTTGTGGTCATCTATTTGTGCTTGCCGTCATTTTTGCATTGGTCATTACAACACGCTCCAAGAATCAAGTCTCGTTTTGATCAATGGTTTATTTCTCTTGAAAAAAAATACGGACAGACGTATTCCACATGGGGAGCTTTTTTTCTTTTTTTCTTTGTTGCTGTCCCGTTGCCAGGAACAGGAGTATGGACAGCAACCGTTCTGGCTATTTTTTTTCAGATTAAAAAAGAACTTGCTATTCCTTGCATCATTGCGGGAGTGCTTGTGGCAGGCCTTCTTGTCCTGGCTTTTTCACAAGGAATTTTTCAAGGATTGAAACTTTTATGAGGATTGCCATTGATGGAACAACTCTGTGTGCTGTAGATGGCTCTCGTGGTGCAGGAATCGAACATTATACGTGGTCGATTTTGATCTCGATGATTCGTCTTGCTCCCAACGATCTTTTTTTTATTTACACTCCAGCTTGTTTATCGGCTCAATCCATAAAAGAACTTCAATCACTGGGATCACATGTGAAGATTCTTTCTCCTTTTGGTCCAACATTTTCTTTTGTTTCACGTCATCTTTTTTTGCCTTTTCGTTTTTGGATTCATAGACCGGATGTCTTTTTTTCTCCTTTTGGCCAGATTCCGTTTGCTTGGATAGGAAAGACGGTTATCACGGTTCATGATCTAGCTATTTATGATCATGCAGAATGGTTTCCTTCAAACCAACATTTTTCTACCCGCGTTCTTGTTCCTAGAAGTTTCGCACGAGCCAGTGCTCTTATTGCTGTTTCACAAACGACACAAAATAAATTACACGAATTATTTCCGCAAACGCAGGGCCGTGTCCGAGTTGTCTATGAAGGAGTAAATGTACAAGAGGCGTATAACGCGTTAAAAGAGACAGATCAAATCAGCCAACACTTTCCCTTTGATCGAGATTTTGTGTTGATATTAGGAACCATTGAACCACGAAAAAATATCGTAAATGCCTTGCAGGCGTTTGATCTTTTTTTACAAAGCCATCCAGAACAAGTGTCCCAGGTACGTTGTGTGTTAGCAGGAAAGATGGGATGGCATACGCAGGAAGTTGAGCAAGTTCTTACACAGATCAATCAACGATGGAAATCTATCGAACCTGAGGGAGTTATTGTTTTTTTGGGGTCTGTGACAGAGCAACAGAAGTGGCAATTATTAAGTCGAGCAGCCTGTTTGCTTTATCCTTCTTTTGATGAAGGATTTGGTCTTCCGTTATTGGAGGCAATGGCAGTCGGTACGCCCGTTATTGCTTCTGATCAAGGTGCATTGCCAGAAGTAGGGGGAGAGGCAGTCGTATACGTAAACCCTGAAGATATTGAAGCCATGTCTTTTGCGTTAACACAATGTCTTTTGGTTCCAGAAGGGATGCGCGAACTTCGAGAGCTGGGTATTCAACGAGCAAGTGAATTCAGTTGGAAACGTGCCGCAGAACAAACGTTGGATATCTTGAGAAAAGTTGCTTTTCCTTATTAAATAACATCTCTCATTCGTGAGAGATGTTATTTATTTATCTTCTATAATTTCGTCTGTAAATAAGCAATCAAGACAATCTGAGCCAAGATGGCATAATAGAGAGGGACGTCGCCTTTGCGTTTGGTGAAGAAATCGTGAAAGAAGAAATGAAGTTTATTGAACCAAAGTAGTAATGGGGTTTTGGTGATTTCGTAGAGTCCCACAATAAGATCTGGTAAGACACCTCCTATGATTCCCCAGCTAAATGTTCGTACGGATTCGATATCACGAGTGTTTGCTAAAAGAAGAACAAAAAAGATCGCAAAAACAGCATCGACCATCACATAAGCAACGGCTTGTTTGCGACGTTTTTTATGAACACGAAAATTGTCAGAAATACCGGTATCCCCATGAGGGATCATGTCGATCAAGAAATGTGAGATGAATCCGAAAATAAAAGCGAGAAGGGGATTTCCAGTTGCATGTCCAATTACAGCCCCTAATGTCGCATGAGTGGTAAGCGTCATAAGTATAGAAATTTTAGCATTTTTTGAAAGAAATGAGAAATGTGGGTTTAGACGATGTGATGATGATTGACAGAAATCGATTTTTTCTGTATTTTTTTTTGTCAGCCTTATCCATTCTGCATGTGGATTTTCTGACATGAATTTTCAAACTCAAAAAAGGAAGGACACACCATGTCCGAAGCACAAGTCCTACAACAGGAAAACAAAGAACTTCGCTCGACGCTCGAATTGGCTCGCGCCAAGCTGCAGGAGCAGCGGCAGATCATCGAAGACCTGTCCGCTCCACCCTTCGTCCAGGCGCTCGTCATCGAGCTCATCGAGTCGATCGACGTTGGAGAAGGGGAAGAGGAAGAGTCGATCGAGAAAGAAGCTCCGAAGTTCAACTTCGGCAAGAACTTCATTGGGATCAACGATGTGACGATCAGTACCTCCGAGCATACTGAGGTCACCTACAATGGCAAGATCATCAAGGTCGGTGACCTCCTACGAACCAGGCGAAACACCAACCTCCGTAAAGAGCTCTTTCAAGCCTTGAAGTTACAGGTCGTGGGGTTCACAAACGAAGTCATTGCGGTCGTCCAGTATGATGGCGATAGAGTCGTCACCTGTGATATGGATCGATTCTTCAATTTTTTTGAGCTGATCGACAAACCGCACAAGAAGCCCATCAAGCCCATCAAAGACGTCGACTTCCGAGCCTTCTTAAAGCGTTCACGTGCGGTCGTCCTCTATGAAGGACGTCGCGTCGAGGTCTTCATCCCGAAGGATACGAAACCGACCGTCGGCGACTGGGTTCGGATCGTTGCAGAGAGCATGCAGATCGTCGACGTGATCGGTGAGGCTGCCTCAATGGGAGCCATCTACCTGGTTCAACGCGTGATCGACTCCAGCACCATAGAGGTGTCGGGCACGGACACGCCACGCATCGTCTTCGCGGGTCGTTTCAAGGGTCAGCTCGAGGTCGGCGTCAAGGTCGTTCTGGATGACACAGAAAGCATCGTGTTGCGCAACCTTGGCAAGGAGGACAACCGTTTCAGAGTGCCGACGGGTATCTCGGTCTGTTGGGACGACATCGGAGGACTGGAAGAAGCTAAGCTTGCGATCCGGGAGGTGATCGAGCTACCTCATCTACACCCTGACATCTTCATCCGTTACGGCAAGAAGGCTGCCAAGGGTATCCTCCTCTATGGTCCTCCAGGCTGTGGCAAGACGATGCTCGCGAAGGCCACCGCTACCTCGCTCGGAAAGATCTACGACGTCGATGCCCCCACCACGGGCTACATCTACGTCAAAGGTCCCGAGTTTTGGATCGCTGGGTCGGCTCGTCTGAGACCACTATTCGATCGCTCTTCGTGCGCGCACGGGAACACAAGTCAAGACACGGCTACCCCGCTGTCATCTTCATCGATGAAGCGGATGCGATCCTCGGACGTCGTGGCTCAGGCATCAGCTCGGACATGGAACGCACCATCGTTCCGATGTTCCTCGCTGAGATGGACGGACTCGATGACTCGGGTTCGTTCATGATACTTGCCACCAATCGTCCCGACATCCTTGACCCCGCCGTAGTACGCGATGGCCGTATCGACCGCAAGATCAAGGTCACACGTCCGCACCGGAAGGCGAGCGAGGAGATCTTCCGCCTTCACCTGGGCAGCAAGCCTATCCAGATGGACTGTGGCATCAATGACATGGCTGACTATGCCTCGAATACCCTCTTCTCCTCGAAGCACGTGCTCTACAAGGTGGACATGCGTGTCGAGAACGACATCGTCCACGATGTTAAGTGTTTCACCTTGGGGCATATGTCGTCTGGAGCTATGATCGCCGGTATCGTCGATCGTGCTACGTCTCTGGCCATGCACCGCGACATTGCGTCCGGGTCGGCAAGTGGCATTACGTCGATGGACATCGATTTGGCGATCACCCAGGTGTTCCACGAGAGTCGAGATCTCGATTGCAGCGACGCACTTAGCGATTTCATCGGGGACAAGAAGGATGCGGTGGTCGGCATTCATCCCTTCTGCACCCTCCATTAATTGATAGGAGATCATATGAATTTCGACCTAAAGAAGCGTAGGAAGATAAACAGGAAGGGCGGAGACAACAACGCTGCTAGTCTCGATGGCGCCGACATGGAGAACCCGTGCATCGATGGGGTGATCGCCGCGATCGACGCTGTCCTCGCGGAAACCGACCCGACCACGCGGGATCAACGCCAGCGTGAGCTCGATGTGATCAAGCATCGTTGTGGGTGCTGGTGATGAGTCTCCAGCTTCTGTATTTCGTTCACCTTGGAGCTGCTGTTTCGGTAATGGCCATGACGATCTCCAAAGCGGGGATTTTCAGGCCGCTTCGTATGTTCGCCCAATCCAAGAGCAAGTGGTTGGGCAAGTTGCTGGGGTGTCCCTTCTGTACGAGTGTATGGATCTCGTTCCCGGTTACCGCTTGGTACCCGATCGAGATTATTCCGCGGACTCACTTCATCATTGACTGGTTTATCACGTCGATGGTGATGGTGTTCGTGGCCTCCATGTGCTCAGGGCTCATTCTTCGGGCGTTCGCACCAGACGGGTACGAGGAAGACTGACGTCAACTCGTTTTCAACGACGCCTTCTTTGGTTATACCTCGGTTTTCGAGCCCAGCTGTGTCTGGTGGCACAACCTGCCCACTCGTATGACCAAGGTCGCCTGACAACGACTGACCCCGCTGGTCAGCAAGAAACTTCCCCATCGGAAGCTCTCTGACGGTCTGGTTTTTACAAAATCCATGACGCACGCACTCATATCGCAGATACAGTTCACCCACGTGAATATCCGCTGATCGTGGGTGCGCTGTTTTTTTCCAAACACAAAACTCGTGCAGTGCACGAGTTTTGTGTTGCGGGGGTCGGATTTGAACCGACGACCTTCGGGTTATGCTTACCAACTACAGTTTTCACTGCTTCTTTCATCTACGAAAGAATTTGTGGTCTGGACTTTCTCTTCACCCTTCTATTATTTCTAATAGTGAGGGTGCCTGCCATTAAGTCTCTACACCTTCCTTCCGAAGCTTTAGCAAAGGAGGGATTGGCTCGGGATTATCATGTTAAAGACTTCCCCGAATTTGACAGGATTCACACAGAAATTTCTTTTTGTGCAGCCCATTGTGAGATAAAATGCCAGGCTTCTCTGAATTCAGAGGAGCGCGGCTTTCGTTGACGTTTTTGAGATTCAACGATATGAATCTCGCTTCCGTAACTGATGAATACTTCAACGGGGAAGATATAGAATAGATCTTTATCTTCCAAGTAGACGAGTGCAAAGTCGAAATCTGACTTTTTGTAAGATTCTCGTTTCATGATTCGTCGATTCGTCTTTGTGCGACGGTTATCTACGACATAATTTCCAGAATCTTTTTTCATCCAAGCATTTTTGACTTGGACACGCACCAGAGATCCATTGATATCGAATGCGACATCGTATGGAAGTCGATCGCCAATTGGTAGCAAACATCCCCATCCTTGCTTTAAGGCATGAAGAATCGCTGCTTGTTCGGCAATATCGCCTTTGAGTTTTGTACTCATTGCAATTTATTAGTGATCTCACGGTATTGAGCCCGACGAGCTGCCTGGCTGCTCTACCCCGCGCCCTAGTTATAGAAGATTGTAGGGCTCATGTCAAGAAAATGTAGTGTATTCGTCCATTGGTAAAAATTTGCAGAATCTCCTGCGAGTAAATTTATCTCAAGAAATTTATGGGAAACAGGAATTGTTTCATGAATAGAATAAGGAACTGATTCAGTAAAAGATTCGTTTGTTTCGGGTATCTTCGTTTGTACAGAGGAATCTTTTAAAGGAATGACATGAATCGTTTCTAGAAAATCGTAGTTTACGAATGAAGCCGTTCCTTTATATAAAAACTGTTTAGTATGATTAGTTTTTATGACTAAAGGAGTTTCTGCTTGAGTTTGGGTTAAAATGCGTCCTTTTATCAATCGAATCACGAGTTCATTTTGATATAAGCACTCCAGTTCAATCGTTGTATTTTTTGAGAGCCAAATGTTTGTTTGAGCTTGGTCTACATCGTGCAATTTCTCTTCAATAGTTATTTTGAGAAATCCGTTTTGGGTTTCAATAAGAGAACCTCGTCGAAGCTTTTCTCCGAATCCATACCCTGCGTCTTCACCAGCTCCAGCAGTGATACGAACAGACAGTTCTTTAGGAAGAGAAAAACGTTGGGTGAAGAGCAAACCCATGATCAGTAAAAACAAAACGGCTGTGATAATCTTTAGAGGCATGTTAAAATTTTAGCACCTAACTATCTACGAATCTAGCGATATGCTTTATTTTTTCTACGGAGAAGAATGTCCACATTGTCATCATATGATGTCGATCATTGACGAATTGATTCAAGAGGGGAAAGTCATTGAAAAAAAAGAGACCTGGCATAATGAAGAAAACGCTCACCAGTTTGAAAAAGCCGATAATGAAAAATGTGGAGGAGTTCCTTTTTTTGTCAACACAGATTCAGGTCAATCTATTTGTGGCGCTACAACAGAGGAACGTGTGAGAGCGTGGGCCAATGGAGAAGTTTTGACTGATTAAAATATATGAACATCTTTTCGAGACAGCTTGGTACAGGACTTTTCTGTTTATTGTTTGTAGGTTCTGGTTGTGTTTCTCCACCTGTCTCGAATCTAACTCCAGAGGAAGCGGCATCTGTGCTTTCTTTTTCTGTTGGAGATGAGTTTGTCTTGCGTCCCACGGTTTTAGGGTTGGGAGGTTCTGTTGTTGAATGGTCGGGAGCAGATGAACAAGAACGCACTGTCACACTCAATCAGTGGATTCCAAATCAAAAAGTTGATTTAACGTGGAAGAGTTTAGTGCCTGTTGAAACAACTGAATCTAAAGCAGCAAGGGAGGCGTACGAATCTGAGTATGCGCAGTCTCCTGTGGGAGTTGAGATTCCAGAGGCTCCTGAACCCGTTTATGAGCAAAATCTCCAAACAGGAACCATTACTTCGGAATCATTATCAGCGGCCACGACATTGATGCTTCCCCAACAGTGGCCTGTGGGTGACGGGGGAATGGTGGAAGAGTCCCTTATTTGGCTTTCTCAGACTCAATATAATGAACTCATTAATACACGATCGACAAAGGTGAGTCTGGGTTTATTTGATGAGTCTTTATCAAACGTCGAAGAAGCGACAACGCAGGCAAAAACTTTTATTGATCAAATAGGCGGTTTTCTCTCATTGCTCACTGGAAAAGATTCACAACCAACAAACCAATCAGAGGAAGCGACGACAAAAAATACAACAACGATTAAGGCGGATCCATCTTGGGGCATCTTTACGTTAGAGGTTGATGGCGTAAGAACGAAAGTCAGAGTTGTGGAAGCGAAGAATGCGTTTGCGCAGTATAAGATTCTCGCTAATCCCGAAAATCCTCTCATCTTAGAAATTCAACTCACCCCGCTTTCACAAGGGAATCTTAAAATTTTTAGCAAAGAGAGTTTAGCAAAAGGATTTGCAGGCTACGAAATTTCAGAGATTAATTTAAAAACGGGTGATTAGCCCGTTTTTAAATTTTCACGCTTCTATCCGAATTTTGCCATCCAGTGGGTATCAACTTCTACCGTCAGATCAAGGAAGACTTTTGTATTGAGAACCGCTTCAAGTTCGTGTCTGGTCGATTGACCGATTTCACGAATGCCACGACCTCCTTGTCCAATAATCATCCGTTTATAGCGATCGTCATTTGTAAAAATTGTTCCGGCAATGTACATCATTCCATTGGGTCGTTCTTCGACTTCACTAACTTCTACATGAGTACTATAGGGTACTTCTTGTCGCAAACGTAGAAAAAGTTTTTCTCGAATAAGTTCTGCTAACCACACTTTGTTTGACATGTTCGTGAGCTGATGTTCTGGGTAATAATATTCACCTTCAGGAAGCAATTCAAACAATTTTTTAACAAGGTGATTGATGTTTGTTCCTTTTAATGCGGAGACCTCAAATGTCGCTGTGTAGTCTTGTGAAAGATCTCGGTAGAAATCAAGGAATGGTTTTATTTTCGCATCTATTTTATTGATGACTAAAATTTTCGGTTTTTGCAAAGAGGCAATGGTACGCATAACCTCGTGTTCTTCTTGTCCTATTTCACGCGTCGGATCGACGACATAAATAATGACATCTACGTCGTTGAGTGAGGCACGAACAGATTCCGCAAGCCTTTTTGAAAGTAGATCTTTTTCTCCTTTGAGAATTCCTGGAGTATCCACGAACACCATCTGACCTTCTTCACGGGTGATAATTCCTTGAATAGGAAGACGCGTGGTCTGAGGCTTTGGTGTGGTAATAGCAATTTTTGAACCGACGATGGTGTTCATGAGAGTGGATTTGCCCACGTTTGAACGACCGATCATGACAACGAAACCAGATTTAGGCATAAAAGAGAGGTGGTCAGATTATTTAAGAATCAAAGAAGTAACAAGTTCGACATGAGGGGTATGGGGAAACAGATCTATCGCACGCATGGCTTCCACCTTATAGTATTGCTGTAATTGTACCATCTCTCTGGCAAAATTTTTGTAGTTGCAGGAGATGTAGACAATATGTTTTGGTTTAACATGCAGGATATCCTCCAGAACTTTGTCATGCATCCCGCTGCGAGGAGGATCAAGAATAACTACATCAGCACCAACGTCTTTCCAATCGAATTCCTCCATTTTGGCATCATGATATTGAATGGTTCTTTGATTGATTTCTGAGTTTATTCGAGCATCGACAATGGCTTCTTTACTCATTTCTACTCCGATACATGTTTGAGTTTTTTGTGCTAAAGCGATAGAAAAGAATCCTGACCCGCAATACAAATCCAAGAGCGTTTTTTGGTGTATATCACCACAAAATGCAGTAACGGTTTCAAGAAGGATCTTGGCTCCATGAGGATTTGTCTGAAAGAAGGCATTTGGACTGATACGATACACAAAGGATTCAATCCGTTCTTGTATAAACCCAGGACCTGAAATTGTTTGTACGATGTCTCCAAAACTGATATCAGTGATCGTGCTGTTTTGAGACCAAATGAGAGTTGTCGCAGTGGGTTCTTTTGCTAGACGAGTAAGGGATTCTCGAAGGGAAGAAGATTCTTTTTCATCTTCTGGAACAGACGTGATGATATTGATCATGGTTTCTCCTAAGGTTGTAGATCTGATGACAGCGTATCGCAAAAGACCGCTATGGCTTTTACGATCGTAGTAAGAGAGTCCAGATGATTTCACCCACGCTCGTACCACATGAAACAGATCTTCAATTTTTTTATCAGCCAAAAAACAAGTGTGTTCATCAATCACTTTCCACCATTTTCCTTTTTCTCGCATTCCTACACGACCTTCAAAGTCGATGACAAAATCCATGCGATTGCGATAATGTTCCGTAACAGGAGATGGTAAAATCGTTTCACAGATTAGATCCACGTTTTTTATCTTAAAAGATCCGTTGATATCTGAAAGTTTTTGAAGGAGTTGTTTTTGGTAGGGGATATGAGACCAAGAACAGGACCCGCAGATGTCTGGATTGGGGCAAAGAGATGTCATAACAGTGAAAGGCTACGCTTATTTTTTATTTTTTTCAAGAGTTTTACTCAAAACTATGATCGTGATTGCACACAATATTCGTTCTTTGCATAATGTTGGATCTATTTTTCGATCCTGTGATGCTTTTGGTGTTAAAAAATTGTATTTGACCGGTTTTACAGGTATTCCGCCAAGAAAGGAGATTGCAAAAGTTTCATTAGGATCCGAACATCGCGTGTCTTGGGAGGCTCTTTTAGAAATTAAGCCATTGTTACAGATATTAAAACAACAAGGGTTTTGTCTGGTGGCTTTAGATAATACTCAGGGAAGCATTCCTATTCATATGGTTAAAAAAGAAAAGCCCTTGGTTCTTATTCTTGGTAATGAAGTAGAAGGTATTGAAAAAGAGGTTTTAGTTGAGTGCAATCAGCAGATCGAAATTCCCATGCCTGGTGGAAAACAATCATTGAATGTATCTGTTGCAACGGGAATCGCCTTGTTTGCCCTCACACAAGAAGGACGGTAAAATAGAATAAATGTTAACGATTGTTATTCCTACAAAAAATGAAGAGTCGTATCTTCCGCGACTCCTCGAGTCTATCCGCAAGCAGACATTACAGCCTGTTGAGATTATTGTTTCCGATGCGCAGTCAACAGATGATACCCGGAAGATCGCTGTATCTTTTGGCACGCGGGTTGTTGAAGGTGGAGCTATTTCTTTTGGGAGAAACACAGGAGCTTCTTATGCGCAAACAGAATTTCTTTTATTTTTAGATGCAGATGTGGAGCTGCGTGATCCGCAATTTCTTGAAAAAGCTCTTGAAGAAATGATGGAGAAAAAGCTGGATTTAGCTACGTGTGATGTCTTTCCGCTTTCCGATGCTTTTATCGATCACGTCATGCATAAAGCTTACAACACCTATGCTCGCGCTTGGGGTTCTCTTTTTCCGCATGCGCCTGGTTTTTGCATGTTTGTTCGTAAACAACTCCATGATCGTATCCAGGGTTTCGATGAAAAAATTACCTTTTGTGAAGATCATGATTATGCGCGCCGCGCATGCGTCGTTGGAAAATTTGGTCTTCTAAAATCAACAAAAATTCCGGTCTCTATCCGAAGACTAGATCGGGATGGTCGGATGAATATTGCAATAAAATACATGCTTGCGGAATTTCATCTTGCGTTTATTGGTCCAATACGCCACAACCGTTTCCACTATACGTTCGGTCATGAAAAAGTAAAAAATAAAAAACAAAAAGATTAAAAACGTATGGGTATACAGGTTGTAGAATCAAAAGGAGTAAGTTGGCATCATATCAATCAAGTAAGCGATTCTGATCTTGAACAGCTTCAAGAACGTTTTAAGTTTAATCATCTTGATTATGATGACATCCGTGCTGAATCGCCCATTTCCAAAATGGATACCTATAAGCATTATCTCTTTTTTGTTTTCCATGTCCCGGCCATTGATAAGGAATCATCACATTTATATGGAGAAGAATTGTATGTTTTTTTGAGTGCTGAAAGTTTGGTTACGATAACGCATATCCCTATTCCTGTTTTAGAAGTATTTTTTGAAAGAATGGAGCGCAGTAATAAATTTCGATCGATTGTTTTAGGGAAAGGAACTCCTTTCGCGATGCATAAGATTTTAGCAGAAGTTTTTCATGAAGGTCTTTCCTTACTTGGCAGTTTAACAAAAGAAGTCCACAGACTTGAAGAGGCGATTGAACACAGACACGATAAGCGTTTGACTGTGGATTTGGCTCATGTACGAAGAAATGTTCTTTTTTTACGCCATGTGATAGATCCGCAAAGAACGATTGTCGCAAGTTTATCCAATATAAAACGTTCTTTTATTTCTGAAGACATGGCCATTTATTTTGATGATGTACATGATGTGTTGGATACGATTTGGCTTTCTTCAGATAATTTAAAACTTATTATTGATGGGCTCTTTGATGTGAACGAGGCCCTTTTGTCACACAAGACCAATGAGGTCGTGACTCTTTTGACCCTTGTGTCTGCTGCATTGATGGTACCGACGCTTATTGCTGGTTTTTATGGAATGAATGTTCCTTGGTTGCCTTATTTTGAAAATGCAAAAATTGTTTCGTTGTTTTATTTCGTTGGATTTTTTGGAATGCTTCTTATCGTTTTGATTATTATCAAACGACCTCGTTCATAATTTTATGAAACGTTATTTCTTTTTTTCTTTCTTCATTCTCTTTTTCCCTTTCGTAACTCATGCTGCTGTAGATTTAAGTATAGATCAGGGAGATGTTCATTTTTCAAAAGAAATTTTTGTTGTGGGTGACGCTATTCGTATTTATGCAACCGTTCACAATGTTGGTGATCAAGATGTTTCCGGATACGTCAGTTTTTATCAAGGAGCTTCTTTGATTGGACAGCCTCAAGCTATTTCTTTATTAAAAAATGGAAATCTAGAGGAAGTGTATGTTGACTTTATTATTCCTACTTCCGAATTTAATATCATGGCTCAAGTAGGAGGGACAGATCCTGAAGATACTAACTCATCTAATAATACGACAATCACAGGAAAAATGACTCCCATAATAGATTCTGATCGCGATGGAATAGATGAAAAAAGTGATAATTGTCCTACCGTTGCCAATTCTACGCAGCTTGATTCCGATGGCGATGGTCAAGGAGATGTTTGTGATCAGGATGATGATGGAGATGGTTTGTCTGATGAAGTGGAGGCAGAACTTGGAACAAATACGATACTTGTTGATTCAGATGGAGATGGTGTGAATGATCCTCAAGATGTTTATCCGACAGATAAAGAAAAAACAGTTATTGAAATTCTTCGAGAAGAGACAAATGAGACAGTTAATTCCTCTGAGGTTTCCAATACACAAGAAACATTTCAACAAATTGTGACGAAGGTTGCTGAAACGATTCGTGAAACTTCAAATACGCAATCTAATCAAACGACAACGGTTCAAAATGAAGAACCTCAAGAGAAGACACAATTAGAAACAAATGAAGTCACTATTTCCCCAAATACTGTATTTCGATCTAGGCGTGATACGTGGAATACCTTTACATTTGAAGTGCTCGCTCCATCAAATGATTCCACAATTTATGTTTGGAATTTTGGTGACGGTGTTACCTCATCAAAATCTCTTGTTAGTCACACCTATAATTCTCCAGGAGCCTTTACGATTTCTTTAACAATGACAGATTCTTCCGGTGTTGTCTCAACGGATTCAACAACTGTTTTTGTTCCATTTTTTAGTCTTTCAAATCGTTTAGTTGTGGTATCGCTTGGACTTTTGAGTTTCTTACTAGTCATCGCTATCATTTTTTTCATTTTTCTTGGAAAAAAACATTCTAAAGAATCATTACATGTTTAATTTTTTTGAAAGAGAATCGAAGACGATAATTGGAGCGGCAGCGATTGTTGGTATTCTGTCATTAACAAGTCGTTTAGTTGGATTCATTCGTGACAGAATTTTAGCTGGAACATTTGGGGCAGGAGACACTCTAGATGTTTATTATGCAGCTTTTAAAATTCCTGATTTTTTGTTTAATTTAATTGTGGTTGGAGCTTTATCTGCAAGTTTTATTCCCATTTTTCTTTCTCATTATCACAAACCGTTAAACAGACACAGAGCATGGGATTTTACTAACAATGCCGTTCATCTTATTGGAGGAACCATTCTTGTTTTTTCTCTTATATTTATTTTTTTTGCGACACCATTAGCGCATGTTATTGCTCCAGGATTTGAGGAATTTAAACAAGTAAAGGTCACTCTTTTCATGCGCATCATGTTTTTAGGTCAAATTTTTTTAGCTATTTCACTCATTTATGGTTCAGTATTACAAAGTTTAAAACATTTTTTTGTTTATTCTCTTGCTCCTCTTTTTTATAATGCCGGTATTCTCATTGGAGCCCTTTGGTTAGAACCACTTTTTGGATCTGTTGGTCTTGCTTGGGGAGTTGTTTTAGGAGCTTTTCTTCATTTATGTACACAAGTGATAGGAATGAGGGGGACAGGTTATCGCTATCGTTTTCTTTTTAATATTCGTTCAAAAGATATATGTGAAATGGGAAGGCTTATGGGACCACGAACCATTGGTTTGGCCGTTAATCAATTAATGTTCATGATTCTAACCATCATTGCTTCCACCTTTGTTGCAGGTAGTCTTACTGTTTTTCAATTTGCTTACAACATTCAATTTTTTGCTGTGGGGATTTTTGGTGTCTCTTTTGCTATCGCTGTTTTTCCGACATTATCAGAATTTATAGAAAAGAAAGAATTATCTAAATTTATTGAAACGGTTTCTAACACAACGAGTCAGTTGTGTTATTTGCTTATTCCCATGACGCTCTTATTTTTGATTTTTCGTGCACAGATTGTGCGTGTGGTTGTCGGAGCCGGAGCCTTTGACTGGTCTGCAACGATTTTGACGGCTGATACATTGGCTTTTTTTGCTCTCACGTTTATCCCTCAGTCTTTGGTGTATTTACTTGCTCGCGCCTTTTATGCTTTACACGATACCATCACTCCTTTGACGATTGCTTTTGTTTCAGCATTTGTTGGAATTCTCAGTGCTTTTCTTTTTCGTCAGAGTTTTGGAGTTATCTCTTTAGCTATAGCTTATTCCATTTCTTCCATAATAAATGCCTTGCTTCTTTGGATTTCTTTAAGACAACGAGTGGGAACATTACAAGAATCTATTATTTTCAGTTCATTGTTGAAGATGGTTACTTGCGGTCTTTTTGCAGCGGTAGTTATGCAATTTCTTAAACCTATCGTTGTTTCTTTTATTCCATTAGAAACATTTATCGGGGTTTTTCTCCAAGCATTTATTGCAGGTGGTGCTGGTTTGCTCGTCTATGTTATTTTAGGAATGTTTTTGGGTGTTCAAGAGCAAAAGAGACTTATTGACGCACTCAAACGTCATGCCTTACGTCATGTCAAACTCGCTGAAGTGGCTCCTGATAATTAATTGGACGATAAAAATGGACTTTTATAGAATATGAGCGTTATGAATATTTATGAAATTAGGTCTGCATATCTTCATTTTTTTGAGGAAAAAGGACATGCGATTCTTCCTTCGGCTTCTTTGGTTCCAAATAATGATCCAACAACACTCTTTACAGGCTCAGGCATGCAGCCAATGATTTCTTTTTTATTAGGTGAAAAACATCCACAAGGTCATAGACTTGTTGATTCACAGAAATGTTTTCGATCACAAGATATTGATGAAGTAGGGGATAATCGCCATACAACCTTTTTTGAAATGCTTGGTAATTGGTCACTTGGTGACTATTTTAAACGAGAGCAGATTTTTTGGATGTTTGATTTTTTAATGAGTATTGGACTTAATCCTAAAAAACTTTACATAACCTGTTTTATCGGAGATGCACAGTTGAATATCCCCAAAGATGTAGAAGCAGGACAGTTGTGGAAAGAACAGTTTGCCCGAGTTGGAATTGAAGCCGTAGATGTGGAAATTGGTTCTGAAGAAGCAGGTTATAAACGACGGATGAAATTTGGAGAACGTATTTTTTATTATGACGGAAAGAAGAATTGGTGGAATCGTGGAAAGACCGGCCCCACGACAACGATGGTAGGTGATCCATGTGGACCTGATTCAGAAATGTTTTACGATTTTGGAACTGCTCATGATCCAAAATGGGGAAAGGAATGTCATCCAAATTGTGACTGTGGACGGTTCATGGAGATCGGGAACAATGTTTTTATGGCTTACTTAAAAGAGAGTGAAGACAGGTTTGTTCCACTGGAATCTCCTAATATTGATCATGGATCTGGTCTGGAGAGGATTGCTGCTGCCGTTAACAATAATCCTGATATATTTACTCTGGATATATTTCAACCATTTTTTGCTCAAGTAAAATCTCAATTTGGTTTAGATTATTATCACGCTACAGAAGATCAAAAACGTACATTACGGATTATTGCCGATCATGTTCGTGCTACGGTATTTTTAATTGGAGACGGCGTTTTCCCCTCTAATAAAGATCAAGGCTATTTTGTTCGGCGCTTGATGCGACGGGCTATTTTTCGAGCCTGGCAATTTTCGACAGGCTCTTCTTGTCTTTATCAATCCGTGGAAGCTTTTACTACAGTGTATAAGGATATTTATCCGAATTTGAGCTTAAAAACAAAAGAAATTCAAAATATATTTGAACAAGAAGAAGTGAAATTTTGTCGAACAGTCGATAAAGGATATCGGGAGCTTCGTTCTATTGCTGAAAAAACGAAAACATTTACGGGTAAAAATGCTTTTGATCTTTATCAGTCTTATGGATTTCCTTTCGAGTTAACCCTTGAGGAATTACAACGGTCATTTGGAATTAAAGTAAATATAAATCAGTTTCAAGAAGAATTTAAGAGACATCAAGATCTTTCACGTGCGGGTTCAGGACAAAAATTTGTTGGTGGACTTGCTGACCATTCAGAAGCCACGACACGTCTGCATACGGTTACCCACCTTCTTCATCAAACTCTTCGTAAAGTTCTTGGAAATCATGTTGAACAAAAAGGATCTAATATTACACCTGAACGTCTACGTTTTGATTTTTTTCATTCTGAGAAGATGACACAAGAACAGATTCAAGAAGTTGAGCGAATCATCAATGATGTTATTTCAAAAAATCTTCCCGTTCATTATGAGATTCTTACATTAGATGAGGCAAAAAAGCGTGGAGCTATAGGTTTATTTGAAGATAAGTATGCTCAATTAGGTGATCAAATTAAGGTCTATTTTATTGGAGAAGATTCAATAGAAGATTATTTTAGTAAAGAAGTTTGTGGAGGTCCTCATGTTGATAGAACCGGAATATTGGGATCTTTCAAAATTATTAAAGAGGAATCAGCTGCAAGTGGTATCCGTAGAATTAAGGCTATTCTTCTATAAAAAAGAAATAAAATTAGATTAAAAACACTTTTGGTTATCCACGGATGTATTCTTGACAACACATTTATTGATGAGTACAATACCGACGCCTTAAATTTCAGTGATTTCTTGTCATTTTTGTCCATGAGTGTTAGTATTGTTTCGTTATTTCATTATGGAAAAGATGACTAAAGACTTCATTGAGATGCGGGGTACGGTAGAAGAACTTCTACCTGCTGCAAATTTCAAAATAAAATTAGAAAATGGACAGCTAATTACGGGTCACTTATCTGGAAAAATGAGAAAGTTTCGAATCAGAATTCTCCCAGGTGATGATATAAAGGTGGAAATTAGTCCGTACGATCTTACAAAAGGTCGGGTTGTATATAGATTCTAGCAAACGTCATCGATCGTTTCGATGACGTTTATAATTATGAAAGTACGAACTTCAGCAAAAAAAATTTGTCGCGATTGCAAGGTCACTCGACGAGAAGGTCGTGTGGTTGTTATTTGTAAGAATCCTCGTCATAAACAACGACAAGGTTAAACTTTCACTATGGCACGTATAGCAGGAGTCACCATTCCGTCAGACAAGCGTATCGTTATTGCTTTAACGTATATTTATGGTGTAGGGATTACTACATCAAAAAAGATTCTTTCTCAAGTGCAAGTTGATGAAAATATTCGTACAAAAGACTTGAACGATGATCAAGTTAATAATATCAGAATTCTTCTTGAAAAAAATTATCGACTTGAAGGAGATCTCCGACGAGATAAAATTTCAAATATTAAACGACTTAAAGAGATCAATTCTTACAGAGGCACTCGTCACGCAAAAAATCTTCCAGCTAGAGGCCAACGTACAAAATCAAATTCTCGTACCGTTAGAGGAAATGTTCGACGTACAACAGGAAGTGGTCGTCGAACCCTTACAAAGACCTAAACTATGACAGTACAGACTAAAACGAAGACCCGAACAAAGAAAAAAGTAGCCCGTCAAATTTCTCAGGGTTGTGCTTATATTCAAGCAACGTATAACAACACCATAATTACACTTACCGATTTAAATGGAAATACGTTAGGTTGGTCTAGTGCAGGTAACTGTGGTTTTAAAGGACCAAAAAAATCTACTCCTTATGCCGCAAGTGTTGTTGTAAAGACCGTTGCTGATCGAGTCAAAGAGATCGGACTTCGAGAATTAAATGTTTATGTAAAAGGAGTTGGTACTGGACGTGATTCCGCAATCAGAGCTCTTAATGCTAATGGGTTTCAAGTGCTTTCATTAAAAGATACAACACCATTACCACATAACGGTTGTCGTCAATCCAAACCACGACGCGTCTAAAGATATGGCAAAACAGCGAACACCAATTGTAAAACTTTCACGTCGACTCGGTATCGTTTTGGGTAAAGAAAAATATGTTCGACGTCGGGCATATCCTCCTGGAGTTCATGGACCAAAACAAGCAAAAAGTCGATCAAGACTTTCCGCTTTCGGAGAACAATTAAGAGAGAAACAAAAAGCCAAGGCTATTTATGGTATTCTTGAAAAGCAATTTTCTGGTTATTTTAAAAAAGCTTCTCGTAAAGAGGGTAATACTGCAGAGAGTCTTGTTCGTTTATTAGAACTTCGACTTGATAATATTGTTTATCGTCTTGGTTGGGCTAGAACTCGAAGACAAGCACGACAAATAGTTAACCACGGTTTCATTTTAGTTAATAGAAATTCTGTAGATATTCCTTCTTATAGTGTATCTATGGGTGATGAATTATCTATTAAGCCATCTAAGATTGAGAAGGGTATTATAAAGATGATCCCTGAGGCAGCAAATCTAGGTACGTTGCCAAGATGGATTGCTCGTGATGAAAAAGCTGTCACAGGAAAAATTACATCAATTCCTGAGGGGGAGGACCTTGATCAAGGTTTTGACCCAACACTCATCGTCGAGTTCTACTCACGATAATCATCTATATTTTGTATGGAGAATATTCTTCTTCCATCACGTATTCAATATCAAGACGCTGAACGTCTAAATGAAGGTATTCTAACAGTAGAACCTTGTTTTCATGGATATGGTACAACTTTAGGAAACGCTCTTAGGCGAGTCTTACTTTCATCTCTTCCAGGTGCTGCTGTAACAGCAGTCAAAATTAAGGGAGTAAATCATGAATTTCAATCGGTTAAGGGTATTAAAGAAGATGCTCTTGAAATAATCTTGAATCTTAAGTCTCTGCGCATGAAGTGTTTTTCTGATGAACCTGTTAAGTTACACTTGAGTTTTAATGGTTCCAAAGTTGTAACAGCTGCTGATATTACACCCAATGCAGACGTAGAAATTATTAATTCTGATTTAGTAATCGCTACTGTTACTGATGATAAAGCAAACTTAGAAATGGAGTTAACAGTCAGAAGAGGACGTGGATATAGCACGAGCGAAGAACGTGTAGATGAAAACCGAGAATTAGGAACCATTGCAATTGATGCTTTATTTTCACCGGTAAGAAATGTAGGTTATCGTGTGGAAGATACGCGTGTAGGTGAAATTACAAACTATGATAAGCTCATCATGAATATTGAAACAGATGGGTCTATCTCACCTAAAGAGGCTGTTCAAGAATCTGCAAAAATTTTGATTGACTATTTTTCAATTTTGATAAATAATGCCAATCCATCGTCACTGTTAGAATCATTTGAAACAGATCAAAAAACTGCATTTTAGAAGAGATAGAAATATTTTATGCGTCATAGAAAAAAAGGAAAAATTTTAGGTAGAGTAAAAGCATCACGAGAAGCTTTGCTTAGAAATCTTGCAGCAAATATCATACTTTACGAAAAAATTACGACAACGGAAGCAAAAGCAAAAGCCGTCAAGCCTTTTGTTGAAAAAGCTATTACTTCTGGAAAAGTCGCATCACTTACTTCTCGACGTAAGTTAATGAGTTTTTTCTATACCGAACATCCCGTAAAGAAAATTATTGAAGTTCTTGGGCCTCGTTATCTGAAACGACCTGGTGGATATACCCGTATTATTAAACTGGGTCACAGAAAAAATGATGGGGCTGATATGGTTCAAATAGAACTTGTATAGTATATGACAGTTATGCAGAGGGAAATTCAAACAATTGATGCACAAGGAAAATCTCCGGGTCGTCTTGCCTCAGAGATTGCACGTTTTCTTATTGGAAAACATAAACCTACATACACTCCTCATATTGATGATGGTGATCATGTACAAGTAATAAACGCTGCAAAAATGAGTGTTACTGTTAAAAAACTTGATCAAAAAGTTTATACGCATCACACAGAGTATGCTCATGGTTTACATCAGGAAACTATGGCTAAAGTTTGGTCAATAGATCCATCTGAAGTTCTTCGAAGAGCTGTTTCACGAATGCTTCCGAAAAATAAACACCGTAACGAGAGATTAAAACGTCTTCTTGTAACGAACTAGACAGATATGACAAGTAGTAACCAGACTAAATATATTGAGGCTCTTGGACGTCGTAAAGCTGCGATCGCACGCGTGAGACTTTATTCAGGTGGAACAGGATTGATTAAAGTAAATGACCGTCTTTTAAAAGAGTATTTGCCTGTTGAAATAATGCAACAATCCGTTGTCTCGCCTTTGCGAGAAACAGGTATGGAAAACGTCTTTGATATAACTGTTCATGTAACAGGTGGCGGTATTCATGGTCAGGCAGATAGCATTAGACTCGGAATCGCTCGTGCTTTAATTGATTTCAATCCAGAATTCAGAAGTTCTCTCAAAAAAGTTGGATTTCTTACCAGAGATGCCAGAATAAAAGAACGAAAGAAGTACGGAAAGAAATCAGCGCGTCGTTCACCACAATGGTCAAAACGTTAGGAAGCGGTCAGTACAACTGGAAATTTTTAAAACACCCATTAACACTGGGTGTTTTTTGTATTCAATTATTTTAGATAAAACATTTAAGGCCTAATCTTTGGTATCCTCGTCCTTTTTTAAAAGGAAGAAATTGATTATAATGCCAGCGTGTGACGAGTAAAGTTGCAAGAAATACACTCTATTTAACTGCTGCTTCTATTGGACAAAAGATTATTGCTTTTATCTATTTTTTATTTTTGGCAAGAATAATGATGCCAGAACAAACGGGGCAATATTTTCTTGCTATTTCCATAACGTCTATTTTTTCTGTTATTGCTGATTTTGGTATTACCTCTGTCATTACCCGAGAAATTGCCAAAGACGAAATGCAAGCCAAGCCCCTTGTTTCTAATGCTATTAGTTTAAAAATTCTACTGACGGTTGTAGCTGTTGTGGTTACGTTCCTCACAAGTTATTTTTTAAATTACGGTCCAACGATTCAATTTTTAATTTTGTTAGCTTCTATTGTCCTTATTCTCGATGCATTTCAAGTATTCTTTTATGGAATCCTTAGAGGTTTTCAGGCTTTGGAATTTGAATCCTTAGGGGTTTTTATCGGTATGGCCACTACGGCCTTATTTGGTGGTTTTATCCTTTGGTTTTATCCATCTCTGCCTTTGCTTATCATTGCTCTTGTATTAGGCAGCTTTGTCAATCTGATTGTTTCTTTGATGTATGTGGGTAAACGTATTGGCTGGAATGTTCTTATTCCTTCATTAAATAAAAATGATTTAATATTGATTTTGAAAACGGCTTTCCCTTTTGCCTTAGGAGCTCTTTTTGTCAAAGTCTATTCCTATATAGATACCATTTTTATTTCAAAATTTCTTGATGCCGCTTCTTTAGGGTTTTACGCTATTGCGTATAAATTTACCTATGCTTTTCAATTTCTTCCCATGGCTTTTGTTGCTGCTCTCTATCCGGGTATGAGTGCTTTGGTTGATAAAGATCCGGATGCCTTAGAAGCTGTTTTGCATCGTTCTATGTGGTATGTGGCCCTTATTTCTGCTCCTATTGTTTTTGGCCTTTACGCCATTGCTTCTGAGGTCGTCCAACTTGCTGGTCCTGAATATCTATCAGCAACGATCGTACTTCAAGTCCTTATTTTTGTTTTGATTCCTCTTTTTTTAGATTTTCCTATAGGATCTCTCCTTAACGCTTCAAATCGTCAGTCAATCAAAACAGCGATCATGGGGGGAACCATGCTTATCAATGTTATTTTAAATGCCGTCCTTATTCCACGTATTGGAATTTTAGGGGCGGCTTATGCTTCTTTATTTAGTTTTCTTTTTATGTTTTTGGCCGGTTTTTATTTTATTCGACGGGTGATTCCGGCTTTTTCTTATTGGAGATTATTAAAAACGCTTCTGCCTATTTATGTAAGCGGCATTGTTATGTTGATGACGGTTCTTGTTTTAAAACCAATCCTCGGTTGGCTTTTTATTATTCCGGTAGGTGGGATCGTTTATTTATCCTTTTTGTTATTTTTGGGAGTCTTTACACAAAGCGATAAATCTTTTTTTAAAATTAAACGTAAAGGCGTATGAGTCAAAAAAAAATGTTACTCATCACGCCAGATTTTCCGCCACACAAAGGCGGTATCGCTACCTATCTTTCTACGCTTGCTCTTTATTTTAAAACTCAGATTGAAATTCTTACTCAAACGGATCCTCAAGCATATCTTTTTGATACGGAGGTCGAATATCCAATCCATCGAAAATCTTTGTTCTATAAATGGATCTGGCCACACTGGTTAAAGATAGTGATCGATCTTTTCCTTTATCGTCATAATTACCGGATTATTTTAATCAGTCATCTCTTACCTGTCGGTACAGCCGCTTTTTTTTCAAAAAAAATAACAAAAGTTCCTTACATTCTATTTGTTCATGGGATGGATTTACGTTTGGCGAATAGCACATGGAGAAAACAACAGTTAAGTACCCGTGTACTCAAAGAAGCTCGCTTAGTCGTTGCAAATTCAAAAGCTCTGGCAAAAGAAATAACAAATAGATATGGAGTACCTGATGTGCTTGTTTTGTATCCTTGTCTTTCCGCGCAAAACAATCCATTACCTCACGTGAGAAAAGATCATTCTATCTTCACATTGCTTACAGTGAGTCGTCTTGTGGAGCGTAAAGGACACATTCCGGTTCTTCATGCTCTTGCTGACCTTAAGCGTTCAGGAAAGCTTCCAGAGTTTATCTACCATATCGTTGGTGTTGGTCCTACGGAATTTGCACTCAAATCTTTGGTTTCAGAATTGAGTTTAGAGAAACATGTTGTATTTCATGGAAGTATTAGTGATGAGGAACGTTGGAATCTTTATAACATATCTGATGTATTTATCATGCCCGTTTCTCTAGATCCTATTGATAAAGAAGGGTTTGGCCTCGTGTTTATCGAAGCAGCTCAAGCAGGAGTTCCTTCTCTGTCGACAAAGATTGAAGGAGTTGATGAGGCTATTATTGATGGAGAGACCGGTATTCTTCTGCCAGATCAAAACACGAAAGTCCTTGCAGATACTCTTTTTGAACTGTATTCAAACAGAGCGTTGCGTCAAAAATTATCTGATAATGCTCGTAAGCATGCTCAAACATTTTTATGTGAAGTTCAGATGAAAAAACTGGAGCCCTATCTATGAATCGACTCTCTGTTATTATCCCGACGTATCAGCATGCCATGACGCTATATCGTTGTTTAGAGGCGCTTTTTCTTCAGTCTCGTTTACCAGAAGAAATTATTGTTGTCGATGACGGATCCACCGATGACACAAGAAAGGTTTTAGATCCTTATATGGATCGTATTCACTATGTTTTTCAGCAAAATCAAGGAGCTCCAGTGGCACGCAATAACGGTTTTCATCTTTCTACAGGAAATTTTGTTATTTTTTGTGATGCAGATGCGATTTTGGAACCTTTTATGTTGGAACGATTAGAAAAAACGCTGAACGATCATCCTGAGGTCTCATGGGTCTATTCGAGTTTTTATTGGGGAAAGAAATTATTTCGCGGCAAGGTCTTTAGCGTTGAGGCTCTGAAAGAACATAACTATATTCACACAACGTCCCTTATCCGCAGAGAAGATTTTTCTGGATTTGATCCTTCTCTTAAACGATTCCAAGATTGGGATTTATGGCTTACGATGAGTGAACATGGAAAGAAAGGAATTTTTCTGAATGAAGTTTTATTTCAAATTTTAGTCGAAAAAAAACGTTCAGCCTACTCAACGTGGCTTCCAAAATTAGCTTACAACATTCCATGGCAAAAATTAGGATGGGAACCTGAATCTATTCGAAAACATGAAATGGCTAAAAAGATCATTGTCCATAAACACCATTTATGATTTCTGTCGTAACCGTTAATTATAAAACAATGGAGTACACTCTTCGCATGCTCGAATCTTTATTCTTGTATCATTCTAAAGAAGAAGTGGAAGTATTCGTAGTAGAAAATGCTTCTGGGGATTGTGTAACAGAATTGACACAACGATTTCCACAGGTTCATTTGATTCAAACACAGATAAACCTTGGATTTGCGGGCGGTTGTAACAAGGCCATCAAACAAGCAAAAGGAGATTTTATTGTTCTCGTGAATCCAGATATTCTTTTTGAAAATGATGCGCTTTCGCAAATAGAAGACAAAATGAACCATTCTCCGGATATAGGCATAGGAGGTGTTTCTTTAAAAAATCTTGATGGAACACAACAAGCCTGCGTTTGGGCTTTTCCACAACCTTTAGATCAGTTCTTATTGCTTGTTAAAATTCCGCATCTGTTTCCAAACATAAAACCATTGAAACGCTGGCTCATGAGCGATTTTGATTATCGCCAATCATCTGATGTGGATCAAGTAATGGGAGCTTTTTTTTGTATAAGGCGTCAGATGATTGAAGAAATAGGAATGTTGGATGATGGATTTTTCATGTGGTATGAGGAAGTAGATTTTTGTTACAGAGCAAAAAAGGCTGGATGGCGAGTTTATTACCATGCTGATATTTGGGCAAAACATAAAAAAGGAGCAAGTTTTGATAAAATAGCGACTATTCAAAAACAATCCATGCTTCGTCGCAGTATTGTCCGTTATATGTTTAAGCACTATGGAATAAGTACGGGAATTCTTTTTTTATTACTCGAACCTCTTTTTTGGGTGATGAGTCTTTTTGCATCCGTTATTAAACCTCACTGATATGCTTCAATTTTTTGGAAAGACATTTCGCAATAGCCTTCTTTTAATGGTTTGCTTCTATCTTCTTGGTTTGATTGGATATTATAGTCATTTTTCCGGGATGATTCTTCTTGTTGTAGGAATAGCTTCTGCTGTTTTTGCTTATAAAAGATTAGATCAAGCTCTGTATATTCCTTTTATTGAACTTTTTTCTAATCCTCACGGAGCGTTAGTCGTTGTCAATTTGGGCGGTTTTACTCTTTCCTTGCGCATGGTTATTTTTGTTGGAGTGATGTTGGGGTGGGGGATAGGCTGGCTACAGAAAAAATATAGGCCGAATCTTCAAGATGGACGAGCACAAATATTTTCTTTAGTTATTCTGGGTGTTTTTATAGGTTTTATTCTTGGTGTTTTGACTCGAAATCCCATGGCTGTTTTTTCAGATGGAAATGCCTATCTGTACCTCTTTTATCTCTTACCGATTCTTTCTGTTGAATGGAACAATAAACAAAGACATGATTTTTTGCAGATTCTTACAGCAGGAGCATTGTGGGTTTCCTTTATTTCTTTTGTTCTTCTCTACCTCTATACTCATTTTAGTGAAGTCATTTTAAAAATGGTATACGTTTTTTTTCGAGATCTGCGTATTGCGGAGATCACTCCTGTAGGGATCGGTGTGTATCGCATTTTCATTCAGTCGCAAGTGTTTACGATTATTTTTGGTCTCATTCTTTTGTGCTTAACAATGACTCAAAAAAAACAAAAAGGATTTATCGTTCTTGGTGGTATTGTCGTAAGCACCATCTTACTCACTCTTTCAAGAAGTTTCTGGGTAGGTTTTTTCCCGACGTTCCTTTTTCTTTTTATCGTTCTTTGGAAAAAATATAGACCTATCATTGGATCTCTCTTCCGTTTTGCTTCTTATTCCAGTTTAACTATCTTATTAGGAATTTTTTTCCTTGCTTTCATTATTTTTTTTCCTATTCCTCCGCAGTCTCTTTCAAGCTTATCCCTTGTTGATTCTTTTAAAGATCGGACAACGGATTCTCAAGATGCCGGCATTTCTAGCCGTTGGAAACTTCTTACCCCCATGCTCACTGAGATTGTTGCCAACTCGGTCCTTGGTCATGGATTTGGAAAATCCGTGACGTTTGAGACGGATGATCCTCGCGTGCGAGCCATAAATCCTGATGGAATGTGGACCACAACTTCGATGGAATGGGGCTGGTTTGAACTGTGGATTAAAATGGGAATTCTTGGACCCATCGGTTTTCTTTATGCGGGATACCAGTTAACAAAGCGTTTTTGGGTTTATACTTCCACGCAACAAGCATGGTTAGGATACGGCTTGATTGCTGGTCTCATCTTTATCTTCGGAACGCACTTTTTTTCACCTTATTTAAATCATCCAATTGGTTTGGGATATCTCTTATTTTTGATTCCATTTTTACCCGTAGAAAAAGAGGTTTTAAATCCAGTTGTTCTTTCTAAAGAAGACGTTTTTTTAAACAATCAAACACCCACTCCTGTCGTAGACACTCTCTTCTAGAAATCGGCTGTTCAAGCAATTTCCAGAAAGATCGTCAACCGCACATCTTTTTTAAAATGGTGATCAATCTGTAATATTTTGTTTTTTTGTTGCCCGCATGGATTCTTTCTAGCGGGTTTTATTTTTTCAAGATGCCTTTTTTCTTTTTTATGATTTTTATACTTCCTTTGTTTGCATCAACTTCTAATAAATCATTATCTGAAATTAAGTGGCTTGCATTTACTGTGCCAATAACACAAGGAATTTTTAATTCTCTACTAACAATAGTTGCATGACAAGTTATTCCACCTTCATCTGTTACTATTGCAGAAGCTTTTTTTAATACTGGAATCATTTCGGGAGTTGTCATAGGCGTTACCAAAATATCTCCCTTTTTTATCTTACTAAGTTCTGATAGTTCAAAAATAACTTTTGCTTTTCCTTTTACATACCCTTTGTATGCGATTTTGCCATAAATGACATTGCCATACTTTTTTGTAGGATTAATAATTTGTATTTTATTCTCTTTACAATAATTTTTGATGTTAAAAATAATATTTCCATTGTGAAAAACCCACCCTTTCTCTCTTTTTCTTAATTCAACATCATCAGGAAGATTATTATTTAGAATTTCGGTCAGTGAAATATTTTGAGTATCAACTTTAAATTTTTTTGCAATAAGTTTATTCAAATATGTTAATGAAGAATGAAGTACATCGTCACTCTCTTCTCTAATTTGGATACAAAGATTTTTTAGAATATGAGAAACTTTAAAAAATTCAGTACTGCCAAAAAAATTGGCAACAGCTATCAATGACCAAATTTCATGATTTAAATTTGCGATTTTTTTGTAATTACTGGTTTTATTTTTAATTAATGCTCTTATTTTTTGACAATTCTTATCAAATTTTGCTTTTTCTCTTTTAAACCAAGTTAGATTTTTTTCAATATCGTTTAGTAATGGTTGTGGATTTTGTTCAGGGTCTGTAAAATTATAATAGATAGTTACTCCTTTTTTAGGGGTATAAATAAATAGGGGATTAAAGAAAAGTAGATTTTTAAATTTTTCAGGCAATTTTATTCTTTCTCCAAAATCCCAACATTCACAATCAATGAGACTTAATGGTCTGGTCATTATTTTATAGTATGTTTGGCTCGTTTCTGTTTCAGATATCGTGGTAATTGGTCTGCTTTGTAGAATGTAAAATTTTTTATTTTCTTTTGCCCATTCTATATCGCAAGGAAATCTATAGTGATTTTCAATTTTTGTTATGAGTTTTGAAAGTTTAATAATTTCATTTTTAGATAAAACTTGTTTCTTTCCTTTTTCTCCTATCTCTTTCCATTCGTTTCCGCCTTTTGTTTTTTTGTATAACGCTTTTGTTTGCTCATTTACATTAATATCTAAAATTGAAAATTCTTGTTTATTTATAATATAACTATCTGGAGTTATTGAACCAGAAACAATTGCTTCACCTAAACCAAATCCTGCTTCAATAATTATCTGGTCTTTATCTTGAGTAACTGGATGAACTGAAAAAGCAACCCCTGATTCTTCGCTCTCAATCATTTTTTGAATAACGACAGCAACAGAAATTTTATCTTTGTTTAAATCTTTTTCAAATCTATAAAAAATAGCTCTAGGAGTAAATAAAGAAGCCCAACATTTTTTTACATTTTCCAAAAGCGTTTTTTTTGTTGTATTAAGAAAGCTATCCAGCTGTCCAGCCCAAGCAGCGGAGGCCGAATCTTCTGATGTCGCAGAAGATCGAACAGCTACAAATTTACAATCTAATTTTTTATAAAATTTTAGAATTTCTGTCTTGATATCTTCAGGTATTTCTTTGGAAAGAATCATTGCTTGAATTTTTTCAGAAGCGTTTTCAACAGTATGAACTTCTCTAATATCGACTTCATCTAAAACAGCATCAATTTCAATATGCAAATCCGTTTCTTCTATAAATCTGTTAAAGGCATTTGAAAGAATAACAAAGCCTTCAGGAACGGGAATACCTGCTTGAGTCATCTCTCCAAGAGAGGAACCTTTGCCTCCCGCAATTTCAGTATCTACTTTGGAAATTTGTGTAAATTTTTTGATAAAAGTTTCAGCCATATTTTTAAGTCGGAGTCTAAAGTTTATAAATAAATCGTTTTCGTAACGGAGTGAAGAAAACATATTTATTTGTGAGTAGCTCATTGAGTTATACTTATTTTTTTTCAAATAATTTAACTTCGCTTTCCATTATCTTTTTTTGTTCACTTAATAAATGGATCTGATATTTGGGATATAATCTTAATAATGGTTCCACCATATCACCATAGACATCATTAATAAAAATATGTTTTATTTCATTTTTAGATAAACTTTCCTTATAACCACTGGTCAAGACAGCTATCCCATCTTTGTAGGCGGTTCCTCCAGAAGTTCCTGTTACTGCTCCAGCTGCCCTCATCTCATTCGTCACTTCAAATGGTGCTGTAAAAAAGGGTTTGCTTGGGTCAATCCCTTTTTCAAGTATTTGTAAGAGTTTTGTTAATTGATCCATTTTTGCAATCCCATGAGCATCAAAAAATTGGCCTATCTTGCCATCAATTAGGTCAAATTTTTCATCTGTTTCCGGATTTATGCCGTGACCGACCAAAAACATATCATCTTTTAATGTTAACCTTCGCGTGCTATATATTTTTTGCTCCAAATCCCGCAATTTTTTTATTAATTTATCTTTTTTTTCCTTTTGTGACTCATCTTCTTTTTCCGGCAACAATAATCCGTCTTTTTTTATTTCTTGCGACGGAATACCTAGTTCTCTTCTAATAACATTTGCCTTTTTTTGATCGCCAACATTTTGTCTACCTTCCAAAATTTTGAATGCCAATCTTTGGATAAGATTATTGTAAACTTTGCGATCTATGTCTTTTGAAAAATCAAAAGCAAAAGGTTTATCAGGATTTTCTTTTTTAAATTTCCTATAGACAATTTTTAATTTATCGAGCACAAAGGATTCTTCTGGCGACATATCGTCAATATCTCTTTGGTCTTGTATATGTGGCATTTAAAACTCGTGCCGCATCTTTTTGGGCATTGGAAAATTCAATTTTATACTCATCAGGTAAAACAGCATATTTTTCAGTAAGTTGTTCTTCTTTTTTTGCTTCTCTAGCTTCCTCATCGGCTTTAATTGTTTCTAGGACTCGTTTACGCTTGTCGGTTTCTGAACCGTTTTTTTCAGCATCAGTATAAATTGGATTTTGCCACGATATTTCAACCACTTCGCTTGGCATGCCTCTATATTGTGTAGGAATTATAGCCCTCTCAAAACAAAACGTTACATTTGATATCTAAATTTTCTGTTTTTAATATAAGTTCTGAATACGGTTTTTACCTCTTTTAGATTTTCCAAT
>LBWG01000001.1 GCA_000993535.1 Candidatus Uhrbacteria bacterium GW2011_GWF2_39_13 | reverse complement strand
CTAAAACGCAAGACAAATACACAAAACCCGCCTGACGGCGGGTTACGACACAGCATCTTGTAACGCTGTTTTTTTGTTGATGGGTTTTTCAACGGTCTCCAGTAGAAGGTTGACAATATTCAATTTTTGGAACATCTTTTTGAAGGGAGTACAGACCTTAATTTCTTGGTTTAAGGAGAGGAATGTCATGATTACCCTGCTTTCCCAGCGTACACGAGAGAAGTTTGGGATCGTAGATCCAACAAATCCCGTATTCAAAGTAAGAATAGAATTCGACGACCAATCTCCGCCCAAAATTACCATGTCTCCCTATGGAGGATCGTTCATTCGAGACATTTCTCAAGCCGTGCTTCAAGAGCCAGTCCCAAACCAAGGGATATTTGCTTATGAGATTTGTTTAGGAGAATTAGCAAAAATTCAAGCTGACGATCAAGTCATGGCACGGAAATTGCTTAAGCGTTTCGGGCGACTTATGCAAGAATCCATAGACCACTTTTCGCAGATGCTTTCGAGTCTGCCAAAGAAAGAGATTTTTGTTCCGGTTGTGGTTGATGCCATGACCCACGCGCTTGTCGCGTCTCACAATCTGAGCCGCCCCTTTCATTTTAAATGGAAAGTTACCTGTCCTGATTGCGTCCCACCTTCTCAAGAGATAGAGTTGTCCATGGTTTTTTTTGCTGGTGCTGTTACCCATCAACATCCTTTTTTTGAGGTTTTTGTTGAACTGCTCAATGAAGCTGTGAGTCAAATTGTGTTTCAAAAGAAGCGTGAGGCCATTATGCGTTTTTTGGCGGAATTGGCTTTTACTCGGGCTGTTCCGGATCTGAAATGTCTCAATTGAGCTTTCGATGTATTTAGTATTATACAAAGAATTTCGTAGCTTAGAGTGGAGGTGAGTTAATGGAACAATATTGCAGGTTGATCGTTACACCAGAGCGCAGAAGCGAGCAGCGTCTTAGGGAGGAACAAGAGAGGGGTCATGCAGACCGTCGAATCCTGCCAAGGTATCACTTGGATGGAAATAATCCCTATGGGTTTTCAAGTTTGATAGATCCAGCTTTGTTGAATTTTGCCGACTCTGTTTGTTCATTTCAGAATGAGAGTATCCTTCAACATCCAGATCGCGCCAGAGATATGTCTCCACTATCTCTCCATCAATGTACTCGGGCGGCTCTTGAGGGGAATGTTCATGCATTTTTTCAGGAGCAGATGTGTATTGCCTGTTTTTTGATTGAACTTTTGGGAGACCACTCAGGACATCTTGTAACAAAAGGAGGCTACTTAGCTGTTGAGTCCTCCAGAGAAGTTTATGAGTTTGCTGATACCCTTCTTTTGCCAGGATTTCAAGGAATGTGGGTCGTCATGCGTACATGGAATGGCCTTCGACAGTTGCTTCACAGACTTTTGCGTGGCAAGAAGGCCTTTGGACCATGGTTGGAGTACAGTTATGTTGAATTTCAAAAATGTCTTAAGCAAGTGGCTTATCTGTATTTGAGAAAACCGTCTCTGACGAGGGATAGTGCAGATGAGATGAAGGAGGATAACGGAAATATCTTTCTTGTTCGTCCTCCTGTGGGAACAGTATTGACAGAGCAGATGTTGCCATCGAGTTTATCTACAGAGACTCAATCCTGGCTTCAGGAGCGCACAACACGCCAACTTTCTGTCGTGGAAAGAGGGTTGATCGTTCAATACTATGCGAAAATTGAGCGTGCCGGCCGTTTGGGAGGATATTCCGTGCCTGATATTCGACGCTTGACCTATGGTGAGTGTCTGTAACGTTCGCATTCTTAACTAAAGACTCATCAAGGGTCTTTTTTCTTTGAATTTATTGACAAAATACTCTTTTTTTGTTAGTTTTGCCTCATGGGGCTGATCGGTATCGATGGGAGCCTCTTCATAATGATCAAGCCGTGTGGGCACGACCGCACGTACTCAAACTCGTGCACGACGACAACTGCAAACAACGTCATGGCAATGATCAAGAACGCACTACGCGTTCCTTCATTTGCTCCTGTCCTCGCCTAAGGGTTTGAAGGACCATCCAAGTTGGTTTTGCTCAATAGCCAACATCTGGGTGTTATATTTTTGAGCTTTGAGCGCGAAGTCACCGATCTTTCGCGCACAAGAGTTGCGATCGGTTCCTAAACACGTATTGCGTCACACCTTCAGCGTGTGTAGGTATTCCAGGTGTGAATGAGCTTGGAAACGTCATTGTGAAAAACCTTACCACACAGGGGTTCAATTCCCCTCAGCTCCACCAAAAATATCGCATCACTCATGATGTGATATTTTTTTTGAAAAGAAAAACTCCACCATCGGCGAGCTTCCAGTGAGGAAGTTTCTCGTTGATGGTGGGTCAGTTTTGAAAAGGTTTCAGCTTTCTAGATTTCGTCCAGATAGCGGAACCGTCCTTGTGGATATTTGGCAATCAAGTGAAAGAACGGGCGAGTTTGTTCATCACCCTGGAACAGAACGATATCATAGAGCTGTTCGAAACAGCGTTTCTCATCGGTAATGAGGATACCCTCTTTCACGTGCCTTTTGGCAAGTCGTAAAATTTCATCTGATACGGTTGGGTGAACCATGTGTTTGAGATGGCACCCTACCAGTGCTTTCAAGTGTCTTGCGAGTTCTCCTGGGAGAACTCCGTTTTTTTCCAATTGATCCAATTCCTGCCAGTTGTTGGCAGCAGTGAGTTTTATTGGATTCATTTATTCTCCTTCTCTCAGTAGATCATGTACTGGTACACGAGGACGATACTGACCAACAGACCCAGTACGTCCGCAGGTAGAAGGTACCAGACGCGGGCACTCACCTGGTAGGGAATTCGGACACCATACAGGACGAGTGCGACCATTATGAGTACAGGGTCCATTCCGCACTCACCCGCCTTCCAATTGGCATAGATCTGTGATGGAAAGCCCAGAAGGACCATTCCGATTCCACAGACGAGAGTCATTTTGCCAAGACATGCTTTCCACGGTTCCAATGCATGAGCAAGTCGTTCAGCAATTTTGATCATCAAGTGCCTCCATTGTCTTTAAAATAAGATGAAACGACTTTAATTCGTATTCACGAAAATAAAATCGACGTTGAATAATACCAAAAATACAAAGAAAGTCAATTCTACGGGGTTTAACGTAACGAATCGTGAGATCCGTTTTTATGTTATAATTTATTTGTATTATGCAACCTCCTCAGTCCATTAGTATTTCAACAACCACGTTTATTAAAGCCGTTTTGATTGGATTAGGTTTGTGGTTTCTTTGGTTTATCCGCGACATCGTGGCTATTTTTGTGGGTTCTCTTTTATTAGCCTCGCTTATCGAACCGTTTGCTGCCTGGTTTGCTTTGCGAAGAATTCCTCGTGGGATTGCTGTGTTGATTATTTATATTCTTTTGCTTTCTCTTACATCTATTTTTATTGTCCTGTTTGTTCCTGTAATAGGACAACAGGGAGCTCAACTGTTTACTCATTTTTCAGATTACTATACGCAGGCGACTCAATCGCTTGGGCAAGTTCGTCAGTTTTCAGAAGACTATGGATTAAGTACAAATCTCTCCACTTCTTTGACCGCGTTACAAACAAGTTTTAATGAATCTTTTGGTTCTGTTTTTTCTACAGTAAAAGGAGTTGTCGGAGGGGTTGTTGCGGTGTTCATCGTTTTGGTGTTGACCTTCTATATGGTGGTTGAGGAAGAAAAAATGCGAAAGTATTTTCGAAACCTTGCTCCTATCGAATATCAACCGTATGTTGTTCATTTGATAAAAAAATTACAAAAAAAAATGGGGGAATGGTTGCGAGGTCAGCTTATTTTGGGACTTATTGTTGGAGCGGCTATTTATCTAGGTTTGCTTTTTTTGGGGGTCAATTACGCTCTGCTTCTTGCATTGATGGCCGGTGTGCTTGAAGTGGTTCCTTACGTTGGACCGATTATTTCTCTTGTGCCAGCGCTTATTATCGGTTTTGCTCAGTCGCCTGTGATTGGTTTTGGTGTCATCATTTTGTATCTGATTGTTCAACAAGTTGAAAATCATCTTCTTGTTCCTAAAGTGATGCAGAAGGTAACAGGATTAAATCCAATCATTAGTATCTTAGCGTTGTTAGTAGGAATTAAAGCAGGAGGACTGGTTGGAGCTATTTTTTCCATTCCTTTGGCTATGATGGTGGTTGTGATATTAGAGGATCTTTTTCAAGATATTTCATAACTTTTCGTTGACTATGCATTATTATCAAAAACATTCTTTTTTTCCCGTCATCATCATTTTGTTAACCGTTTCACTGGCAGGATTCATGTTTTTTGTTCTTCGTGGATCGTCTACCCAAACATCAGCGATGCAAGAACCTAAACCTGTGAATGAAGAGGATTATCGTGAAGGCGTTTCTATAACTCTTCAAACGTTTGAAGAGCAGTTTGTCGCTTCTCAAGACAACGCACAAAAACGTCTTGCCACTCAAAATGCATTGAGTACGCTGCTTGAACTTCGTGTCCCTGTTGAGTATAAAGAGTTACATCTTCAATTGGCTATTGCTTGGAATCAGATTCAAATGGCTTTACAAAACGACTCAGAAGATGAATTAGATATACCTTTAAAAACGATTGAACAATTGAAAATAACCTATCCTTGGTTGATTCAATAATTTTATGCCACGCATAGAAAAACAAGCTTCATTAGAAAAACAGATTGAGGATGTAAAGAAGAATATCGTTCAAGAAATGGAACCTCAAAAAAAATCTCGTAAGCCTTGGTTTACGTGTTTGATGATTTTTTTCGTTGTTTTTTTAATCTGCATCGGTTATCTTGCTTGGGTGGTTGCTTCTACAGGTCTAGTGTTTATTCCTATCTTTACTCGTTTTGCTTACACACAACCTGCTCCTTTGCGGGAAGTGACTCCGGGTGTTCCTGTTGAGACTGTTTTGCGAGAACAAATGACAACATCTTTTTTACAGCGTTTTCGTGAAGGTGGTCGTTTGTTACCTTCACCAAACCAAATGCTAGAAGTGAGCGTTTCAGAAGCTTCTCTCACCGCCACGTTGAGATCCAAGTTAGAAGAATCTCCTTTGGAAGGTTTGGATATTTCAGCTCTTCAGGTGGTTTTGGAACCTGATTTAGGTGTAGAAGTTTTTATTCCTGTTGAAGAGAGCGATCTTCAGACAGCGGTTATTCTTTTTTTCGATGTGATCGTCAAAGATGGTGCCATCGCTGTGATTCCTAAAGATGTTTTCGTTGGAAGTGCACATCTGCCTTCATTTTTAGTGAACATGTTTTTGACATCTTTGTTAGAGCAGCGTCTTGCTCAATTGAACAAGATTGTTGTTGGATATACCAAGATTTCATCTATAGATATTTTTTCAGGTGAACTTTTGATCAAAGGAACGCTTTCTGTTGAATGGCAAAGACCTTTATGATTCTTTTCTATCGTCTTTCTTCTTTTGTTGCCACTTTTATTGGAGCTCTTGGATTTTTTGCGCTTTTTTTGGGTTGGAGTCATCCGTACGTTGCTGTTTCTCTCTCTACATTTTTTATTGCTGTCGTTCTTGCGCGGTTACTGGGATGGCATCTTCGGACATTTCAGTTTTGGCATCTTTTAGGAACACCAACTCTTTTTTTTCTTTCAAGTTTTGGACCATTTTTTCTTTTAGAACATTTTTTGACAAAAGTTGTTTTGACCGTCCTGGTTGTTTTTTTCCTTTTTTTGTTTGTTGAACATGTGTTTAGTTTTACTCATCTCCCGATGAACTATCAACCCTTTACGCTAGAGTATCTTTCTCAATTATTACATATTCTTTCCGTTTTTTTTCTGTCAACGCTTGGATTTGGTCTTTCCCTCTTTCTTCATACGCCTTTATGGTTTTTGTCTGTGATCTTTTTTTTCATTCTTTTTTTTATTGTGTACGGAACTCTTTGGGCTGGAAAGATCGATCCCCAACGGGCAAGACCCTATGCTTTTGCTGGAGCTCTTTTAACGACGGAACTTTTTGCCAGCCTTTCTTTTTTGCCAACGGGCTTTTATTCTAATGCGGCCTTTCTGGCATTAGGGGTTTATGTCTTTTTGGGACTTTCTCGCGCTCACGCCCTTCATAAACTGTCTAGAGAAATTCTTAAACGGTATCTTATTTTATTCTTTTTTCTTAGCGTGTTAATTGTTCTCACGTCTCAATGGGTATAAGACCTTTTCCAAAATAAGCGATCTTGGCTTTCACGGGCACCCAGGCATCGCTTCAAGCTATATTTGTGTAGCTCTTCAGCGACTGCCAGCCCGTTCAAGTCAATCTCATCTTATTTTGAAAAAGGTCTTATGAAAACAACTTCGTTATCACACATTTTTTCTTTGATTCTTCTTTCTCTTGTGGTTGGTCTTGGAGCGGGAATTATCGGAACAGCTCTTACAACGGATTATCTTTCTGAATATGCGTTCGGGTTATCACGTCTCACAGAACCTCTGCGAATCACACAGGAACTTCCTCGAGTCATTCCAAAAAATTATGAAGACGCGCTTTCTCTTCTTCAAGAACGTGCTCTTCCTGCGGTAGGTTCGTTATTTGAAAAAGCTCAGATGACAGAAACCGGAGTTCCTTTTTCTCTTTCCCATAAACCAGTGATCGCTTTAACATCCGATGGATGGCTCCTTGCCTCTCAGGCTGCTGTGGGGGATCATGTGCAATGGCAAACACAGCAGTGTGAAATTGATAAACGAATTGAGGAACCGTTGACAGGATTTGTCTTTGCTCATTGTCAAACAAATAATGTTTCTGTGGTTAATTTTGGATCCGGATATGATGTAGCGGTTGGCGATCAATTATTTATCGTATCAGCTGCAGGGGTCGTGAATGTTACAACCGTTTCTTCTGTGACATGGGGAACACAAAGTATGGAATCTTCGGATATTCCTTTACGACGTATTCATATGTTGTCTTCCTCTGCTTTTGAACAAGGTTCAGCCGTGTTTAACCTTTTTGGAGATTTAGTTGGTGTTGTTTCTTATACAGAAGGTGTTGCGGAGATGATTCCTTTTGAACAGCTTTCTAACGCGTTCCGTCAGGTACTCCTTCCATCTGATTCGATTGTGCATCCCGCGTTAGGTCTTCAGGGCATTGATCTTTCTCGAACAGTTGGTGTTTCGCCAGAACTTTCTCGAGGTTTGCATCAGGGGTTTTTGCTCTACGCACAACAGACTCCAGAGGCGGTCAATACAACGACTTCCCTAGAGTTACTTGAAGGGGATATTATTTTATCTATTGAAGGCGTTGCTATAGACTCACTTTTTTCGATCGATGATCTTCTTACTTCTTATGTTGTAGGTGATGAAATTCATTTGACGATTGATCGTGCAGGATTGCAACAAGAGGTTACTGTGACATTGGGTGAGCTCAAAATTTAAGTTATACTCATAAACGTATGGCACAACCAAATTACTTGCGAGACGTGTTCGGCCATTGGCAAACGATTTTTTTGTTTGGGCTTCTAGGGCTTGTCTTGGCTTTAATCATCTCCTTTGTTCAACCCCTCAAGTATTCTTCAACATCTCGATTGCTCATTTTGCAGGATGTTGGTTCTGGCGTTGATGCGTATACTGCTTCGCGTTCTGAGGAACGTATTGCTGATAATCTTTCCACGCTTATTTATACGAGTACTTTTTTTGATCAAGTGTTGGATGCAGGGTTTAGCATTGACCAATCTATTTTTCCTGAGGATCCTTCAAGACAAAGAAAAGTGTGGGGAAGAACCGTCAAAGCGACCGTTGCACGAGGCTCGGGACTTCTCTCTGTCACGGCTTATCACACAGATATCAATCAGGCAGAACAGCTTGTTCGCGCGATTTCCTTTGTTCTTACTCAGAGGGTAGGCGAGTATACCTCCGGAGCTAATGTGTCTGTGCGTCTTGTGGATGAACCTCTCAATTCTCGTTGGCCTGTTAAACCAGATATTATTGTAAATATGTCCTCGGGGTTCGTCTTGGGAGGATTTGTAGGGATCGCTTTTACCATCCTCCAAACCGAACGTATTAGACGCAGACATCAATTCGTTCACGAAGATTTCAATGAATAATTAAATAAAAACGGGACTGAGTCCCGTTTTTTGATTATTTGATGTAAAAATTCTACAAAAATCGATGAGATTGCCTTGAACGGGGAAATCGACTCATCACCGTATTCACATACGGTGATGAGTCGATGGGGCCCCGTGAAAGGCAAGATCGCGATTTTTGTAGGATTTTTTTTAAAAAACCCCTTTGAGAACTTAGATACTAGCTTGTCAACACAAGGAGGAGTCGTGTTCACCGCTGTATCTAAGCCCTCAAAGGGGCTTCTTTTCGTTCCTTTAATTCGTGCAAAAGAATACCAAAACGGCCGCTTTTCGTCAATGATTAACAACATTTATGCCAGGATACCTTGACAAAATATGTTTTTAAGGTTATCTTAATGCGTTCACAGTTGATCAAATTCTAATGAATGTGATCCATGTGTGTCCTAAAGCGGTTTGATGTTCACTTCTGACATCTCCTCCTTGTTGGAATGTTGGATGTCAAACCACTTCAGTACATGGTTGGATCAGAAGTTTGTAGGGCAGTAGCAAGTCTACTACTTTTCTAAACACCTCTGATCTGACCGTGGCTGATTCGTAACTTACAATCAGTCTAGGTCTCGCACCGTCAAAACCCCTAAGTCGGGGTCAGACGGTAGGGAAGCCGGCAAAAGGGCTGGTTTTCTCTGATCCCGACGAAGTACCTGAACAAGGAGAAAGAGGAAGATGAAGCGAAATTTGTTCACAGTGTTCGTTATGTTTTCTTTCGGACTGCTCATAACTTCGACGACAGCCTTCGCGGTCGACCCTCCGTGTACGTCGTACGCCGGTATGGTTGACCTCGACAAGGACGGCTACTGTGTGTTCGTCGGAGCAGCAACAGCTGCTTCGACCGGTTTCACCGGAGAGGTCGATTGCGATGACACTCACAAGTCCGTAAATCCTGGAGCCCGAGAAGTTCTCGGCAACACGACCGATGAGGATTGTGACGGCGTTGCCAGGGTTCTTCCGATGAAGGACAGCGAGTTTGCTCTGTTCGTCAAAAACGAATACGGGGGCAACAAGACGTTGGATCACACCTTGTTTCTGGTGGAGTTCGATGCGTGTACCGCAGGTGCCGCTGCGATTCCGCGGACTTGTTCCGTGGATCTGGTCCTCGGCAAGTTTGTGCCCGTCGAGGGCTACCTGTTCGTCGACGCATTCGTGAATGGGACTGAGATTTATCGGAATCATGGCGAGGCGAGCGACGGTCGCGAGGTTGTCAGCAAGGCGCAGTACAGTCATTACAGACCTTGCGTAAAGACATCGCGTCCGAGCCTCACTCGCAAGACGGTGACTGTGATCGCAACCACCCAGGCCAATCTGGCGGTCGGTGGTGAGGCGACTCTTCGTCAGGTCGGTGACATGATCCTTCAGGGACAGATCAACGGGATCAACGCCGCCAATGCGGGGCGAGACAGTGCCGTCAACCTTCTGGGTGGACGGGTGAATGGTCTGAATACGGATCTGGATCAGGAGGTCGCAGATCGCAAAGACGCCGACACGGCCGAAAGGGTCGATCGACAGAATGCCGACACGCTTCTGAATGGTCGCGTCACCGTCAACGAGTCCCGTTCCGTTCTAGTCGAAGGTGGGGCTTCGGGAATGGTGATCGGTCGTCGATCCCTCCAGCAGGTCGATCAGTCAGGGAATCCCAATGGTGAGATGGTGCGCAACACGGCACTGTCCGCCGGCGGGTTCGGACTCCGGATAGGTCTCGAGACCTCCTCAGGCGAGGTTGCCGCGTTTGGCAACGTCGGTTTCGGTGCCGATGGCGAAGGCTCCGGTGCGGATACTGCCTACCAGATCGGTCTGGAGGCGTTGGCCGGATCCAGCACCACCCTGATCGGTGGGTTCGCCACGTTTCAGAGCACCACAGACCATGCCAACTCGGTCGACGCCAGCGTCCTGGACAATGGAGTCCTCGTCGGGCTTTCGCTCAACCGGGATTTCATGCCTGGAAGCGGTCGTATCACCGGTTATGGACGACTCGGAGTCGGATACTCGTGGTACGCCACCAAGGGGATGAATGAGAGTGGTGTCATTATCGTCCCCGGCGGTGGTGTGACGGGTCTCCTCCAGCTCGGCGTCAATTTCGGCGCCGGTGCCTCTAACTGATCATCTAGACCATCCCCGTTTTTCCATGTTTTTCTTGAAGAGTTAATCTGATAGGAAAGCGGGGATACGCCAAACTTTATCAGACTTCTACGCAAAGAGGTCTGATTTTTATTTTAGGTCTATTTTTGTGCCTCATTCCTTGACAATTATTCGATTCTTTGTTATTCTGACACGTCAATTGTTCTTTGAAATATGTTTCAATCATATTCCCTGAGCGAAGGCTCGTCACACGAGCCGGAGTCGAAGGGACATTCTGTTGTATGGAGTCCAGAAGAATGTGTGTGGAAGCCTTTTCCTCACAGACTCTTCTCGATTCCAAAGCATTTGTGCTGAGGATTCGTTGAATGGCAATAACTTTTCTTTGGAGGATGATCAATGGAGCGGTTTTTTATCGGTTTGTTTCTGTGTCTTCTCGTTTTCGTGTCCTGTACTCCGGCCAATGTCGTGGCTCCCGGTGGTGGGGATGACGGTGAGATCGTTGATGTCGACTGTGATGGCTACACCAACCAGGTGGATTGCAATGACGGCAACGTTGCGGTCTATCCCAAGGCCGTCGAGCTCGACAACGGTATCGATGACGACTGTGACAACCTCATCGACGAGGGCTTTCACAACGATGGGGATGTCGATGGCGATGGTTACACAACCGACCCTCAGGACTGCAACGATCAGGACGCGTCCATTCATCCGGGGGCGACCGAGGTCTGCAACGACGAGAAGGACAACGACTGCGACGGCGCCATCGATGGGGCCGACAGCCAGTGTCAGAGCTCGACCCCCACTCCGACGCCCTCCTATGACGGGAGCGAGGTGACCATCACGGTCGCTTACGGCTCCGCGACGCCGGCTGTGGACTTCTCGTTCGGTTATTGCTCCAATCTGACCGACCCGGCCCAGTGCGATGCCTGGAACCAGAGTGTGACCACGAGGACCGACGCGTCCTCGGTGACGTACACGATCAAGAACGTTGTTGGTGGAGTAATCCGGGCGAACTCGAGTCGGTTCTACCAGTCGTCGGATTATAATTCTTCCACCCAGACGTGGAGCAATGCCGACTCCTGGCTGTGCGAAAACGGGGTTACCTCGCCTGAGATGACTGGAACCGTCTCCGTCGCCATTGACGGAGTCAGTGTCGGAAACGGAGGGGCTTACTGCCTCTACTACGGCAATGGGTCCAGTCTGGGCATCAAGTTGGATAATTTGATGTAAGTTCTTTCTCTTGGGGTCTCTGTCTGACAGGTATGAGTGGTGGTACAGAGTCGCGACGGCGCCTGTCTTACACAGACCCCACTTTTTCTACGACACCTTCTCTGCTGAGGAGGTGTTTTTCTTTATTTAATATTCCCTGAGCGAAGCGACCCAAGGGAGCGGAGTCGAAGGGGAAGTTAAGAATGACTACCCTTCGACTCCGGTTCGTCGAACGAACCTCCGCTCAGGGAATATTAGGTTTCAATCTTGTTTTTCGTACGAGGATTTTGCATGTCTGTATTCATTGACAAAATGGGCAAAATATGGTATAGTTTGACCATCAGAAATAGCTGATTTTGTTCATTATATTGAATAAATTAAAGAAAAAAGAAAATTAGGGATTGTCCGTTTATATCAAACAAATTTAAGTTTTCAAAAATCTCGTTTGGTGATATAAACGGACGACCCCTGATGATAATCAAAAGATGGGGTGTCTAAAAGCTTGTTTAAAAATCGAGCCAGGAGTTTGCCTGGTGGATGGATAAATAAGCTTTCCCCCACAACGTAAGGAGTTCCAATGCAGTTTTCGCGCTTGACTTTCGTATCCTGTTTTATCACTCTCCTTGCCGGTCTGGCGATCGGTTGTGGTCCGGGCGATGTCCCGGTCTACGACGGTCAGCATCCCACCCAGACCGTCACGCCCGGTTCCACTCCCGCTGACAACGACGAGCCCCAGGACATCGACGGCGATGGTCGCACCGATCAGATCGACTGCAACGACAACGATGCCGCGACCTATCCCGGTGCTCTCGAGGTCTGTGAGGATGGTGTGGATCAGGACTGCAACGGCAGCGATCTCGACTGCGATTACTCCACTCCTCCGACCGCCACGCCGTCGCCAGTCACCACCCCGACCACGACACCGTCCGACTATGACGCGGATAACGACGGTTTCGACGACGACGTGGACTGCGATGATGGCAATCCCGCCGTCAATCCCGGCGCCACCGAGACCTGCAACAGCACCGACGATGACTGCGATGGCAGCACCGACGAAGGTTTGACCTTCTACACGCTGTACAAGGATCTGGATGACGATGGGTACGGGAGTTCCAGCAGTGGAACCTCGTCGACCTGTCGCACCGAAATCCCTGACGACCCTGCTTTCATTTGGTCGTCTGTCTCTGGGGACTGCGATGACACCAAAGCCAGCGTCTATCCGGGCGCCGTCGAGCAGTGTGACAGCATCGACAACGACTGCGATGGCAGCGTTGACGAGAACGGTACCGCGATCACCATCTGGTATCGCGATGGCGATGGCGATGGTTATGGGACAAGCAGCGGAAGCGGTATGAAGTCTGCTTGTTTGCAGCCGTCGGGGTACGTCTCTCGTGACAGCGACTGCGATGACACCAAGGCCTCGATCAACCCAGGCGCTGTCGAGATTTGTGATGGTGTCGACAACAACTGTGTCGGTGGAATCGACGAAGGCGTCTCCGCCACCAACTGGTATCGCGACGCCGATGGCGATGGCTACGGTGTCAACAGTACGACACCGGTAGCGGGTTGCTCGCAACCGTCCGGAGGATATGTAAGCAAGTCCGGCGACTGCAACGACTCCAATGCTACTGTCCATCCGGGCGTCACTGAGACCTACAACAACATCGACGATGATTGTGATGGGAGTGTCGATGAGTACACAACATCTCTGTCGTATTATATAGACGGGGATAACGACGGTTACGGCAAGAGCGGTTCGACTGCGACCGTGGCCTCCACCAAGCCCACGGGTTACGTGTCCAACAACACCGACTGCGTCGATACCAACGCCGCGATCCATCCGGGTGCCGTCGAGACCACCAATGGGGTCGATGACGATTGTGATGGGACCATTGATGAAGGCACCGAGGCGCTCGTGCAGGTGAACTATGCGACGAAGGGCTATTACGCCCTGAATGCGCAGATTTTCACTGCGGCCAGCCAGCTCGGCAGCGAGTGGGACGAGACCGCCACGACGACGTCCGGAAACTCGGTGCAGGTGGAATTCACCACCGCCAAGTACGGAAGTCTCTCCGGGTTTTGCGGCGTCCGAATCAACGTCTCGGTCGGCAACCCGGCGTATGATTGGCTCTGCGAAGGCGGGGCCATTGATCCGTCCGCTCAAGTCGATATCTGGTGGCGCGGGATCTGGTATGACGAAAGCAAGCTCAAGGTGTGGGTTGCCAACTCGTCTTCCGGATCCTGTTCCGCGGTGCTGCTGGTCTCGACGGCCAGCCAGTGTCAGTTCTGATCTTTTTCAACCCTCATCACCCTAGTCCCTCGACCCAGGTGGTGTACAACAAACGCACGGACCCCGTGCGAAGCGAACCCCGAGTGATTTCATCACTCTCCGGCTATCGTCTTCGCTCGGGGTTTTTCTTTTGAGATCTCTCTAAAAATCGCGACCTTGTCTTTCACAGGCGCCCTGGCAACCCAACAGACGTACGTTTAGGTACGTCTGTTGGGTTGCCAGCCCGTTCCTGCCTACCGGCAGGCAGGCAAGACAATCTCATCGATTTTAAGAGAGATCTCTTTTGCTAAAATTCGCCCCGTTTCTCTTGACGAAAAACCTCTTTTTTGATAAAAACCTCCGTCCAGGTCGAGGTTCTTTTTATCTTAATCGCGCGTTCATTTTTGTGTCTGGCCTGGATTTTTAGCAGATGCGCGTTTAAACACAGGAGAAATAGAAGATGATGAATTGGAAGTTCTGGTCTGTGGTTTCTGCTGCCGTGCTGTTGAGTGCGTGCAGTGGCAGTGGGACAGGTAATGTCCCCAATTACGGCGAGGATCCAACCCCAACTCCGTCCATGACTCCGGTTTCGGATGTGGATGGCGATAGCGTGCCAGCCAGTCAGGATTGCAACGATTCGGATGCATCCGTGACTGTTGCCGTGACCTGGTATGTTGACAGCGATTCGGATGGTTATGGCAATGCCGATCAGTCCTTTACGGCGTGTCTTTGTCCAGTCGGCTATGTGTCGAATGCCGAGGATTGTGACGACGGGAATGTGAGCATCAATCCCTCTGCCTCCGAGACCTGCAACGGCGAGGATGATGATTGTGATGGCGTGATCGATCCGGTAGACAGCGAAGGCGTGGGTACCTGGTATGTCGATCAAGACGATGACGGATATGGCGACAGTGAACAATATTTGATCGCTTGCTATCCGTTCTCGGGATATGTGTCAGACTCCACGGATTGCGATGATGGAAACATCTCGGTTCACCCAGGCGCATTGGAAGTCTGCGACGGAATCGACAACGATTGTAACAAAGTGGTTGATCCAAGTAACAGTCAGGATGCCGACACTTGGTACATGGACAGCGACGGCGATGGGTTCGGTGATCGTTTCGCCTCTGTGAAATCTTGCACAATGCCTTTTGGCTCTGTGCCGGACGCCACAGATTGCGATGATCGTATGTCCAACATCAACCCGTCCATGCCCGAGATCTGTAACGGGATGGATGACAACTGTGATACCGTGGTGGATGAAGACAGTGCTGACGCGGAAGTCTGGTACTTGGACGCTGACGGCGATGGATACGGAGATACAGAAGATTTGCTCAACGCCTGCACGCAACCAGAAGACCGCGTGTTGGATGATACCGATTGCGATGATGCGAATGCGAAATCGTTCCCTGGAGCCAGCGAACTATGCGATGGCGAAGATAACGACTGCGATGGCAGCACGGATGAGAATCTCTCATCCCTTTGGTATGTCGACAACGATCGTGACGGTTTCGGAAGCGGAGCCGGCGTGAATATCATCTGCCAGGGCGTCTCCAATGGTCTGGTAGATAACGCCGACGATTGCGATGACATCGACGGTCATGTGCACCCAGGCGCCAGCGAAGTCTGCAATGGTGTGGATGATAACTGTGATGGGTTAATAGATCAGTCCGATAGCGCGGATGCCGCGATCTGGTATCACGATATGGACGGCGATGGATATGGCACAGTCGATCATACGGTTGTGACCTGTTCCAAACCTGACGGTTACGTTTCTGTTGCTACCGATTGCGATGACAGCCAAGCCTCGGTTAATCCGAGTAAGGTTGAAGTCTGCGATGGAATCGACAATAACTGTGATGGTTTTGTGGATGTTGATAGCACGGATGCCAAGTCGTGGTACATGGACAGCGACGACGACGGGTATGGCAATAAAGATCACCAGATGCTTGCCTGCAATGCTCCGGAAGGATGTGTCGAAGACGCCACGGATTGCAACGACGAGAATGGTCAGATACATCCCGGAGCCAGTGAGTTGTGCGACGGGATCGATAACAACTGTGATGGACTGACCGACGATGTCCAACAGAGTCAGGATGTTCGGACGTGGTTTGCCGATCAGGATGGCGATGGGTATGGTGACTCCCAAGATCAGCTCAGCGCTTGCGCGCAGCCAGACGGATATGTGGCAGATGCCAATGACTGCAATGATCAAGATAGTCTGTCGTTTCCAGGGGCTTCCGAGTCCTGCGATGGATTGGATAATAACTGTAATGGAGTCAAGGATGAAAATCTGTACTCCACCTGGTATGTGGATGCCGATGGCGATGGATTTGGTTCAGGAGATGCTGTAGATGTCATCTGCTTGGGTGTATCAGACGGCTTGGTAGATAACGCCAACGACTGTGATGACACAGACAATCAGGTTCACCCCGGTGCCAACGAAGTCTGCAACGGCGTGGATGACGACTGCGACGGGTCGATCGATCCGGACACGAGTTTGGATGTCTCTATGTGGTATCACGATCAAGACGGTGATGGATATGGCATGGCTGGTCATACGACAGTGTCGTGTTTCAAGCCTGACGGGTACGTTTCTGTTGCTACCGATTGCGATGACATGAACGCGTCGGTTCACCCGGATGCGCTGGAAGTGTGCGATCAGATCGACAATGATTGCGATAAGGACATCGATCCAAACACCAGTGCGGATGCCAAGACCTGGTACATGGACAGCGACAGCGATGGGTACGGCGATGAAGACGTGATGGTGTCATCTTGTGCGCAGCCCGACGGCTATGTGTCAGATGCCAATGACTGCAATGACAGCAACGGTCAGGTCTATCCCGGAGCCAACGAGCTGTGCGATGGGATCGATAACAACTGCGACATGCTCATGGATACGGACGAGTCAGTGGATGTGCTCAAGTGGTTCGTGGATGTGGATGAAGATGGGTATGGCGATAAAGACGTGATGGCGACTTCCTGTACGCAGCCCGAAGGGTATGTGGCAACGGATACCGACTGCAACGATCAAGACAGCCTGTCGTTCCCAGGAGCTCCCGAGTCCTGCGATGGGAGCGATAACGATTGCGATGGCAGCACGGATGAAAATCTGTCTTCTGCTTGGTACGTGGATGCCGATGGTGATTCGTTTGGCAGCGGAGCTAAGATCGATGTCGTGTGCAATGGGTCCAAGGGGAATCTGGTGGACAATGCCAGCGACTGCAACGATCAGAACCCAGGTGTCCATCCAGGGGCTTCCGAGACCTGCAATGGAATCGATGATGACTGCAGCGGCGAGGTTGATCCGGACACGAGTTTGGATGCCTCGGTCTGGTATCACGATCAAGACGGCGATGGATACGGTGCGGTCGGTTATACGGACGTGTCTTGTTCCAAGCCTGATGGATACGTTTCAAATGCTACCGATTGCGATGACACTTACGACGGTATCAATCCTTCTGCCACGGAAACCTGCGATGGTCTGGACAACAACTGCGACAGCGTGGTTGATCCGGACACGAGCGTGGGCGCTCCGACCTTGTATGCAGATGAGGATGGTGATGGGTATGGCAATGCTGAATCCTTCCGCGTGACGTGCCAGAATCTGGTAGGTTATGTGGGAAATGATACAGATTGTGATGATCAGAATGACGACGTTCATCCGGAAGCAGATGAAGTCTGTGATGGAATTGACAACAATTGTGATGATCGGATAGATCCGGATTCGAGTGCGGATGCTCAGATGTGGTATCTGGATGGGGATATGGACGGCTACGGCAACCGTGCCGCTGCATTCGTTTCTTGTACCAAGCCCGATGAGTATGTGGCCGACGCTACGGATTGTGACGATACGAACAAACTCATTTACCCCAACGGTCCAGAAGTCTGCGATGGTCTAGATAACGACTGCGACGGGGTCAAGGATGAAAACTTGTCCACCAAGTGGTACCTGGACCGTGATGGCGATGGGTACGGATCAGGATCAGCGATCGATGTTGTGTGCCAAGGTTCCTCTGGGGATTTGGTGGACAACAAGGATGATTGCAATGATGCTTCCACATCGATTCATCCGGGTGCCAGCGAGATTTTCGACGATCTGGATAACGATTGTGATGTCGGCATTGATGAAGACTGGCAGGTCGTGATCGACGTGTCATATGACGTGGCACAGTCACGCACTCTGCGCGCGCAGCTGTTTGGTACCGCCAGCCAGTTGGACGATCAAGTTTGGAGCCTTTCCATCAACTTCGTAAGTACGGATATTGGACTTGAGTTCAAGACCAGTGCCTATGGTGACCTAAGCGCATATTGCGGCGTGCGACTGGATGTTCTGTTAGGAGACCCCATGTCTTCCGCCATGTGTGCAGATCTGGATGATGATCAGGTGCTGATCGATCTCTGGTTTGCGGGAGAAGTCTACACGGAAGCAGATCTGCTGACGTGGAACGATCCCGAGACCGGTTTCTGCTCCGCTGTCCTGGTGCGCGACAACGCGCCTCAGGAGTGTTCCTTCTAACAACGACGACCGTGTAATGGTTTACAATCACTACACGGTTTTTTATTTTCAACTTGATGCTTGTGTTACAATAACCCTATGTGATCAATCTGCGCGCGGTTTATAGACGTGCAGAAGAGCATACGGCGTTGGCTGTCGTGTTCCTCTTCCTGCTCCTTGGGTTTCTTATTCTTCTCCAATCCTTTTTTTCTCCCGCCCTTGTTTTGTCGGGAGTCATTGGAGTCTGTCTTATCATTGTGTCGTTTGTTCGTCCCGAAATCACATTGGGAATTCTTGCGGTTTATCTTCCTTTTGAATCTGTTTTATTAAAGTTTGTTCCAGACGAAGTGTATCTTTTTGCTCGTTATGGATCAGAATTATTGATTTATCTGGTTGCCGGTGTCGTTGTTTTTTCTTTTTTATCTGGAAAAAAACAGTACCATCAAACCCCTTTTGATCTCCCTTTTTTCTTATTCGTGCTTGTCTTGCTGGCATCATCCCTTGTTAACTTTGTTTCACCGACTATCGCCATTTTGGGACTGCGACAGATCTTGAGATTCATGATTCTCTTTTTTTTGGTTGCGTTTATTAAACCAAGCAAAGCGTTTATTCGAAAACTCACCTGGATCCTCTTTGGCATTTTGGTTTTTCAATGCGTGTTGGGTTGGGCGCAATCTTTTGTAGGAGAACCATTGGATCAATTCCTCCTGCCTTCTCAAGAGCGCACGTTGGGAAGTATCACGTTAACCGAGGGCGTGGAGCAGTTTTGGGATCCTGGTTCTCGGGTGTTTGGAACGCTGGGCCGTTATGATCGGCTTGGAAATTTTCTCTATCTTATTTTATTGATTGCTACCGGAATGTTGTTTACCAAAGAATGGTATCGTAAATATCCTTGGTTGATTTGGCTTTTTATTCTTGGCATTCCTACGCTTGTTTTAACTTACTCGCGTTCTTCTTGGTTTGGATTTTTGTTAGGATTTTTATTTATCGGTCTTTTTTTAAAGAAAGACCGTCGGGTTTTCATTGGATTAGCAAGCTTTGTTCTTTCTTTGTTCCTGCTCCTGAGCGTGTCTGGGCTCAACGTAGGTCTGATTACAGAAATGCCTGGGCAAACGCTTTCCGAACGTTTTTTTGAGAGTTTTAGTTTGGCGCGCTGGCGTGGGGAATACTATGGATTAGGACGCGTTTTTTGGTATATCCAAACCCCGATGCAGGTGGTTGTTGCTTCTCCATTATTAGGATTTGGTCCGGGACAATTCGGCGGGGGCGCTGCAGCGGCGTTGCACAATACCAAGGTGTATGAAGAGTTGGGTCTCCCGTTTGGAGTGTATGGGACAGAAGGGTATATTGATAACAATTGGTTTTCGTTATGGGGTGAGACTGGAACGCTAGGAATGTTTTTTTACCTTTGGATGTATATTGGATTTTTTTTCTATGCGTTGAATGTCGCTCGAACGCATAAAGATCCTTTTGTGCGTTCTTTGGCCATGGGAATGTGTGGAATTTTTATTGGAGTGGCTTTTAATGCTTTCACTTCAACCTTTTTTGAAATTCGTACCAGTGCCTTTTATGTCTGGCTGTATGCCGGATTCGTCTATGTGCTCGCCCAAGAAAAAACACAACGCGTATGAAGATCATCCAAGCCAATAAATTTTATACCCTTAAAAGCGGGGCAGAGCGTTATTTGTTCGAGCTTTCGCATTGGCTTGAATCACAACAGCACCAGGTCATTCCATTTTCCATGACCCATCCTGATAATGAGCAGACTCCCTTTTCAGATTTTTTTGTGAGTCAGATAAAAACACAAAAAGAAGAATTTCCAGGAGGATGGAGAGGTCTATGGGAACGTTTACGCACGCTTGGTCGAATGACATATTCTTTAGAGGCGCGCAGAAGGCTGGCAACGCTTATCTCTTCAACCAATCCAGATCTTTGTCATATTCATAGCATCTATACCCAAATTTCACCGTCCATTCTGGACACGCTCAAAGATCAACATGTGCCTGTGGTGATGACGGTTCATGACCATCATCTTATTTCACCTCAGTACAATATTTGGGCTCCAGGCTGCGGTCAGGATTATCGCCATGCTGGCATTCTTCGAGGGACTTTGGTGCGGTTTCACAAGCAATCTTTTTTGGGAAGCTTTGCCCAGGTCGCCGTGTACAAGTTTCATCGCTCTTTGATGATGTATGAACGAGGGGTTGATGTGTTTATCTGTCCGTCTGCGTACATGAAGCGTCAACTGATTGCCGGTGGGTTTCCGCAACACAAAATTTGTGTGAATCCGTATGGTATTGATTGTAAATTGATTAAACCTCGCTACGATCATGATGGATACATTTTGTTTGTCGGACGTTTAAGTGAAGAAAAGGGGATTGAAACCATTATTCGAGCGGCAAAGCTGATCCCTGATATCGTGTTTAAAATTGTCGGTCGGGGACCTGAAATGGAGCGTCTGCATCTGCTGGCAGATGGATTAAAAAATATTGAATTTGTCGGATTCCGCATGGGTGAGGAACTTGCGGAGCTCTATCGTGGGGCTCGCGCCGTTGTTCTCACTTCTCGCGTGCAGGAGAATTTTCCGCTTATTCTGTTGGAGGCTATGGCCTTAGGCAAACCCGTGATTGCTTCCCATGTGGGAGGAGTCCCTGAAATTGTGGAAGACCGAGTAAATGGGCTTTTGGTAGATCCAGCTGATCTGCATGGCTGGGTAGAGGCGATCATGCGTCTTACCTATGATGAGGATTTCAGACTCTCATTGGCTCGAGCTGCGCGATTGACGGTTGAGTATAAATTTTCGTTAAAGGAGCACTATCAAAGACTCATGAAAGTTTACGAAGAGGTTATTCGTAAATAAATAAGAGAAGGTGAGTAAAACAAAAACCTCGCTTCTTTATTGAAGCGAGGTTTTTGTTTTGTAAATGTGTTGTTTTGTCAGTTCCGGTTCAAGCCAGAGCAATTCGTAGAGATATTCTGTGGTTTCGGCAATATCTTTCCAGTCGTACTGTTTTGCCACATGCAATCGCGCTTCTTGTCCCACGGCTTTGACTAGGTTTGGATTTTCAATCAGCATGGCGAGTTTTTCTTTCAGATCTTTTTCATCGTTTGTTCTAAACGTCATCCCATGATCTTGCGTGAGCTCTCGATTTTCAGGAATATCAGAGGAAAGCACGCATTTTCCATAACTCATCGCTTCTAAGATCGCAATGGGCAGTCCTTCTGATTCAGAAGGGTGAATAATCGCGTAACTGTTTGCAAACAGACTGTGGAGTGTGTTTCCAGACTGATTTCCTGTGAGAATAATAGATGGTTCGTTTTCAGCCAATTTATGTAGTTCTTTCACATAGCTTTCTGTAAAAGCACTTCCACCCACAATCGCTAATTTTTTGTTTTTTAGGAGTTCTGGATTTGTTTGTTTCAGCTGTTTCCATGCGTTGATGAGCGTGTGAACTCCTTTATGAGGCACGAGTCGGGAACACATCATCAGATAATTTCCAGGATTCAGATCAAACGGTTTCAAGAGATCTGGGTCGGAATCCTCTAAGAGGATTTGTGTTCCATTTGGAATGTATTTAGCTGTCGTTCCATAAGAAAGTCGACAATACGTTTCAAGTGTTTTTGAAACAGCAATAGTGGCATGAGGAATATGACAAGCGATACGTTCTCCTATTTGGAGCATTGTGCGAGCTATAAATCCCCATTTTTTATGGTGACGATCGATACAATGGAATGTAACAACGATTTTAGCCGATGGACGTAAGAGTTTCGGAATCCACGAGAGAAGCGATGGGCCTACTCCATGAAAATGAAAAATATCTACTTTTTCCTGAACGGCTTTTAAAATAGAAAGAAAAGTGTGTGTAATCGTGTCCAAGTGTTTTGTGGCGATGGAATGGGTTTTGATACAGCGAACACCCTTGTAATCTCGAACAGGCCACGCGTACCAGGCACGACAAAATACAAGGACTTCATGTCCACGTGCGGCCAGCTCTATGGAGAGTTCCTCCACATGTCGTTCAATACCACCTGAGCGAGCTGGAATTCCTTTTTGTCCAATCATGGCTATTTTCATAACACCAGATAATACCAAAAAATGGGCATTTTGTCAATGATTGATCATCAAAAAACTGTTTTTTCCCCTTAAAATAAAGGGTTTTCTCTTCTCCTAATCTTCAACACTAGATTTCCCTGCGGCCATCAGGTCATCTGGGAGATTTGTTGTCACAACCTTACCCGAGGCGCTTACAAAGGCTCCGGTATTTTTATCTGTTCCTGTGATATGGATATTGGACACGAGAACAGGAACGATTCCTACCATGGAGGCATCAGGGGTGAGGCCTACTTCAAAAGCGACTCCGATAATTTTACTTGTGGGGGAAAATGTCGGTTTTATGAGATCTGTTTGCCAAGAGACGGTATTGGTTTTGGTATCGTAGGTTGTCCCACCATTTTGTGAAGAACTTATACGTCCTGTATAAACGACTTGATTACCCAATGTTCCTTCGATACGTACATTCTCCAGTTCATTAAATGTTCCTTCCACATGCCAAAAAATCCAATAAGTGGTTTCTTCTCCTATGCGAGGAGGCAAGGGACCTCGTCCTATTTGGTCACCGCCGGCTGTGGCATATCGTCCAAAAGATTCTAAAATGACAGGGGTTATTAGCGGCGTTGTGATAGAAGAGCTTTTGGAAGTGACTCGTTGTCCGTTTGCTTTATCTCCAAGGGTGTAGGTTGCTACAGCTCGTGTTGTGAGCGTTAAGTGTTCATAGACATCCGTTTCACTTAAGAGAATGTAAGATCGCAGAGGAATAGAGAGAGTGATTTCTCCTGCTTCATTTGGTGCCACAGAGGGAATAGATGCAGAGGAATAAGATTCTTTTTGAAAGAAAGGACTCTCTGATTCAATGGAAAGAACAAGATCTGAAACCGGAAATTCTCCTGTATTTTGATAACGTAAGGTAAAAATCGTCTCAGATCCTGGTCGTGCGCTCTTTTTTTCTACTGTTTGCTCTACACGGATTTGTGGCGGGACAACCAGAGCTATGTGATTGAGAGTGTCTTGCGGGTAACTGTTTGTTTTAAAAATAAAGGATGGGAGAAAAGAAAAGGGTATTTCTTCTTTTGTGTTATCAAGATATCCAGTAAACGTAAGCTCCCCACTGGTTCCTTTTTGCAGAGGTGGAAGAATAAAGACTTCGTTGGTTAGTGGACTGGAAGAGGAAGTGAAACGGAAATCTTCAGGCCACTTAGGTTCAATGCTAATCATGGGGAAATCAATATCGCCCGTATTAATGTAACGTATAGTGCCTTCTATTTCTTGAAAAGCGACAAGCTGATCTGGAAGAGAAAGAGAAAGGGAAAGATTGGATGAACTTGGAGAGAACGTGTAAACACTTCTTTTTTCGCTCGCTATATCTTGGTTTTTTCCGTGAATAAAGCTCAGGGTACTGGTAAACGTTTGTTCACCTCCGACTGCGCCAAACATTACTCCTCGTATTTTGATTGAACCGGAACTTCCCGCAGGAATCGTTCCAAGATCAATAGACTGTTGTGTAAGTTCTGTGTCGTTTGTTGAGAGTTCTTGCAGAAGAAAATCATCAGGAAAAGAAAGGTTCAGTTGAGCATGAGAGAGATCCTCCTTTGTTCCATTGGTATAGTGAATGATCAGGGTAGAGGTTGCCCCTGTCTTGATCTCTTTGGGAGCGACACTCGCTTCAAAAAGAATCCGATCTTCAAAGTTTGTTGATGAATGGAAGAAACTAAAGGACACAGCCATTGCTCCAATGCCTAAAGCGGTTCCGATCAGGAGGAGATCGAAGGCAAAAAGAAGTCGTGCAAATTTTACTTTCCCTTTATAGCGTTTTTCAAACCAGTGTAAAAAAGGGAAAATAAGCATTTTCCCTGGATGAATAGATAAACACACAGCACGTCCAAGAATAGAATGCGGTTTACCAACGCTGTCACATGCGACTCCTTTTTTTAGTTCTTCTTTTAGTGACATACCTTTCTATTATAGACTTTTTTTAAAATAAGATGAGATCGAGTTATATTTTCAAAAAAGTTTTACGTTTAAAATAAACTTAAGGTAAAAACATCAGCGGTGAGTCCAATAATTTCAGCTATCCCATCTGTGTCCACATCAGAAACAACAACTTCAAGTCCGTCACGTTGGGTAGAATCAAAAAGGTAGAATTCTGATTTGCGCTTTCCATTACGATCAAAAACTCGTGCCAGAGGTGCTCCGCCCATGCCTGGACCTGTGACAATCTCATCAATCCCATCTCCATCTACATCTCCCGAAGATACGTTTACACCTCCTCGAAAGGAAGGATCATAGGCAAAAAACCCAGGATTAATCAGCGTGCCATCTTTTTTAAAGACACGGACATGAGGTCCGCCACCTACACCAGCTCCGCAAATAATCTCTTTGATCGCGTCTCCATTCAAATCTCCAATTGTGACGTTAACTCCACCGCGAAAGGCTGTTTCGTACGCAAAAAATCCAGGGTTAATAAGAACACCGTCTTTATTGAATACACGAACTTGAGGACCTCCGCCATTTTTTGTTCCGGTTACGATTTCGACACTTCCGTCATTTTCTAAATCTCCTGCAGAAATATTGATTCCTTTATTATATTGCTCCGTATAAGGGGCAAATTTTGTGTGAAGAGATCCATCAGGTTTATAGATAGAGACGTAAGTATGATCAGCAACAATGGTTTCTCGTTTGCCGTCTGCGTTTGTATCGAATTGAATGATCTGATTTCCACCGCGTTGTGAATTGTTATAGGCAAAAAACCCCGTTCGTTTAGTCGTTCCATTTGAAGTATAAATTTTGGCGAAGGCTCCGTTCAAATAGGGAACATCCAATATTTCCGCAATAGGTCGCAGAAGAATTAGCCCATCTTTTGAGGATAACATGACTTCAGAGACAATACGCCCGTTATTCACGTTTGGATCTTGAGTTCCATGTATTTTTTCGAATTCTCCTTCTAAATAAATGATTTGTTGTTGATCGGTTGCGTTTACAAGGACTTGTCCTTGTTCAAATTCCCGCATCCAGACACCTGTGCTGATCGTTGTTTGTTGTGGATTATAGACATTTTGCAAAGAACCCTTAGGAGCTCCAAGATAGGTGTTATATTCGTCGTAGGTCCAAAGTTGTGCATGATTTTCTGTTCCATAATCAAATGTAAAGTAACCATTTCCTAAGAGGGTAGTTGTCAGTCCAAAACGAATGTTTTGATAGTCAATGATTCCTGTATTTTTTGTGTTTACATTAATGAGTTGAATAGAAGGATTTGTGACTTGTTTTTCAAGATTCACATATTCAGTGGTCATTGCTTTCCACTGTGTCAGAGAGTCATCTGATGATGGGAATGTTTCGAACATTCGACCATTTAAAAAGTCAGCAAAGTCAGGATTTGAACTTCCATTTGAAATGATAATTTTGTCGTTTCCTACAAGCGATCTTGTTTGGGCAAACAACTCTTCATAGCGTGTTTTCCACAGGGTATCGGCTGTTGCAGCAGAATCAGTTTTTTTATCTTTATCAACGTCTGTAGCACCTACCCAACTGATTGAATCCTGAACTTCATCATAGAAGATCCCATCCCATAGTCCTGTGGAGAGAACTTCCTTTTTTACAAATTCAGGAAGAAACGTATTCCAACCAGAATTAAGATTGAGAGCACGTGTTCCTGGCCAAACAGAAACTTGTTTTCCATTTGCATCTGTGAGCCACCATTCTGGTTTGATCTGTTGATACAGTTTTTGATGAAGGGAATCATTCCAATAAAGATCATTCCAGCTAACGGTGGCGATGTAGGGGAGGATAATAATGTCCTTGTTGATAGATCGAATCTCTTGGAAGAAAGATTTATTGTATACTTGAGCTTCAACCGGAATAACAATCAGATCAAACGTTGCCAGCGTTTTTATCGTTGATTGATTTTCTAGAGCAGAACCAGACAACAAAAAATAGTTGGCCGTTTTGACAAAGGTTGAATTTTTTATTGATGCTTGCGTAGAGGTTGTTGATGTCGCAATAAGCAACAAGAGTGTCAATAACCAAAGTGTATATTTCATACCGATGTTGTGGCATCTGTTTCTTCGTCTAATGTTTTTGGGTTTGGGGAATAAAGTTTGCTGCTGATTTTCCATTTATCAACATACTGACCAATTCCTTTTTTGTCTCGTTTGTTTTTTACCGTGGTTGTTCGTTGAGACCAACGTAAAAGCGACTCAAAATTGAGTTTATAACGTCCTTGAACCACAACATAGGTCACTTCGCTATTTTGAATAGCTCGTCTGACCGTGCGTTGGCTAATTCCAAACATTTTAGCTGCTTCTGAAACAGAGAGACGAATGACTGGTTTCATAGAGTAAATGGGAGAATGTGGATGAAGTATTTTGTCAACACAAGTGTAGCCAAAAATTAAGAATTTGTCAATGACGTCCTTGTTTTTTTTGCTGTCTTAAGGTATTTTTCTTTCATTGTGTAAGATTTTGATTGTTTTCATCGACTACTCATGTGAAGCGTCCAAATGAACAATTCCTCCTTTTTCGGATTCGTGTTTTTAAGGACGAAAGCGCTTTTGCGTCTTTGCTTGAAACATACGGTTCTATTATTCAACGTTTCCTTTATTTCAAGCTTCCCACACAGCACGATGTTGAGGACGCTTATTCCCTCGTCTGTATCAGATTATGGGAGTATGCCATTACTCAGTCCGTTCAACATGTCTCCGGATTGCTTCACACAATCGCTCGTGGAGTTATTGCCGAGTTCTACCGATCACGTGAAAAGGAGATGGGGAATCTCTCTATCGGGACACAAGAAGGGCAAATAGATCTAGCTAAAGAAAACGAATCAGAACAGTTAGAAGAGTTTGTCGATACCTCTATTATGAAACAGGGGTTACAGGAACTTTCTGATGATGATCGTGATGCGGTTATTATGCGTTATTTAGAAGGACATTCTGTAAAGGAAATTGCACGTCATTTAGGAAAAACGCAGAATGCCACTTCCGTTTTGTTACACCGAGCTATTAAGAAACTTCGTGAGATATTGAAAAAACATAATAAATTTTATGGATAAAGAACTCATCAAACTCCTTTGTTCTTTGAAAGATGACCCCTCATTAGGGGGCGGTTTTGATGCACGTTCTTCTTGGCAGCGATTTGCTCGTACCAACGGGTTTGATCAAAACACCGTTCCTGGTCGTTATCACATGGGAGATTATCTTACCTATGCACTATGGAAGATCAGTCATGTTTTGTTAAAACCTGTTGCTGCAACGGTCGCTGTTTTTTTCTTTGCCATTTCAGGCTGGCTTTCTGTGGGGAATGTCTCTGCTCATGCATTGCCGGGCGATACGTTCTATCCTATTAAAATTGGTATGGAAAAAGCGCAACTCGCTTTAGCATTTACCTCCCAACAACGTGCAAATCTTAAAGTTGAATTTGCCAGTCGTCGTTTAGAAGAAATGGTTCAAATTGCTTCTTTGGTTGAACATCGTCAACCAGCAGAGGTTCAGTTGGCGGTTAATCGTTTTAAGGACGAAGTCACCAATATTCAAGAAGAGCTTCAAGTAAAAGAAGCATCCGATTCCCAAACAGAATTAGCAAAGACAGTGGGGCGTAAAGTGAATGTGTATTCTTCGACGGTTGCATCTACCACCTCTGAATTGCCTGATGAAGTGTTAGGAGAAGTTGAAGATCTATTGGAAGAAACAAAGGATCAAGTTGTTGAGGTTATTATTACCGCACACGAGCAAGAACAAGATGAAGAAAGCGCTTACGAACTTGATGTAGCGCTTCAGGTAGAGATCGCTTCAATACAATCATTGTATGGTACAGACTCAGAAGTAGCTGTTGAAACGGTACAAGCATTGCGTGTCGAAGGATCTTATAGACGAGCTTTTCAGGTTTTAAAAGATTTTTCTTATAATCAGGAAATCCTTTTGAAAGAGGAGACAGAGGTAACAGAAGAAACAACACAGGCTCAGACAGAAGTTACTATAGAACAAACAGGAGAGATTCAGCCAACACAAAATTAAAAACGGTCATTATTTCATGAGTCTAGGTCCTTTCTTTGAAATGGAAAGGGCTCTGACTCACTTCTTCATTATTTATATGGAGGAGTGAATGAATTCATTAATTAGCGAGTGATGAGAAAGGTCGAGACCCAAAAGGTCGTTACTCGTAATTAAATTAAGCCCCTAACCAGGGCTAAAAAGGTTCACCTGGGTATAACATTTATTAAAAAAGCCCGGGTAAAATACACATTCTAAAATTATTATGTCTAATTCTCTCCGATTGAAAAAAGCGTTCACGTTTGTGGTCGCCACTGCTACCATTTTGGCAACAGCTGGTTTTTCCGCACTTGTGCCTTCACAGGCTTCTGCCGCTGAGTTCGGTGACCTGATCAAGGGTGAAACCCTTTCAACCGTTTATTATTACGGTTCTGATGGTCAACGCTATTCATTCCCAAATGAAAAGACCTATTTTTCTTGGTTCGAAGATTTTGATGATGTTGTAACGATTTCTGATGAAGATCTCGCTGACATCACTCTTGCTGGTAATATCGTCTACCGCCCAGGTTCACGATGGATCAAAATTACTAGCGATGAAAAGACTTATGCTGTAGCTGTTGACGGTTCAATCCACTGGATTGAGTCTGAAGAAGTTGCTCAAGGTCTTGCTGGAAGCGATTGGAACAAAAACATCGATGATGTTCCAGACGTTTTCTTTGTTGATTACACTGTTGGAGATTCTCTCATTGACGCTTCAGAAGGTTATGAGGGTATGCTCTGGAGTGATGGAACACACACTTACCTTATTTGGGAAGGTGAATTCCACCGAGTTTCAGACGCAGGTATGTCAGCAAACATGTTCCAGGACGGTTTTGTTCTGGACGGAACAGGTGTTGATCTAGACAGCATGGATTTAGGTGAGGATATCGATAGCGAACTCGCTTATTTGACCGATGCTGCTCAAATGGTTGATACAGAAGAGTATTCAGAAACTCAAATGGTTGAGATCTCTCTCTCTGATGATTCTCCATCTGCTAGCACCCTCGTGTCTGGACAAGGTATTGCTCACCTGGCTTCTTACGACTTCACCAACGCATCTTCAAAAGATATCGTTGTCACAAAAGTGAAGTTAAGTCGTCAAGGTGTTTCTTCTGATACCACACTCTCAAACCTTTACCTCTTTGATGGTTGGGTTCGTATGAGTGATGCCGCCACTGTTTCTAGTGGTTCCATTTCTTGGAACAATTCAAGTGGACTTTTCACAATTCCAGCTGGTGAAACAGCAACCGTTGCTGTTCGTTCAGATATTGCTACAAGCACTTCTGGTCAAACCGTTGGAGTTTCTCTTGATCCAGATGATGTTACTTACAGTGGTTCCTATGCCTCAACAGGTTCAGCGATTTCTTCTGCAACCCACACAATCGCTTCTGTTTCTAACTTTGGTACTGTCAGTTTTGCTACGACCACACAACCATCTTCTGATGGAACACCTTCCCCTGAAGATGACTTCCGTGTTTGGGAGAATAGTGTGACCGTTGGTAATAACGAAGCATGGCTCAGTGTTTTGCGATTCCGCAACATTGGTTCCATCAATGCTGAAGACCTTGGAAACTGGATGCTTTACGTAGCTGGTATCAACTACGGTCCTGTGGTTGTTGAACAAGATGAAGATGGCTATGTTACCTTCGATCTTTCAACAAACCCAGTAAAAATGAACACCGGTGCTCACACCATTAAAGTGTTGGTTGATATTTGGGGTGGTTCAACTCGAACCGTCACTGTTGGTCTTCGAAACACAGCTGACGCTGTCTTTATTGAAGACGATTACGATCAACCAATCTTAGTCCAAGCAAACAGCACAACCTTCTCTGCTCGTGATGCTTATGCTCAGACCCTTGCTTCAGGTGATATCACCTTCACAAAACTCTCTACATCTGCTTCCGGAGATCTTATCAACCTTGCCTCTAGCGCATCTTTGGGATCCTTCGAAGTGAAGGCTACAGGTGAGGCTATGAAGATTGAATCTCTTGGAGTCCAGATTGATGAGGATGACACTGACACCGCTTATACTTTGCGAAATGGTGCTTTGTACGTTGATGGTGACCAAGTTGGTTCAACAGCAGCTATTGCTGGTGATGCCGATGCAACTCAGGCTTATAGCACTTATACCTTTGGTTCTTCTTTCATTGTCTATCCTGGTTCTCCAGTGACCTTGGAAGTTCGTGCTGATGTGTATGACAGTGATGGAACCAATGACGTTGCTGCTAACGACACCATTCAGGTTCAGATCGATGCAGGTTCTGCTTCAAGCAACGTGCTTCGTATGACCTCTGGTTCTTACATTTCCCGCCCTGCTGCTGATGTTGAAGGAAATACCCTCACCGTTCGCACAGGTGCATTGACCCCAGCAAAGAACACCAGTTATGCCAACCAGTCCGCTGTAGCTCCAAAAACGGAGTACAAAGTCGGTTCATGGACCATAACCGCCAACACCACAGAAGATGTTAACCTCACACAATTTGACGTTGACTTTTCTGCTGCTGTTTCTGATGCAAGTGCTGCCGCTGACTACTCAAGTTTGTACTTGACCTATGGTCCAGCAGGTGATGATCACGAGACGTCTGTAAAGACTTCCGTTTCTCTTACCTCTAACACCTGGTCACTCAATTACACTCTTGCAAAAGGCGAGACGATTTACGTCAATGCTTACGCCAACGTTGCCACTTCTGTAACAGATGACACCGATGGTGATGACGTTATCTCTGCTGATCTTGATGTAGATGCAACCGCTTCTAGCTCAGGAACAGGTATTGATGGTTCCGACGTCACAGGTCAGTCTATTACTTGGTACACTTCCGGCACATTCTCAACAGCAATTGATGGATCTACTCCAGTCGCTAAAGCTGTTGCTGGTGGACAAACCGTTGAAGCTGCTAAGTATAAGTTCACTGCTGTTCGTGAAAGCTACACGATTGATCAAGTTCAGGTGTCTGTTGGTTCAGCCGCAGCTTCTGGAGTGGTCACAAAAGCTGAATTGTACGATGGTTCTAGCTTGCTAGGATCAGCCGTGTTTGCACAAACCTCTGGTGATTCTGTTGCCAACGGAGCAGCTCTTATCACAGGTCTTCATATCTCTGTTCCAGCTGGTTCTACCAAGACCATTACCGCCAAGCTTGTCTTGAACGATATTGGTGCAGGTGGTGCTAGCTCACAACAGAACCTCGCTCTCGCCCTTGATTCAGTTCGCTACTCCGATTCAAACGGAGCTGTGTCAACGGAAGCAACTGATCGCGATGGAAATGAAATCCGTGCTTACAATTCAATTCCAACCGTATCCCTTATTGATCTTACAAATAGCACACTCGTAAACGGACAATCCGCTGACGTCTACAAGTTCACTGTGACTGCTGACAGCAATGGTCCAGTGGCTCTTAAACAGATCAAACTCCCAATTACTTGGACCGATGGTGTTGATGTCGATACGCTCGAAATGGAAAGCTGGAAGCTTTACAAGAACGGTGTTGATATCTCAACCAGCAGCACAGCTGTTGCTATTCAAGACGAGTCCGGTAACGACGTTGAGGATACCTCAGGTGTTGTCGAAGCAAGTACAGCCCTTGTAGTTATCTGGGATACAAATGAAGATGTTATTTCTGCTGGTGAAACCGTAACCTACACGTTGCGTGCTACCCCAACCGGATTTGACTCTGACTCTGACACAGGTGATGAAGATTATTTCTCCATTTACCTTGCCGGTGATACAGCTCACAATGGAACAGATCTCTGTCTTGAAGATTCAGGCGCAGGAGATATCTGGGAGCTTGATGCACAAGTCAGTAGCGCTTGTACAGCTGATTCAAGTAGCAATTCAGCTTACAACTTCATCTGGTCTGATTCTTCAGGTGAATCACATGACGCTTCTGTAGAAACCGGTTCAGGTGACTGGACTGTTGGATACTTAATCAAGAACCTCGACCTCTCTGGCGAGACTTGGGCTAAGTAATACCAATTGACTCTTTCTCGTTCCACGAGAAGATTCAAAACCATGAACCCGCATCTAAGGATGCGGGTTTTGGTTTTTAAAGATCTCGTTCCACGAGAGATCTTTTGAGTTTTAAATCAAAGTTTTGTGTTACAATAAAAGGGATATGATCAATACTTTTTTTAGGATCAATCTTTTTTGGTCCGTTCTTGTTCTTTTTCTTTTTTCTTCTCTCTTGACGCCAACCGTTTTGGCTGCCAATTCCTCTTATTGGATTGAACAGGATTTTGGAACCATACAAAGTATTCGTGGAATAACCAAGGCAGGAGATGTTCTTGTGGCTGTTGGAAACAGCGGATCGATCATGACTTCACAAGACCAGGGGGAATCATGGGTTCTGAATTCCAACGTTTCAGGCACATGGTGGCATGATGTTATGACAGAAACTGACGGTGATTTAGTCGCTGTGGGCGAATCTGGAACCTATGCTGAATCTTCGGATCAGGGACAGCACTGGTCCTCGCTTTCTTTGGGAGTTTCTGCTCATTTGTATGATATTGATCGGTCTTCTTCTTACGGATATATCGTAGGTTCTAGCGGAATGATTCTTTATCTTGCTAACGGAAAGTGGTTCACGGCTTCGGTTGAAGTGACAGAACCTCTCTATGCCGCGCAAGATAATGGAGACGGTTCCGCTTGGATTGTGGGCGGGGGAGGACGCGTGCTTAAGGCTGTAAATGGAGGACTTTCTTGGGTTAATTTGGGACGTGTCGGGACAGAAAATCTTCAGGGGGTTTATTTTGAATCTTCATCCATTGGTTGGGTGATTGGAGAAAACGGCACGTTTAAAAAAACAACGGATGCAGGCTCTAGCTGGTCAGACGTTTCTGTAGAGGGTCTTGTAGATCAAGATCTTTATGACATTCAAGTTTCAGGTGATCATATAGTGGTTGCTGGCGATAGTGTTGTCCTTTTGTCTGAAGATGGCGGGGTTACATGGATCTTAGAAGAATTTGTGGAGGAGGACGTTACTTTTTATACGGCTTATTATGAAAACGATTCTCAATTTTGGGTAGCAGGTTCTCATGACGATGTGTTTTCTTCTGTTTATCTTTATTCAGCAGAAGAAGAAACATTAGATGAAGAAGCCTTTGTAGACTTTCTCGAAGAATTATTTGGAGAAGAATTTTTTGAAACCGAAATAGGTAGTCTCATTAAACTTTCTTGCGAAGAAGCCGCTTCTGTAGATGACCCATGCCATGCTGTCTATTATTACACCAATAATGAGCGTCATGCGTTCCCCAACGAGCGGGTCTTTTTTACTTGGTTTGAAAATTTTGATGAAGTGTTAGAGGTAGAGAAAGAATTCATGTCTAACATTCCTCTTGGTTCTAATGTGACGTATCATCCAGGGACCAGAATGGTCAAATTTCAGAGTTTTTCAACGGTCTATACCGTTTCAATAGGCGGTCTCTTAAGACCCATTGCCAGTGAAGAGATTGCTGCAGATTTATATGGGGAAAATTGGAATCAACAGATTGACGACATTCCAGATGCTTTTTATGGAAATTATGTTTTTGGAGAACCTATCGAATCTATAGAGGACTATGATGTAGAGGAAGAGTTTGGTTCTGTTGAATATTTAGATGACAATTTTTAAGAACATCGTTACAATACCGCATGAATTATGCGGTATTTTATTTCTCATTTTTTTTTCAAAAAACTGTTTTTTTTACTTTTTTTATTGATTTTTTTATTGAACCCTTTTTCTCTTTTGGCGCGTGAGGTTACAGATCGGTTCCGTGGAGACCTTTGGTATTTAGACCAAATTTCTGCTCCAAAGGCTTGGGACATAGAGACAGGATCAGAACAGACGATCGTGGCGGTTTTGGATGCAGGTTTTGATTTAGACCATGAGGATCTCGTGGGTCAGTACTGGTCTAATGCAGATGAAATTTACGGAGACGGTATAGACAATGACGCCAATGGGTATGAGGATGATATCCAAGGTTGGGATTTCGTTGATAATGATTCAGATCCTTCACCTGACATCACGGAAGATTTTAACGATACCGTTGTGTCTCATGGCACGGTTATATCAGGGATTATTGGCGCCACAGCAAATAATGGTTTGGGTATCGCTGGAATTAATTGGGACATTTCGATCATGCCCTTGCGTGTTCTTGGGGAACAGGGGGCAGGTTCAACGGCGAATGTGCGACGAGCGATTCGCTATGCGGTAGAAAATGGGGCGGACGTCATTAATTTGAGTTTTACCTTCAGTCAACCTGATGACATCCTTGCACAGACGATTGAATGGGCTTATGAACAGGGGGTTGTAGTGGTGGCAGCTGTTGGAAATGGAAATATCGATACAGATATTCAACCTATATATCCTGCGTGTTTTGATCAACAGCTTGGGGTTAATGCGGTGATCGGTGTGGCATCTACAGATCAGAACGATCAAAAAGCGAGTTTTTCTAATTTTGGTACAAAATGTACAGATCTTTCCGCTCCTGGCGTTGATATTTTTGCTGCGGTGTATCACGATCTCGCGTCCACGGTCTTTGTGACTTCCTATGCCTCGCCTTGGGAGGGGACCTCGCTGTCGGCTCCAATGGTTTCTGCCTCTGCCGCTGTGCTTCGATCTGCCTATCCTACACTCACTCCAGACCAAATCCGAAATGCGTTAAAGCTTTCTGTTGATCCTATAAAAGAAAGTTCTCTTGAAGCGCGAAAACAATTAGGAGCCGGACGTTTGAATCTTTCTCGCGCTGTTGAGTACGCCTCCGTATTTGTGAAAGGTGTTTCAACGGGTTCCCTTCTTACCTCTGCCGTTTCTTCTCATTCATTTGTCGTTGCCCAAGGTGAGGGATCTTCTCCTGTGGTTCGTCGGATAGACAGCCATGGAGAGATTCTTTCAGAATTTAACGCTTATGGTTCAGATTTTTATGGAGGAGTCCGTTTAGCCATGGGGGACGTGGATGGAGACGGAGAAGAGGAAATCATTACAGGGCCAGGACCAGGTGGCGGTCCTCAAGTGCGCATTTTTAATTTGGATGGAGAACTAGAAGGACAATTTTTTGCCTTTGATGAATGCCAGCGTTATGGCATTTTTGTGACCTCTGGAGATGTAAACGCAGATGGAATCGATGAAATTTTAGTGACTTCAGATTATGGGGGGTCGGGTCAAGTTCGCCTTTTTAATAAACGTGGATTTTTGAAAGGAGCTTTTTTCCCACTTGGCAGAACAACAGAATCTGTTCGAGTCGCTCTTGGAAATCTTGATGAAGACGCTGAAGAAGAGATTATTTCCACACGAGGATCTGGAGGAAACGGTTTCATTTTTATACATGATGCCAATGGTCGTTACATCCACTCTTTTCTTGCTTTGGGAGGATCTGTTCCAGGATTTACCCTTGCCAGTGCAGATACAGACAATGATGGAATCAATGAAATTTTTGTAGCACCTGCATCAGGATCTGTTCCTCAGGTGGCTGTTTATAATCAACGAGGAGAACTTCAACGTTCCTTTTTAGCTTTTCCTTCTACGTATAGAGGCGGTGTAGAAGTGGCTGTTGGAGACATTGATCACAATGGTTTTGTTGAAGTGTATATTGCTCCTCAACAATCCGGTGGACCTCAGGTGCGTCTATTTAACAATCTGGGAGACGTGATCGGAGGGTTTTTTGCCTTTGATTCCACCAATCGTTTTGGCGCCTCTGTTGCCATTGAATAACTACGTTACCTATGGCTTATTCAACCGTCCGTTTTTTGTTGAGGGGAACTATTCTCTGTTTTTTTATTTTTGCAAACGTTTTTCCTCTTTTTGCAAAAACACCTGACGACGCTTATCTAGATGAACAATGGTATTTGGAAACAATCCATGCCCAAGAGGCATGGGATGTTGAAACAGGGGATGGAAGTGTTGTCGTGGCTATTTTAGATACGGGATTTGATCTGGATCATCCTGATTTAAAACAAAATGTGTGGGTCAATGCAAAAGAAATAGCGGATGACGGGATTGATAATGATCACAATGGATATGTGGACGATGTAAACGGGTATGATTTTATTGATGAGGATGGATCGCCTGTTCCTGACCAGGATAATGGTTTTGAAGAATCGGCTGTTTCTCATGGAACCGTCATCGCCGGCATTATCGGGGGCGTAGGAGATAATGGAAAAGGCATCGCCGGTATTAATTGGGATGTCCAGCTCATGTCTGTCCGTATTTTAGATAGTAACGGAATAGGCGATTCGCAATCAGTTTATAAAGGGGTGAAGTATGCGATCAAAAATGGTGCGGACGTCATTAATTTAAGTTTTACCGGGTTTGAGGCAGATGACTTTTTAAGTGCTGCCATAAAGGAGGCTTATCGTGTCGGTATTGTGGTGGTAGCGGCCATGGGTAACGCAGAACCCGGAATCAATACCGATGATCAGCCTATTTATCCTGTCTGTTATGGAGAACAAGCGGATCAAGATTGGATTTTGGGTGTGGCTGCCACAGATACTCATGATGAAAAAGCTTTTTTTTCAAATTACGGATTTATTTGTACAGATATCTCCGCTCCTGGACAGGATTTATTTAGTACGGTTTATCAGGATGATGATTGGCAAACCTTTGCTCAGGGTTATTATCAAGGGGCTTGGTCTGGAACATCCATGGCATCACCCTTGGTGGCAGGTGCTGCGGCTCTTTTGAAATCTGCCTATCATTCGCTCACCCCTGATGATATCAAATCTATTTTACGTTTATCCGTAGACCCAGTGTTTTCTACCGGAGACGTTGTGGGGAAAATGGGAGCCGGACGTTTAAATCTCTCCAATGCTCTTGCGATTGCTCCTTCTTTTGTGGACCCTGAAGATGACGGACAGATGAGTTCTTCGTCTGTTACAAAACGAGCATCAAGTTATCGCATTGCCGTGGCTCCAGAGTTTGGAAGTCCTCCTACGGTACGTGTTTTTACCAATGATGGAAGTACGGTCACCGCTTCTTTTGACGCATATGATGCGTCTTTTACCGGAGGAGTCCGTCTGACTATGGGGGACGTGGATGGAGATGGAGAAGAGGAAATAGTCACGGTTCCCGGACCGGGCGGCGGTCCTCAAGTAAGGGTTTTTGATTTGAATGGAATGCTTGAGAGTCAGTTTTTTGCTTTTGATCAATCAATGACTTCAGGACTCTTTGTTGCCACAGGAGATACCAATGGCGACGGGATAGAAGAGATCGTTGTGAGTATGGATGAAAGAACCTATTCAGAAGTTCGTTTTTTTAATAAGGATGGTCAACAACAAGGTGAAAATATTCTTGAACCATTTCAAGTGAAAGCTGATGAAATAAAAAGTCTTCGTATCGCGATGGGAGATGTGGATGCGGATGGATCAGATGAACTGATTGTGACGCGAGGAAGCGGATTTGAACCGTTTGTTGAGGTGTATGAACCAGACGGAACGCTTGTGAGCGAATTTCTTGCTTACGAGCAAACGTACGACAAAGGTGTTTTTGTTGCCAGTGGCGATCTGGATGGAGACGGAGATGATGAAATTGTGACAGGGACAGATATCGGCGGAGGGCCGCAAGTACAAATTTTTGATGGAACAGGAAAGAAATTAGGAACGTTTTTTGCTTACGATGATCAGTTTCGCGGAGGCGTCCGTCTTTCTGTAGGAAATTTAAGCACATGGCCAGGGGCTTCTATCATTACCGTGGCAGGACCAGGCGGCGGTCCTCATGTGCGAGTTTATAATGGATACGCTAAATTAATCGGCACGTTTTTTAGCGATGATGAGAATAATCACATGGGATTAAATTCAGCAGCATGGGGTTTGTAAGATTTCTGCTATACTAAATAGGTATGTCTTCACTTCCTACTTTTGAACATAAAAATATCCTTGTAACCGGCGGGGCTGGATTTATCGGGTCTCATTTATGTGAACGTTTATTGCAGGATAAGCACCGCGTCATTTGTGTAGATAATCTCTCAACCGGTTATGTTGGGCACATTGATGCTCTCCTCCAAAATTCGGATTTTAGTTTTATCCGATTGGATATCAATCAGCCATTTGACTTAGATTCTTTTTCAGAGCTCGCTCCATTTAAAATTCCTTTTCAGGGGATTCAAGAAATTTATCATCTTGCTTGTCCCACAACGATTAAAAATTTTGATCAATTCAAAATTCAGACGCTTCTTTCCAATTCTTTGGGCAATTATCATGTTCTTGAATTGGCCAAAAAATTTCGATCGAAGATTTTATTCACTTCCAGTTCCGTTGTTTATGGTCAACGGAAAGAACAGGCGACGTTGGTCACCGAAGACGAAGAGGGGATTCTTGATCATCTCACCCCTCGTGCTTGTTATGACGAAGGCAAACGGTTTTCAGAAACCATGTTTGAAACCTATCGTCAGGTTCACGACTTGGAAATAAGAATGGTTCGTTTGTTTCGAACCTATGGTCCTCGCATGTCTTTGTTCGATGGGCAGCTCATTCCTGAGTTTATTATCAATGCGTTAGACGGCAAAGATTTGGTGCTTTACGGCAAAAAGGATTTCCGTACCTCTCTGACGTTTATTACAGACGTTATTGATGGACTGTTACGCATCATGCATGCCTCTGAGTATGAGGGGCCGGTAAACCTTGGAAGCGATGTGGATTTGCGTCTTGAAGAAATTGCTCAACACATTCTTCGGCTTACGGATTCATCCTCAGTGATCGTTGAGGGAGAACCATTAGAATTTCTTTTTGAATCTGTTCTTCCCCGTATTGACCGGGCAAAAGAATTAGGATGGTTTCCTCTTGTGCGTCTGGAAGACGGATTGCGACGAACCATCGACTATATCAAAGCCAATAAATTGCTGCTTACCAATGTATGAAGATTTTTGCGGTTATCCCTGCTTATAATGAAGAAACGACCATTGTACAAGTGCTTCAAAAAACAAAACCTTTTGTTGATCAAATTCTTGTTGTAAACGATGGTTCTAGCGATCAAACGGCTCAAAGAGCATTGGTTCAAGGAGTACGTGTGATCACACACAGTGTCAATCGCGGATTAGGCGCTTCCTTAGGCACAGGGTTTGCAGCAGCACAGTATCTTGGCGCAGACGCGGTGATTACCCTGGATGCCGATGGTCAGCATGATCCTGCAGAGATAAAAAAGTTTATTGAAGCCATTGAGCACGGGGCTGACGTGGTGATCGGTTCGCGCATGCTTACGGGTTTTGAAGGCATGCCTTGGTACAGACAAGTCGCACAAATTTTAGGAAATCTTGTTACCTTTTGTTTATTTGGGGCATGGGTCACGGATAGTCAGTCAGGATTTAGAGCGTTTACCAGATTTGCTTTGGAAAAAATACAGATTAAAACCAACCGCATGGAAGTGTCTTCAGAAATTATTGCAGAAACCAAGCGTCATAAACTGAATCTCGTTGAGGTTCCTATCAAGGCGATCTACACTGATTACTCTCTTTCAAAAGGGCAAAGTTTTTTTGTGGGTCTTAAGACGCTTGTGAAACTTGTTGTCCGCCGCATCAACCAATAAGTATGACCGTCATACAGGTTTGTATTTTATTCTTTGCAGGCTTTGCTATTACCAGAACGCTTTTTCAGTTTAAACGGGGAGCGTTAACCATTGTCTGGTTTCTTTTTTGGGTGATCTTTTGGTTTGCAGCAGGTTTAGTTGCAGTGACTCCTCAAACCACGGACGTGATTGCTCGTTTTGTAGGAGTTGGTCGTGGAGCCGATGTGGTTATTTATGTTTCTCTCACGGCTCTTTTTTATTTTATTTTTCGTTTGTATGTAAAGATTGAACAGGTAGAAAGCGAAGTGACTCGTTTAGTGCGTAAGCTTTCTTTAGATGAATTTCGTAAAAATAAAGATGATTAGTTATATGTTTGAGGAATCTTGTAAAATTTGCGGCGGAAAACATCGAACAGGTTTTTGTACAACTTCTGAAGGAAAGGAAATGAAAGAAGAACGTATTATTAAAGACGCACAAGAAAAAGTTTCAACTTTATTAGGACAATACGGAATTGTCTCTACCCAAGAACAGAAGCAACTTTCCTCAGAATGTTTGAATGAGTTTTTAGTTCGTTCGAGTCATGAATTTGTTAATCTTCCTACTGAAATTTCAGATCAAACAAAAAAGAAAATACGACGTATGTTGGGACTTGGAGAGACGGGAGCACGAGAGTTATCTTCGGAAGAACGAGATAAACAGATTGAAATGTTGATTATGGAGATGCGTGGGTATTTAGAAAAACTTCGTGTACATCAGGATGATATTCTTGGGATGATTTTGTGTGGTAGTCGTATGGATAACCAAAAAATGCCAGCTGAAGAAAGTGATGTTGATGTTGTGTTTATTTTTAAATCTGGTTTTCATTTGGATCCATCAACTCCAGAAGGAGAAAAACTTCTTTACCATTTGAGAGATTATACAGATAAGACAGCTTCAGATTCTGGGTTCCCTGTTGAAATTGATGAACTTTACGGAGAAGATATTTTTTTTAAAAAAATGACCCAAGCAGATTCAGAGATGCTTATTTGGGGATGGAACGCAGACGCAGTGCGGTATATTGGTGAACCACTTGGAGAATTAAACGAGTCCTCCGTTAATGAATATATCCAACAAACACTAACGAATAATGTTTTTAAAGAAAAACGTCAAAATAGGATAAAAGAAGCAGCTCAAAAATTACTCAACACTTAATTCTTCATTCCATGCTTCCACGCGTTGCCATTATTTTTCTCTCTTATCATAGCCGTTCTTATTTGGAAGAGGTTTTTTCTTCATTGAGCAAACTCAACTATCCAACTGAGAAATTAGAGATTATCGTTGTAGACAATGCTTCAACCGATGGAAGCCAAGAATGGCTGCATGCTCAAGACGGAATTACTTTTTTTCCAAGTGAGAAAAATTTAGGATTTGCCAAGGGAAATAATCTTGGAATGGAACACGCGCTTCTCTCAGGGGTAGATTATGTTTATTTGCTCAATGGCGATGCGAAGCTTCATCCTGATGCAATCAAAGAGGCTGTCGCATTAGCCGAATCTGATCAATCCATTGGCGCTGTTCAATCCCGTATTATGCTGTGGAAACATCCTGGCGTTGTAAATGTCACAGGAGGGATGATTCATTTTTTGGGATTCGGATTTGCAGGAAACAATGGACGGTCTTGGGAAGAAGTGCGCAGCGAGGTGAAAGACGGTCAGTCCATTGCCTATCCCAGCGGAGCGGCTGTCCTGTATCGAGCGTCTGTCTTGCAAAAAGTCGGTCTTCTTGATCCATTTTTATTTTTGTATCATGAAGATTTGGAATTAGGTTGGCGTATTCGACTTGCGGGGTTTGTAAATGTTCTTTCTACCAAATCGATTGCGTATCATGATTATGAATTCAAACGCTTTAACCAAAAATTTTATTGGATGGAACGCAACAGGATTCTTGTTCATTTTTCTCACTTGCGTTGGTCGACGTTGGTTTTGCTCATTCCGTTTCTTTTTTTTGCAGAGTGTGGACTCATCGTTTTTTCCCTTAAAGGAGGATGGTTTAAAGAGAAGTGTCTGGTGTATGTGAATCTTTTGAGTCCTCGTACCTGGAGATATGTGGCAAAAAAACGTGGTGAAAGCCATCTGTTACGCCGTGTGAGCGATCAGGAGATCGTGCAATTATGGACAGGAAAGATTGAACATCAAGAAACCAGCAGTCCTGTGGTCGATAAATTCATCAATCCATTTCTCGCGATGTGTTGGTTTATTCTTAAAAAATTGATTCGTGGATAGATCATCTCTCAAAATTGCTCATGTGGTTTGTACGTACCCTCCTTACCGCGGTGGGATGGGTGGTGTTGCCTATGAATATGTGGAACGGTTACGAGCGCGTGGGTATAACGTGCACGTTTTTACGATTAAGGATCAAGAGGTAGAAGAAGATCCTCGTTATGTTCATCGTGTTCCTGGGATTATCCATATTGGAAATGCGGGAGTTCTTCCTTCGCTTTTTCATCGTCTCGCTGGTTTTGATCTTGTTCATCTTCATTATCCTTTTTTTGGAGGAGCAGAACCCGTCATCGTAAGAAAAGCCATGCGCAAAGATCAAGGTTTGGTTATGACCTATCACATGGATAATGTTGCCTCTGGAGTCAAAGGCGCTTTGTTTAGTGTTCATCGACGTTTACTTTTTCCTTGGCTTATGACTCGCGTTGATCGTATTTTGGTGAGCTCTTTGGATTATGCGAAGCACTCTGCTCTTGCAGAATTGGATGTGATGGATCGCACAGAAGAACATCCTTTTGGTGTGGATCTCAATCATTTTCATCCAGGTGAAGAAATACAACTGAGAGAACATCACCAGTTACCTCATCATTTACCCATTTTGTTATTTGTGGGAGGACTCGATAGTGCCCATGCGTTTAAAGGTATTCCTGAATTATTTAATGCATTAGAAAAATTGTTTTCTTATCGATGGCACTTGATTATCGTTGGAGAAGGAAATTTAAAACAAACGTATCAAGCACTTGCCGCACAGCAAGGATTGTCTGATCGAGTGTTTTTTGCAGGGAATGTTTCAGATGAAGATTTACCTAGATATTACCGATTGGCAGATATACATGTGTTCCCCTCCACTAAACGGGCAGAAGCTTTTGGTATGGTAGCCCTTGAGGCTGCAGCTAGTGGGATTCCCTCGATCGCTTCTGATTTACCTGGAGTTCGTACGGTTGTTCGGGATGGAGATACAGGTTTACTTGTTCCTCCAGGGAATATTGAGAGGTTGTCTGAAGCTATTTCTTTGCTTTTGGAACAGGTCGATTTACGTGAACGATTTGGACTCTCTGCGCGTATAAATGCGCAGCGTTTGTACGATTGGAATCCTTTGATCGATCGACTTGAGGTCACCTATACATCCGTCTTAACCCAACAAACCAAACGAGAGTATTAAGTATGAAGATCGGTATTGTTTCAAATTTTTATCCTCCTAACGCACGAGGAGGAGCTGAACTCGTTGCTCAACGTGTTGCCGATGCTTTATATGAACGCGGACATGAAGTGTTTGTCTTGACCACTCAACCTTTTGAAGGAGTTCATAGTTTATTTCCTCGTATTCGTGAACGAACACTTGAAGCGGTCTATCGTTTCTACCCTTGTAATGTTTATTATCTGCGTCATGATCGGTCTATTCCTTTTTTGATTCGGGTTCTTTGGCATTTGATTGATCTTATAGGAGTGAGTGGACGTTGCGCGATTGGACAAGTGATTCGGGAAGAAGATCCCGATGTGATTATTACCCATAATCTTAAAGGTATTGGAGTCTCTATTGGTTCTGAGATTCAACGACAAGGGATCCCACATATTCACACCCTTCATGACGTTCAATTAAGTGTTCCAAGCGGATTGCTTATTGTCGGACAAGAACAATCTTGGTTAAACCGTTCTTTTTTACGCAAATGGTACGAGACTGAAGTTAAACGAGAAATAGGAACGCCCAATCTTGTTCTTTCTCCATCCACTTTTTTAGCTGATTTTTATCAACAGCGCGGATTGTTTACCAATACACGCATGGAGATTCTTCCAAATCCTCTTCCTCCAGGATCTACTGGGAAACGTGGAACACGTATGGCTGTGCGTACGCAATTTTTGTATGTGGGTCAATTAGAGACGCATAAAGGGGTCGTGCAATTATTTGATGCTTTGGATCAGATGGGAGATGAAATCGAACTCCATATTGCTGGAGAAGGTGCATTATCAGACATGGTCGTGCAACGAGCGAAGCGTGATTCACGAATTTATTTTCATGGGTTTGTTTCTTTGAATCATCTTATTCGATTATTACAAGCAGCAGATGCTGTGGTGATTCCTTCTATTTGTTACGAAAATTCTCCTACGGTTATTTATGAAAGTTTTCTTGTTGGGGTCCCTGTCATTGCCTCGCGCATTGGTGGTATTCCAGAGTTAATCGAAGAAGGAGTCACAGGCCTATTGGTGAAACCCGGCGACACCCGTGAGCTTGCCAGTGCCATGGAAACGATTCATGAACAGCGCGATCAATGGTGGGAAAAATATCAACTGATCCGCGATCGAGCCAAGCCGTATTCCATCAAAGCGTACGTTGATAGGCTTGAGAGTTTGATAAAGGAAATCGTATGAAAGTGTTCGCTATTTATGCAAGAGTCGTTTTAGATGAAGATTGAACTTGGTCAACAGTTTCGTTACAAAGGAAGTATCTCAGAAATCGTTTTGTCTATCGTAAATGAGGATACAGCTGAGGAATCAAAAAATTAGAAAACATCAGTGTTTTTAAATTATAGATTGAAAAACACACCTCTTATAGGTGTGTCGTTTTTTTGAGGGAACTCGTTTGTTGTGACTAGGTCAGTTCCCCGATATGATCGCGTTCCATGGAGGCACGGAATTTGTTGTAGTCCAACATCTTCGATGTCTGATCCCAAGCTTGGGCGAGAGCTACCATGCACTTTACTTCAAGCAGCGGTCCGGTAGTAGAACCAGCAGAGATCGCGTTTCCCTCGCCTTCTTTATCAGAAACCGCTTTTGTTCCGGTTTCATAGTGACTGTCCACGACTCCATCCATCATAGAACTTCCCAAAACGACCGGATAACGGCGCTGATACAGTTGCCAGAGACAGTCAATATGACTGGGAACTTCTTCGACGATATCTTCGTCCCGGACATTGCCCGCTCCAAACGTGATGATAAGCATGGCGCTGCAGGTTGAGTCATTGGCGTCATGGAGGATCGATTCAGATGGAGTAGCCGGGCTAATTTTGACGATCTTTATACCTTCTCGAAAATATGGTTTGTAGATCAACCGTTTGGAAGTCACAATGGGGTTGCGCCGTGTGGCGTGAGGATAGATGCGCAGTTGATCGTCATAGTGACCAACGATGTATTGGGTAGGACAGGCAAATGCTTGACGACGCGTGTGTTTGACCTTATGAACACGCATGCCATCCATCAGATCATCACCGAACATAAGAAAGGGACCAGAAAGATCGCTTGCCGCGGCAGTGATGGCAAAATACAAGTTATTTGTTCCGTCATCTCCCAGATCAACCATGGCAACTTGTGAACCTGTAGCCACGATTGGTTTTCCGATGTTTGGAAACATGAAACGCATTGCGGCAATCATGTGCGCCATTGTGTCAGTGCCGCCACAGATGACAAATCCCGTTGCCTTGTCATACAACAGTTTGATCGCGTTTCCTATCGATACCCAGTGTACCCAACGCCCGTTGGTCGAGTCGATCGCTTTTTTATACACAGGAACCCAGATGACCTGAATTTTTTCTTTGAGTCCTTTAACCTCGAGCGGTTCAAGAAGTTTTTTCGCATCATCGGTAGGACCATAGACGATCCGATTGAAGGCGTTTCTGCTTTTGTTCATGCCGATTGTACCTCCGTAGTAGAGGATGAATACGACTGGCAGATGCGGACTCAATTGAGCGATTTCATCCAGAACGCTCTCAGGGAGATCCTCCATACTTGCAAATGGCATGACCGCCTTCATTTGAGCTTCATGACGTTCCTGTTGAGTTTGCATGTTATTCCTTTTGCAAAGAGAGAGATTGTGAAGAACGATTCTTATTGTTTTTTGAACCGAGAGCAAATTAACACGCGTCTGAACCATTGTCGAGTAGGTTTTTTGTTCTATTTTTTGTTCTAAAAAATCTGGTGATATCTGTCTGTTTAGCGTTATACTTAAAAAGTTGTGATCTCTTGTTTGTTTTAACATTTTTTTTATGAAGATTCTTGTTGTCGAGGATGAACCAAAATTGAATAAGGGGCTTGTGACAGGTCTTCAGAATCGAGGATATGCGGTAGATTTTGCTTTTGATGGGGAAGAGGGAGAAAAAATGGCTCGAGTAAATGACTACGATCTTCTTATTTTGGATATGATGATGCCAAAGCGTGATGGACTGGAAGTGTGTCGAAGTCTTCGAGCTTTTGGGGTGCAAACTCCCATTTTGTTTCTTACCGCTCGTGATAGTGTGGAGGATAAGGTTATGGGTTTAGATTTGGGAGCGGATGATTATCTGGTAAAACCCTTTTCGTTTGAAGAATTAGTGGCGCGTATTCGCACTCTTTTGCGTCGCCCTACACAAACGACAACAGATCTCTTCATGTTGGACGATTTGCAACTCGATACCCGTTCTCAAACCGTCAAGATAAAAAAGAAACAGCTTGATCTCACATTGCGTGAGTATGGAATCCTTGAATATCTTTTACGAAATAAGGGAAACCTCGTAACACGTGAGGATTTATTAACCCACGTGTGGGATCGGTTCTTTGATTCCTTTAGTAACGTGGTTGATGTTCATCTAAAAAATCTTCGTAAAAAACTTCCATCTGTTTATGCCAAACGTATCCAAACGGTCTGGGGGAAAGGATATCGACTCGTTTAATAAAGAATTTCGTAGATCTCGCCTTACACTCACACTGATGTATTTGTTGGTTTTGGCTGTGGTGTTGTTTGTTTCCGGTGGAGTCACGCGATCCTTTTTTTCACAAAGGCTTGATGATCGGTTTCATCGATTTAACGCCTATTTAGATCAACGTCCAAAAACACCGACCTCTGTCATACCACCTCTTGCCGATGATGTACGAGCAGACCTTCTTCATGTGACTCTTGCAGTAAACACACTTCTTTTATTTATTGCTGGTCTCTTGAGTTACTGGTTAGCCGGAAAAACACTTCGTCCTATTCAGGAGGCTTATAGTAAACAGAAACATTTTTTAAGTGATGTCTCACATGAGCTACGCACACCCTTGGCCATTCTTCAGACAGATTTAGAAAATGAGCTTGAAGCAGCGAATACTCAACATTCTCGTGAAGTTCTTCAAAGTCACTTAGAGGAAGTTGGTCGTATGAGTGGTTTGGTAACAAGTCTGCTTACGTTATCTCGTATTGAGAGTGAGCAAAGAGGCTCTGTTGAAACTGAACTTGAAGTTGTCGACCTCCAGTTGATTCTTCGTAAAACGATTGATCGTTTAACGCCTCTTGCTCAAAAGCAACAGGTAACTCTTACCTTTTTTCCCACGAATTTTGTTCAGATTCTCATCGTTACTTCAAAAGAACTCCTTGAGCAAGCCATTACAAATGTTATTCATAATGCGGTTCAATACAATAAACGTAATGGACAGGTGGATGTGAGTGCGAGTGTTCAAGAAAATACGGCAATCGTTCTTGTCAAAGATACGGGGATTGGTATTACTCAAGAAGATCTTCAAAAAGTATTTGATCGTTTTTATCGCGTTGAAAAAAGTCGTTCTCGTCAAACAGGAGGTAGTGGTCTAGGTCTGTCGATCGTTCAATCCATCATCTATTCTTTGGGGGGTCTTATTTCGTTGACATCTGAATTAAATGAGGGAACCACTGTTCGTATTGTGTTGCCTATCCACAAGTCTTCATAATTTCTTCATGGGCGTTTTGTTATTGTTTTTGTGTAATCAATGTTTAATGTCATTGATTCATAAAACATTTTTAATTCATTACAAACTATTTTATGAAGAAATTTAATCAACATCCTTTTTTTGCCGCCGCAGCCGTTGTGGCTGTTGTCGGAGTTAGTGCGATGGGCGTTCAAACGCTTTTCGCTGCCTCTTCAGAATCTGCAGATGGGACAAATAATCTTGTGGAGACTATTGCGACCACATTTCATTTGAACACTGAAGATGTTCAAGAAGTTTTTGACGAACATCGTGAACAAATAGAAACACGACGTGGAGAACGGGAAGCGAACATGTTGGATCAGGCTGTCACAAATGAAAAACTCACTCAAGAACAAGCGGACAGTATCCTTGCTAAGCGACAAGAGATGACAACGTTTATAGAGAGTTTATCGTCTTTGGATAAAGAGGCACGCCATGAAGCCATGAAGGCTCAGATGAATGAGCTAAAACAATGGGCAGATGAAAACGATATTCCGCTCTATTATCTTCATCCAGGTCCACGTGGTGGAATGCACAGTCGTTTCGGACACGATAGTCAAATCCCTGATGAGCCTATAGAGTCCAATCAGACACAAGACATTGAGTAAATAAAAAATCACTGGGATCACCCAGTGATTTTTAGTTTCATGATTAATTGTTTGGATCTTGCGCACGAGGTTCTAATGTCTTTAGCCACACGTCATCTGCCATGAATGTATCTTGTCCGATGGTGATGTAGAAAAGAGAACCAGGGGTATTTTCGTACGCACGCAAGGAACCTACTTTATACGTTCCACATTTTTCTTGATTTTCTAGATCACCTCCCACTAAAAGATATTCTGTGTATTCACTCGTTTTATTTATTTCCACAACAGTACACACACTCTTATCTGCATCTTTCATATAGAGTGTTTCAATCGCTTCTTTTGGATTGAGTGTCTCGTCAAAACGCAGACGAGTAATGGTGTGTTGGAAATCCGGAAGATCTTTTGGATAGAGAATAAGCGTTTCCTCGTTTTCTTTTAAAAGGATTTCTGAAGTGTATCCTCCATTGGTGAACATCATGGGACTATAGCAGAAGGTGAATCCTAATGTGTCATTTGAGTAACGAAGGTGTCCCTCTTCACACGCCTCAGGGGCAGCCATGCGTCCGCCATCATTATTTGTCTCAGGTTCTTCTTCTAAGAATGGTTCTTCTTTTACTATGATGAGTTCTTCATCCGTTCGTGCCGTTTGTTGTGTCTGTACCGAAGGAGCAACACATCCAGCGCCTAAGAGAAGCATAAGGGCTGTTATACCAAGAATGGGTAGAAAAGTGCTTGATTTCATAGTTTTTTCATTAGTAATCGTTGCCTGTATATTTTATCATAAAATAGCTATATTTGATCCTTTCTTATCAAGCATCAACGGTTGACAATATGATGTATCGTGATACTTTTATTAAAGTTCCAAAAGGAGTCTTGCTGTTTTTGTTTAAAAATTCAACAAGACTTTTTTACAATAGTAGGTGGATCAGACGTAAATAACAGGAGACTAAACATGTCAGAAGAGGCGTTCGACGTCAAAGTTCTGCGCGAGATTGCTGGACTCATGAAAGATTTATTCTCGAAACTCGAAGGTGAGAGTACCATCGAATGGGTCGTGGCATTCAAACGATTCCTTCAGAAGGAGAACCCCTGGGATCCTGTTTCCAAGGATTGGTTTTGGAGGAAGATCGATGAAAACACCATTGAGGTGAATCTCGACTTCCCCATCGGCATTTCGATCCTGGAAGCTAAGCTACAAGTGTGGAAGAAGTGTTCAGGTCTTGTAACCGTCATGCGAAAGGGTAAAGACCTTTTCGTCGATGGTCGCAAGATGATCTTGCACTTAGAGCCTGAGCAGATTTCAGGAGGGCTTGCAGGTGCTGCTCTGCTCACGAGACTTGTTGAGAAGGATGTTCTGCATCCCAACGTTATAAAGGCGTTGTTGGATAACGTCCACCTCATTCCGAACTCCTTCAAGAAAAACAGTGCTAGGAAGACCCAGTATATCTTTTTCTGGGCTACCGGTTTTGAAGATGTCGATGGTACCTTGTACGTTTGTTGCCTCAACTTCAGTGGCGGTCGGTGGTGTGGATCCTTCTTCTTGGTCGACGATTACTTCGATGATCGGAGCCCTGCTGTCCTTCTGGCGAGTTAGAGTTTTCTTCTACTCCTACAACAGAGTTCCATGTGTCATCATGGCGGAGCTCTGTTTTTTTTGATTCAATTTTTGTATGCTTATATCAAGCAAGGCGAATAGATAAACAATTAAAGCTGTTTGCTGCTGAGCTCAATTTGTATAGATTCCTTCGAATTTTTATTTTCTTAAACCTCCTTGCGTCGGTTCGACGCATCTATGAGAAAAATTGTTGTTGTAAGTCATCCAAGTGATTGGCATCTCCAGATTCCAGGTGTAGAAATTGTTTCTGTGAAAGCGTATTTAACTGATCCTCTGTATCATGATTTGAAAAATGTCCGTATTTTTAATCTTTCTCGCAATTATTGGTATCAGTCGGCTGGATATTATGTTTCGCTGCTCGCTGAAGCTCGAGGTCATAAAGTCATTCCAAACGTTACCACCATCCAGGATTTAAAATCCAACACTATCGTTCGCGCGCTTTCGGATGATCTTGATGATTTAATTCAACAAAAATTATCCAAAATTAAAGCAGACCGATTTACACTGAGTATCTATTTTGGAAAGAATCTTACGGCTCGTTACAATGAGCTTTCTCAAAAAATTTACGGACTTTTTCGTGCACCTCTTTTAAGGGCACAATTTACTTTTCGACAAAAATGGGTTCTTCAAAGTGTGACTCTCATCTCCATGAAAGAAATTCCTGAAACTCATTTCCCTTACATTCAATTATTTGCTGAGCAATACTTTAATAAAAAACGACACATTAACTCTCAGCCTTTTAAAGCAAACTTTGATTTAGCTATTCTTGTGAATCCAGAAGAGCTCTCTCCTCCATCAGATAAAAAAGCGCTTCAACAATTTGTGGAAGCAGGAGAGCGAATGGGTTTTGAAGTTGATCTTATTACAAAAGCGGATTACGACCATTTAGCTGAGTATGACGCTTTGTTTATTCGTGAAACCACAGCCGTGAATCATCATACCTACCGGTTTGCTCGCACCGCCTTGGCAGAAGGGATCGCTGTATTGGATGATCCTATTTCTATTTTGCGCTGTTCTAATAAAGTGTATTTAGCGGAGGCTCTTGAGAAAGCCAATATCCCCACTCCAAAGACCGTCATTGTTCATAAAGAAAATAAAGAGGTCTTAGCTCAGCTTATTGGTTTTCCTATTGTTTTAAAAAAACCTGACAGCTCCTTTTCTCAAGGGGTTATGAAGGTTCAAAACGAGGAAGACTTAAAGAAGGCATTAGATCAGTTATTGGAGGATTCAGATCTTGTGATTGCTCAGGAGTTTTTACCTACGACATTTGATTGGCGAATTGGAATATTAGATAAAAAACCGATCTTTGCTTGTAAGTATTACATGGCAAAAGATCATTGGCAGATTTATGACTGGAGTAAAAAAGATTCATGCGGCACGTTTGAGACATTTGCTTTAGATCAAGTACCAAAATCTATCCTCGATTTAGCAATAAAGGCTTCATCCCTTATGGGAAGCGGTTTATATGGAGTCGATCTTAAAGAGAGCGGGGGAAAGGTGTATGTGATCGAAATTAATGATAATCCAAGTATCGATGCGGGTATTGAGGATCGCGTGGCTGGAGTTTCTCTTTATGACACCATTATGACGCGATTGCGCAAAGATATTGAAAAAACGATTCCTCCATTATGAGATCCTACGCTTTATTTGAACGTTTCGGCATTGAACTAGAGTATATGGTCGTTGATCAGCAAACATTGGATGTGCGTCCCATGGTTGATCAGCTTTTTTTTGATGCCACAGGATCATTTGTTTCTGATGTTGAACGAGGGGCTGTCACGTGGTCCAACGAACTTGTTTCACATCTGGTTGAACTGAAAGTGACAGATCCTGTTTCAGATCTTGCATCCATGGAGACCGCTCTTTATCAAAATGTATTAGAGATTGAGAAGCTCCTTTCCTCTCGAGGATTGGGATTACTCCCAGGAGGAATTCATCCTTGGATGGATCCAACCCAAGAAACAGTCCTGTGGAAACACGAAGGACATGAGATTTACGAGCGTTATCATGAAATTTTTAACTGTTACCGCCATGGATGGGCGAATGTCCAGAGTACGCATTTGAATATTTCTTTTAAAACAGATGAGGAATTTGAGAGGCTTCATGCGGCCGTGCGCTTGATCCTTCCTTTGATCCCTGCACTCACGGCTTCTTCTCCTGTAGCAAATACAATGGTGACAGGTCTAAAAGATACGCGCCTTGATTATTATCAAACAAACCAAGAGCGACTTCCTGCATTAACGGGTCGTGTAATCCCTGAGCCTGTTTTTTCGGAAGAAGAGTATGAACAGGTTATTTTTTCTCAGATTCAAAAACAGATCGCTCCTTACAATCCCGATCAATTATTAAATCAGTATTTCTTAAATTCTCGGGGAGCCATTGCAAGGTTTGATCGAGGTTCGATTGAGATTCGACTCATGGATATTCAAGAGTGTGTCCATGCGGATATTGCCTTTTTGTCTCTTATTATTGATATTGTAAAAGAGCTTGCACAACCAGAACAGATGAAGATTGAAGGGTTTAAATCTTGGTCTGTTGAGGATCTTTTTTCTCTTTTTCAAGGAACAATCCGTGATGCAGGGGCTTGTCGTGTAGATTCTGCGTATGCTCGTATTTTTGGTCTGATCAAAGAAAATGTGACCGCAAAAGAAGTTTGGGCACATCTCATAAAACAGCACGGTTCTAAGCAATACCATGATGTCTATCAGTTCTATCTGGATCATGGAACGCTTGCTGATCGATTACTCCAACGTCTTCCTCCTCAACCTCAAAAAACAGATCTGAAAAATGTGTATCGTTCTTTACGTCAATGTCTTTTGTCTAATCAATTATTCGTATAAAAATACTATGTTTGAACTACCAAACCTTCCTTTTCCTTCAGACGCGTTTGCTCCTTGGATGAGCGAAGAAACATTTCGTTACCATCATGGCAAGCATCATGCTGGATACGTCAATAAGCTTAATGCTGCTGTTTTGGGAACCGATTTCGAAGGCAGATCCCTGGAACAGGTCATTGCGACTTCTCGGGAGCAAAATCAAAAAGTGTTTAATCTTGCAGCCCAGCATTTTAACCACAGTTTTTTTTGGAACTGTTTGAGTCCTAATGGTGGAGTTCCAACAGGAGAGCTTGCTTTAGCCATTGAAAGAGATTTTGGATCTTTTGAAGCATTTAAAAATCAGTTTACGGATACTGCCATGACTCATTTTGGATCAGGATGGGCTTGGCTTGTCAGGGGAGAAGGAAGGAAACTGTTCATCAAAGGATTCCATGATGCTCAAACACCTGCTCAAACAAATGAAACACCTCTTTTAACCTTGGATGTTTGGGAACACGCCTATTATATCGATCACCGTAATGATCGAGGTTCATATATTGATGGATTTTGGAATTATGTGAATTGGAATTTTGTCACACAACAATGATCGTTTTCTCCCCTAAATTCTTGACATAAAAGAGAAATTCGGGCAGGATCCATCTCTGTTCTTTACAATCAACAAGGAGGGATTCATGAATCTATACGAGATTCTAGGCATCCCTCGGGATGCTGATCAGAGACAAATAAAACGTGCTTACCGTACTCTTGCCAGAGAAACTCATCCTGATCGTCATGGAGATGCTCATCTTCTACGATTTAGGGAGATTGTCGCCGCTTATGAGATTTTAAAGGATCCAGAGCGTCGAGCATTGTACGATTATCAAATTCGTCCTGTGACTTCTATGAAGGATTTATTGAATAATAGTCCGGCTGGTTCACGTATGCTTTCTCTTATGCTTCCTCATGCTCCTGCTGCACGCAGGGACGGGGAAGATTTGCTCCTGGCTTTGCAGGAGAAAGACGGGTATGTGGAACTTCCTGATGTTCAACATCTTGGTGAAGTTTTGAAAATACCGGTTGGATCTTCTCATTTATTTTGTCGAGTATCTGATCGCGGGGCTCAAGGCCATGGCGGCGGAGCCAATGGGAGGTTGTTTATTCTTCCTCAAAAGGGAACGAAGGAGTAACAAGTGGAAATGGAGAGAGAGTTTTTGGCATCTTTTCGGTCGTATGTTTCAGGAGAAGATATTCGAAGACAGATGTTGCGTTCTTTGCTTCAGATTCCTCCTGTACGCATTGTGGAAGAGGAATTGATTGAAGTTCATGATTTTGCGGCCCTCATGACCTGTTGTATCTTTTTGGATTCCAAGAATTCTGCTGGCGAAAAACTTTTTCTCAGTTACAGACAGTATGTTCAGGAGAGAGAAGAGGCTGAGGACACTTTCGTGGATCCGGACGAAATTCCGTTTAATCCAAATCTCCAGGATGTAGAAATTGTCCTGGATTCAGCTTTGCCTGAACTCAAAACATTCTTAGAGACTCTTTCTCGCGTGGAGAGCGGCAGAATCTATCTTGCCAAGATCATCGTTTGTCTCGTCCATGCACAAAGTATTCCTCAGATAATTCCAAATTTGTGGAAACCAGCAACAAAAACGGGAGGAGTACGATGTCTGTTCAACTCGTAAGATCTGATGTGCTTCTCGTGCAGCTTCTTCGTGGAGATGCGGATGTCAAGGATCGTGTTCGAAACGATCCGGGAATGGCGCTAACGGCTCTTGGAAGTCTTCATGGAGAAAAAAGGCTTTCTGTTTCCGTACAGGCACGAGTTCTGGAAGAGATTGTGAGTCTGGTGAGCGATCCTGCACAGGTTCGACAATTACTCAGTACACATCTTACAGATGAAGCAACCGCTGAAATGATCGCCGTTATGGGTGATCGTCCGTCTGTTGCGGCTCAGATTGTGGATATTCAGACGGTTCTGGCAGCTTTGGAGATGGATGTAGGTATGAATGATGCCACATCCGGATTGGAAGCGTCGCTGTTGTTGCGAGCCTGGGCTCTGAACCTTAAGGATCGACCTGACTGGGAGCAGGAGCTAGATCTTCCGTTGGGATCTTCGACTCTGCGAGTACTCCTGGTTGCTGCGATTTTTGATGAGTATGGTGGTGAGGCTTCTGATATCACCCCCGATGTCTGGTTGGAAGTAGGTTTGAATCCGGATGAGGCCCAGGAGCTGCTCACTCGACTTATCGAGCAGGATGAGCTGCCGGAATTCAGTGAATTGAGCATTGCAGCTGCTCGTAAGCAGCTGCGTGAGCGAACAAAGGCGTTTATGGAAGAGACATCTGATTGGGCGATTGGAAAGATCGCGGAAGAGCTCGATATCTAGGTTACGATTCAACGACCCGGTCGGTGTTTGCGCATAGAGCGCTGCGCCGATCGGGTATATTCTTTTCAACTTCTTCTGTAACGATCTGAGCAAAGAAATGGACAGATTTTTTGCTGAGCTCGTTTACAACTTAACAATTCTATTCTTTTAAGAGGTGTGTCATGACCAGCCACGCTCTTGTTCCTTTCATTGGTTCTTCTCAATCGGATCAATCTTCACAACCAGGTCTATTTTTAACCGAATTCGGAATGTTTCTTCTTGCCCTTAAGAACAATCAGCAGAAAGAACATCGTCTTTCTGGTGAGTCTCTTGTGTGGTGCGATGAACCTCTTGAAGAGATTGTTCTCTCGGGTGTCTGGGTCATTATGCAGAAAATAGGGGATCTCATTGGAGAAACGTTGCATACCAGAGCCCAAACTCAATTAGTGGCTGGGCGGGTTGATCGTCTAATCAATGGGGGAATTCTCTTAGAATATGACACGCCTGAAGCCGCTGCCCAAGCGTTTATACAAAAAGTCATTCTCTTGGTGCGTCGGGCAGTGTCGTTGGGTTATGTTCCCGGCATGAGTGTTTCTGTGCTGGGTTGGAAGGCTCTCTTACGAGGAGAGGAATCGTTATTTAAGACGTTTCTTCCCAAGTCTCATGATCATTCCAAAACAGGCAGTATCCTTACCCATTGGCAAGCACCTTCTGCGTTGTTTTTTAGTGAGTTGATTAAGACCGCTCGCAACTACCGTAGGCAGCTTTCTGCTGAATTGGAGGTATTTACCAATCTAAATAAAATCACCCAATCCGATCGTCTCAACCTTGCCTATATTGATGCACAGGACGTGGAGGGTTTAGCTGATAGGGTGGTTTATTCTCTCAGTGAAGAGCAGTCTGTTTCTATTCCCTTACCAAAAGACACACGTGATGTTGGTCAGATGCTTCATAAGGCTATAACAAGATGTAACCTCTTTAGATGTTTTCGAGTAGATTGGAGTGACTGGAGAAGTGATTTTCTTCTTCCGATCGTTTTAGAAAGTGGGTGGCTTAATACCCAGATTCTCTTGGCCCAGACACAAGCACCTTCTCAGCAAGAATTTTTAGAGGGAGCACGAGAATATGCCGTTGCCGTTAGTGCTCTAAAGGAATTTGGGAATTTTGAAATGGTTGATCGAGTGTGTGCTCGTTTAACCGCTCGTTTGCGTACGCCGTTGGACGATTCTCAATGGACCATTCTTCGAGAAAAGATTGAACGTCAGATAGAAGTATTTCGCACATGGGATCCAGGATTCATCAATGAAAATGCGATGAATTCGCTCTTGATACGAATAAATGAAAAAGACGCTCTGTTGTTAGATCCCTCCATAGCTTTGGCGATTGCTTCAGGAAAAGATATACTTCTGTTTGAACAAATGTGTAAGTCTGACGTAGATCTTCAATCTGTTCTGGTGAGCATTGCTCTTTCTCTTGTTTGGGAGACTCTTGATGTAGAAGATCTTATAGCGATTGTCCGTGCCCATATTTTGCCTCTGGAGATTTTTTTGGATGGATTACGACAGTGTAGCCCCAAATATCAACAAGAGGTTGTTCTGACGATTCTTTTGGATAGTGAACTTCACGAAGCTTCTTTACAATTGTTGATCGATTCGGATCTGGTTGAAATTGATTTTTCCTTCATAAGGAATCATATTGAACGACTTCCGCCGCTCTTTTTAGGTGATCGTTTACTCGTTCTGTTGCAAAATGCTGCGACGACATTTGATGCCCCTGATGTGGCGATTTTTTGGAGAGCTTTGGGTCGTGCACCCAGAGAGCTTGCCCAAAGATTCGTGAATGATGAACGATCTCGAAGAGAGCTTTGCCAGGTTGTCTCTGAGGTTATTGTGTCTATGAATGAGGGAGTCAATTGGAAGTCGTTTGATGACGTTCATTTAAATCTAGGAGAAACCTGTTATCACGAACTTCTCCTGGGGACGATGGCGTATATGAGAGAGGAGATGCGACAGGAGGATGGTCTTGTCAGATTGGATTCCTGGCACAGAATCTTTATTGTCGGATCTCCTATATTTGTAAAATCCAGAGCCTTGGGAACAGATGTCTCTGAGGCAAAAATAAGGAAACTCCTCAAAATGATTCCTGAAGAACGCGCCCGGACTTGGGCAAAACTTCAATAACTTCTTAAACGCGAAATCAAGATCTCGCGTTTTTTGTTTGATTCAAGATTTTTATCCTTTTTTAAGGTTTTTTGAGGTTTTTTGGTTGACACGTTTCTGTGTTTTTGATAGCGTTTTATGTTCGTACATTGTTATAAAGACATTTACGATCATAACCCAAGGGGATGATTCAATGAGATTTTTGATCTTTGTTTTCTTTGCTGTTTTCACCTTTGTTTTTATTAGCATCCATCTAAGTTCATCTATTGGATCTTCTGTCGTCAAAGACATCTCTTATTCTGAGGCCCTTACCCTCATTCAGACAGATCGTGTGACATCGGTCATCATTACAGAAAAGGTGTTAGAACTAACACCCAATCGTAGTGTGGAATTGAACAAAGATATCAAATCCAACCTGATTTGGAAGACTGTTATTGCTGGGACGCCTGAGATACTTGAAGGTTCTCTCTTGGAACATGGAGTTGCTTATGGAGCCAGAGAATCAAGATGGTTTTCTAAATATTGGATTACGTTTTTGTGGGTCGGAATCATTCTGCTTCTGTTTTTACCAAGGTTTTTTAATAAACAGAAAAGTACGTTTTCTAGTTTGATGAACTTTACAAATCATAAAGGTCGGCAGGCACAGAACGTGACCACCACATTTGCCGATGTCGCCGGTCATGACAATGTGAGAGAACAACTTCAAGAAGGAATTGCCTTTTTGAAAGATCCTAAGAGGTTTTCTCGATTGGGTGCGAAGATTCCAAAAGGTGTCCTTCTCTACGGTCCTCCGGGTACAGGTAAAACACTCATGGCTCGTGCAACCGCAGGAGAAGCTGGAGTTCCCTTCATTCATATCAGTGGATCCGATTTTGTGGAAATGTTTGTCGGTGTGGGTGCGGTTCGTGTCCAGAGTCTGTTTGCTGAGGCCCGTCGAAAGGCGCCTTGTATCATCTTCATCGATGAGATCGACGCTGTCGGAAGCAAGCGTTCAAACGTTATGTCTTCTGGCGACAGCGAACGTGATCAGACGATCAATAAACTTCTGGCAGAAATGGACGGTTTTGAGCAAACGACAGGCATTATTATTATTGCTGCAACCAATCGTCCGGATAATTTGGATGAAGCGCTCAAACGTCGGTTTGAGAGGAAAGTTTTTGTCGGGCTTCCAAGCTTGATGGCTCGTGAACAGATTCTACGCGTTCATGCCAAAGGCAAAGTAACCAATGGCATTGACTACACTCAGATTGCTCGTCTGACGCCTGGTATGTCTGGAGCGGCTCTGGAGAATGTGCTCAATGAAGCGGCTCTGATTGCCACTCGAGAGGAAGCAAACGCGATCAAGACAGATCATTTGGTTCGAGCGGTAGAGATTGTGGCTGTGGGTCATAAAGATACTGCTCGACGACTGAGTGAAAACGACAGGCAAACCGTTGCGGTTCACGAGGCAGGACATGCAACCGTGAGTGCTGCCTTGGGTCGAAGCAAACAAGTAGCCCGTGTATCGATTATTCCTACGTCCCACGGAGCTCTTGGGTATAATCTGAATGCTCCTCAAGACGAGACGGACACCCTTCTTCGCAGCAGCGATGAGCTTCTTGATGACGTCGTGTGTCTTCTTGGAGGTCGAGCTGCAGAACAGACAATGAGTGGAAAAATTTCTACTGGCGCCTCTGACGACCTGCGTCGAGCCAATACGATTCTTTATCACTACATTGTCCAGTATGGATTTTCCGAGGTTTTGTCCAATCGTGTTTTGACTCAGGAGACAGATTGGTCAGAAACGACTGCACAGACTGTCGATGAGGAGGTTATACGTTTATTGAAGACTTGTTATGCACGCAGTCTGTCCGTTATTGTTAATAACAGATCTTTGGTAGGAGCCCTTGTGGGAGATCTCCTGACTCATGAAGAACTTTCTGGTGAAAATTTGTTAGTTTTTCTTTCTCAGGTAGAAAATCCTCCAGAGATTGAAAAGGAGGTCGTTCTTTAAGTTCGTTTCTCCCGCTTTTCCACACATTGGATGAAGCGGGTTTTTATTTAATAGGGCATCGTTGCTAAGTTTTGGAGAGATTTCTTTAGAAATAAAAAAACACTCGGATATACCGAGTATTTTTTTATTTTATTCCGCTTTTGGGCGGGCAAAAGACACAGAGATCGTGCGTCCTTCGATCATGGTGCCGTCTAGGGCTTCCATGGCGGCTGTTGCTGCGGCTTCATCTGCGTATTCGACGAATCCGAATCCGCGGCTGCGACCTGTGTCACGATCTGTGATCACACGTGCTGAAACGACTGACCCATGAGCTGAGAAAATCTCATTCAATTGGGCATCGTCAACACCCCAAGGCAACGAACCTACAAATAGCTTGTTGTTCACAATAAAGAGTGCAAGTTGATTGTTTTTTGAAAACAATCCAAATTGAATTAACTGGTACCTCTTATTACGAACGAACAAGAGAACCAGTAGAAGTATGCCATACTTTTTGTTTTTTGTCAACGCATCGGCATGGTAGACTGGATTCATCTGAACGATTGTTATGAAATATCTTTCTTTTTCTTTGATTTTTCTTCTGTTTTTTTCTGGGTGTGGGACGATTCCTGCTCCAGACACACAAGCAGAACAACCATCTGTTGAATCTTTTTCTGACGATTTAGAGATTTATAAAAATACTTATTTTGGCTATTCTTTTAATATTCCTAAAGGAATGGCTGTCTATACTCTTACTGATGAACAATTAGCTGGTCCAGCGCAAGAAGATTCTGAGACCATTTTTTTAATCGAAGGAGAAACCAATTTTTTTACCATCAGAGGTATTGAGGAGCCCACAATGTCCGCTCACGAGTGGTTGAGTGATCACTTTTCCTTTTTTTATCCCATAGGAGAGGCTGGACAACGTGTGGGAGAATTAGCAGGCCAACAAGCCTTTTTTTTGAGCGGGGAAGGGACTACTGTGTCTCCTGCACGTCTGATTGCGGTTGAGGTTCAGGATAAAATTATTGTGATCACGTACGAAAAAGAGATTGAAGTCTTCGAGGATCTTTTAGATTCCATTGAATTTATCTACACAGAAAGTTAAAGAGATTTTTGTAAAAGTGATCTTGTCACTTCTTTATAAAATTCTACAGCCGGTTGATCAAACGCATTGAGATTCATCAGTCGGGCAAGATACATCATTTCTAACATTCGAAACTGGAGATAATATCCAAGTTCGTAAGCATCTGCTTGTTCAAGATCTATTTCAATATAAGGTCGTTGTTTTTTTTCATAAGCCGCTTTTACCCCGCCATAGAGAGCTTTCATCACAGACTCAATGGATGAACCTTGGATATTTGCTACAAGTCCTGGTAATGCCAGATGCTGAGGTATCTTATGGACATCTCCTGTAAAAGAATAAAGAAGGTTTGTGTAGATCGTATCTGGTCCTCCCCAATATAACTGAGCCATAGAATGCAGATCCGTTGATCCTATGGATACAATAGGTATGATTCCTGCATGAACGATCTTTCCTTCTACATCGGTTTCTTTTCCAAGAGATTCTCCCATGAGTTGTCTGTACCATTTTCCAAGCGCTTCAAATTTTGGAGAAAAAAGAAACGTATTATGAATAGAACGACCTTGTTGATGGTTGGCATAGGTAAGACACGCTGAAATAAGTGAATGGTTTTTTGAAAGATCTTCTGAGGTTCCATCAGTCACCGCTTGTTGTGCGCCATTGACTAATTCTTTTATGTCAATTTCAGCCAAGTACAAGGGAAGGAGTCCTACAGCAGAGAAAACGCTAAAACGTCCATCAACTTGTTTTGGCACACTTATGCATTCTATTTTTTTACTTTCAGCAATATGCCAAAGTTTAGATCCTTCATCTGTAATGAAAACAAAACGATCTTGGCAAGGACCAAAGTGTTCTTCAACAAAAGCCCATAATACTTCTGTATTCACAACAGTTTCGGTTGTTGTTCCAGATTTGCTAATAGAAATAATAAGAAAATCTTCTTTTGTAACCAGACGTTCTAACACACGAGTGACAGCCGTCATTTTTTCATCTGTTACCGTATCCAGAAAAATAAGTTTTGGAAGACGATCCACCAACAGATTCATAGAACCTGCAATGGTTTCATATACCGCTTGAGTGCCTAAATTAGATCCTCCAATTCCAATGACAATCACATATTGAAGTGTTGGAGAATGAAGACGTTTGCTTGTTTCGTGGATTTTTTTTTGTAACGATTGATCATGCGGAAGTTGGATTGATGATTCAGGTTCGTTATATTCATTTGATCGGGAAATGATTTGAAGAGTTTTACGGTAAGGTTCAAGTCGTTTCTGCAAGGGATCAAGCCCCCTTTCTTTAATCAGCGATGATTTTTTATATTGAAATTTCATAGCTTTCTTTTGTGTGGATAACTAGATATCTAACTAAACATCAAAATGTTAACATATTTACATTAAATTTTCTTTTATTTTTTCTTTATGATGTTGAATCAAGGAAAGTGCGGTGTGCATTGTGTTGCTTGGTGGCTCGTTTTGGTAGGAGGTCTTAATTGGGGTCTTGTAGGACTTCTTGGATGGAATCTTGTTGAAGCTCTTTTTGGCGGATGGCCAGGACTTGTGAAACTTATCTATATTCTTGTGGGACTTTCCGCTGTTGTTGTGCTTCTGGAAAAGAAATGCGTAAAATGTAAATAACATAAATAAACCAAGGGGACAGATTTTGCTCCCTTGGTTTTTTATTTTCTGTTTTGTTGAAAGCAGTTAAAATAGTTATGATATAATTGCATGGTATGAAAGTAATTCTCATGAAGAGCGTGAAAGACCTTGGAAAAGAAGGAGAGGTCGTCGAAGTTTCAGACGGTCATGCCCGTAATTTCTTGTTCCCTCAGAATTTAGCCATTGCCGCTACCGCTGCTGCCCTTAAACAGAAAAACGAAAAAGAAGAAGGCCAGTCTCGAAAAATGAAAAAAGAAATTGCTGCTGCAGGCGATCTGGCTGCTTCGCTCGACGGATTTGAATTAGAGTTAGAAGAGAAAGTGAGCGAGGGCGGCGTGCTCTACGCGGCAGTAAGTGCGAAAACAATCACAGATGTTCTTAAAAAAGAGGGATTCAATATTAATCCAGAAATGGTGGTTATGAAGTGTCCTTTGAAAGAGCTTGGCGAGCATACGGTTAGCATCAATCTTCCTCATGGCTTTGAGGCGGAGGTAAGAATTCGAATCGAAGAAAAGTAATTAAGCGGGCCATAACGCGGCCCGTTTTATCTATCATTATGACTCATCGTTATATTTTTGTTGTGGGTGGCGTTATGTCGGGCGTTGGAAAGGGTGTCACCAGTGCTTCTATTGGGAAGATTCTTCAGTCGCGTGGTTTTACCGTTACCGCGATCAAGATTGATCCCTATGTGAACGTCGATGCTGGAACCATGAATCCTGTTGAACATGGTGAAGTGTTTGTGACAGATGACGGAGATGAAACAGATCAGGATATGGGAAATTATGAACGGTTTCTGGAAACCGATCTGACCTCTCTCAATTACATGACCACCGGACGCGTGTATCAAACTGTTATTGAACGGGAGCGTAATTTGGGATATCAAGGACGCTGCGTGCAGGTGGTTCCCCATATTCCTGAAGAGGTCATTCGTCGGATTAAAAAAGCCAGCGATCATGCACGTGCAGATTTTACGGTTGTGGAAATTGGAGGAACCGTAGGGGAGTATGAAAATATTCTTTTTTTGGAGGCCGCGCGCATGATGCACTTGGCAGATCCAAAAAAGGTGTTGTTTATTTTAGTGAGTTATCTCCCTATCCCAAAACATTTAGGGGAGATGAAAACCAAACCGACGCAACACGCCACACGTACGCTCAATAGTGCAGGGATTCATCCGGATTTTATTGTTTGTCGAGGGGAACATTATATGGACAAACCTCGGCGAGAAAAGTTGTCTGTTTTTTGCAATGTCAGACCAAACGACGTGATTTCAGCTCCTGACGTTTCAAGTATTTATCGCATTCCAGGCGTATTTGAGAAACAAGGATTTTCCGATGAGGTGTTGAAAAAATTTGGCGTTAAACCCAAAGGCGCAGATTTGCGCCAATGGAATACGATGGCAAATGTTCAGGAGAATGCAAAAAAGACAGTGAGGATTGCCGTTGTTGGAAAATATTTTGCTACAGGAAATTACACTCTTTCGGATTCCTATATTTCTGTGATTGAGGCGCTCAAACATGCATCTTGGGCAAATAAAGCCAAGATCGAAATGGATTGGATTAATTCTGAGGATTTTGAAAACAACCCTGAGAAACTGAAAGACCTTTCTGATTACCAAGGTGTTCTTGTTCCAGGAGGGTTTGGAATTCGTGGTATCGAAGGGGTGATTTCTACCGTAAAGTTTTGTCGAGAAAATAAGATTCCATATTTTGGTATTTGTTACGGAATGCAACTAGCAACGGTTGAATTTGCTCGCCATGTTCTTGGTAAAAAAGGAGCTCACACCGTTGAAGTGGATGAGAATACTACCGATCCGATCATTCATGTGAATCCCGTTCAATTAAAGAATATTCGAGAAAATCGTTATGGAGGCACGATGCGCTTGGGTGCATATAATTGTGATTTATCCTCAGGATCGATTGCTCAAAAAGCTTATAAAACTTCACATATTTCAGAGCGTCATCGTCATCGTTACGAGTTTAATAACGATTACGCTCAGATGATTCAAGAAAAAGGCTTGACCATTTCAGGAGTAAACCCACAAACAGGATTGGTTGAAATCGTAGAGCTTAAAGATCACCCATTTTTTGTCGGCGTTCAATTCCACCCAGAATTCAAATCCCGTCCCTTAAGACCCCACCCTTTGTTTAAAGCGTTTATCGCAGCGGCGTTAAAAAAATAATCTATGACCAAACTTTTAGTTCATCCACAAGTGAAAAGTACGGCTCGAGATGTGTTTTTGTATTTGCTTCTTATTTCGATGCTTATTGTGAGCATTGTGAGTTTTTTGACTGTTGTTTTTCAATACGTAAATGTTCAATTTCCAGATACCTTGGATTATTACTGGCGCGAAGGGGCGCTGATGGCCATGCGTGGGGGAATTTCAGCTTTGGTTATCGCCTGGCCGGTTGTCTTGTTTATGTCCAAGTTCATTGCAAAAGATTTGAAATCTGACAAAGAGAAACAATTTATCTGGATCCGTAAGTGGCTTTTGCACCTCATGCTTTTTGTAGGAGCTATTACCATCATTATTGATTTGATTACGCTTATAAACACTTTTTTGGGCGGAGAGGTCACGACCCGTTTTATTTTGAAAGTTCTTGCTGTTTTGGTTGTAGCGATTCCTGTGTTTTCTTATTACCTTTGGGAACTTCGTCGCGATCCTTTGGAAAAGACGCGTATTCCTCTCATGACAGCTATCGTCAGTTCTCTTGTCATTCTTGGGAGTATTGTTGCCAGTTTTTTTGTAATCGGTTCTCCTGCACAGCAACGCAATGTCCGCATGGATCTCCAACGAGTGAATGATTTACAAACCATCCAATCAAGTCTTATCAATTATTGGCAGAATAAAGATGTCTTGCCAGAGAATTTGAGCCTCTTAGAAGATGATTTGAGTGGATACCGTTCTCCGATGGATCCGGAAACAAAACAGTCGTATGAATATCGTATGATAGGGGAATTGAGCTTTGAATTGTGTGCAACGTTTGAGACCCAGTTTGACTCTACGAGCGAAACTCATTCAATTCCTGTGTATTACGAATTTGGATATGGGGATTCCAGTTTTGATATTTGGTCCCATGATGCAGAACACACCTGTTTTGAACGGACTATTGATCCGGATCGCTTCAAACAAGAAGAACCGGACGTGAGCATGCTCAATACCCGTTCGTTCTAATTCATGTCTTCGTTATATCAGACAAAAGCTATTGTGCTCTCCAGACGTGATCATAAAGAAACAGATCGCTGGTATTGCGTTTTTACTCCAGACAAAGGAAAAGTCGAGTTCATTGCCCGTGGTGGTCATAAACCGCTTGCAAAACTAACACCTCATTTAGAAATGGTTGCAATTGTGGATCTGCTTCTTGTTCATGGATATGCGTATCAGATTGTGGCAGGAGTTGATCGTCGTCTTGCCTTTCCATCTATTTATACCCAATTACCTAAACTTGTCCTTGCCCAAAACGCCCTTCATCTAGTAGATATCGGAACACGCCCGCAGGAATCTGATCCGCATATTTATGAGTTATTGGAATCTTGGTTGAGATTTTTGAATACGGAAACATTTTTTTCTCCAGAACGTGCAGGATTCTTGTTGGGTGGATTTGCGCTCAAGTTGCTTTCTTTTGTGGGATATCGTCCAGAATTAAATCATTGTCTCGGTTGCCGCAGAGCAATTGAATCAAATCAGTATCAATGGCATGGATTAAAAGGCGGGGTTGTGTGTCTGACCTGTACGCGTTTGGATCCACAACAATGGTTTTCTGCTCGTCCGATTACAGATGAAGTTTTAAAATTGATTCGTTTTGGCATGGAACAAACATTTGAATCTTCTTTACGTCCTCGTTTAAAAGCGGAGGATTTATCTGGTTTCCATGAAGCGGTTGAATCTCTCATCATTTCTCATTTTCCAACAATCCCAGCGTCCTCTTTGAGGGCGGCTTGTCAGGTCTGTTAAAAACTCACCTTACGCAACATCTGCCCCTTCGACTCCGGCTCGTCGGACGAGCCTGCGCTCAGGGAATATTTATATTCAATTTCCTCATCATATTCCCTGAGCGAGGAGTCATCGACGAGTCGAAGGAGAAATAATGAGATGAAATCTTGCATAAGGTGAGTTAAGAAATAGAGATCTTCTGTGTGTTTTTTTCCTCTTCGGGTATAATGGTCGTATTGTTATGGCACATATTATTTCAGTGGTAAATCAAAAAGGAGGAGTAGGGAAGACAACGACCACATTAAATTTGGCTGCATTTTTAGCTGATGCAGGAAAATTTGTTTTGCTGGTGGATTTAGATCCTCAAGCCAATGCCACCTCAGGTGTGGGAATTGATTATAAAACTCTTTCAGCCGGAGTGTATGAGGGACTTGTTGGATCTCATGGTGTTCGTCAATTGATTCATCCAACAGAACATGCTGGATTAAAAATTCTTCCTGCAACACAAGCCTTGGCAGGAGCCAGTGTCGAATTGGTAAATGCACAAGAACGTGAGCATTTTTTGCGAAAAGCTCTTCTGGAGGTACGTAATGATTATGATTATATTTTTATCGACAATCCTCCTTCTCTTGGGATGCTTACCATTAATGGATTAGTCGCTTCAGATTCTGTGCTGATTCCCGTTCAAGCTGAGTATTTTGCTCTTGAAGGTCTTTCCCAGTTGTTAAATACCGTGAATTTGGTTCGGGACAGTTTGAAACCTTCTTTGGATATCATGGGAGCTATCATTACGATGTATGACGGTCGTACTCGTCTTTCTAAAGAGGTATTGGAAGAACTCTATCGTTATTTTCCAGATAAAATTTTTCGGAGCGTTATTCCACGTTCTGTGCGCCTTGCTGAAGCCCCTTCTTTTGGCAAAACCATTTTGAGCTATGATCCTTCCTCCAAAGCGGCAAAAGCGTATGAACGTCTGACAAAAGAATTTCTTTTGCGTGAAGAAGGAAGACTGTAATTTTTTATGAATACAAAATCAGCGTTAGGTCGAGGATTGGGTTCCTTGATTCCGCAAAAACAAAGTATCACCGAACAAGTGGTTCCTGAAGCCCGTACCCTTGTGTTAGAGGTTTCGGTTGACGATATTGTTGAGAATCCTCGCCAACCGCGCCATCATTTCTCTCCAGCAGATTTGGAAGATCTGATTGGATCTATCAAAGAACATGGTATCCTTCAACCGTTGGTCGTGACCCGTTCCGGACAAGGATTTGAACTTATCGCCGGTGAGCGTCGTCTTCGTGCTTCACGAACATTGGGTTTAAAAACAATACCTGTCATTGTTCGCGAGGCAGACGAACAACAAAAACTTGAATTAGCATTGATTGAAAATATCCAACGTCAGGATTTAAGTCCTGTGGAAGAAGCGATTGCATATAAAGCCTTGTTGGATGAATTTAATTTGACTCAAGAAGAAGTAGGAAAGCGTGTTGGCAAAAGCCGTTCGAACATCGCAAACATTGTGCGTCTGTTAGAACTTCCGGAACCAATACTCATTGCTCTTAAAGAAGGGAAAATTTATAAATCTCATGCACGAACTCTGTTAGCAGAAGATGATGAACAAAAACGGCAGATATTATTTGAACAAATGTTAAATGGGGGAGTGACTGTTCGTGAAGCGGAAGCGCGTATATCCAGTTCGCCGCGATCGTCTGTTCGTAAGATTTCTAAAAAAGATCCAAACATTCTTGCTCATGAAAAACGCCTACGAGAAATATTTGGAACAAAAATTGATATCAAAGAATCCTCAGGCAAAGGTTCCATCTCTCTCTCTTTTTATTCTCGCGATGAACTCCTTGATTTACTCGACCGATTATCAGGATTTTAAAAAACAGGATCATACGATCCTGTTTTTGTTTGAGAATTATTTTTTGGCTTTTTCTCTTCCTTTCAATACTTCGGCAAACCAGCCTTTGACCGTGTGATGGGTTGCGTCTTTGATTTTGGTTCTTGCGTGACGAGTTTTGGCGAATTTCATCCAATCGGGATTTGGTCCTCTTCGATTTTTGTCTGTAATGATTTCTACAATATCTCCTGAAAAGAGGGTCGTATCGATGTTGCGCATGACTTCATTGATACGTACAGCTGTACATTTGTTTCCTACTTCTGTGTGTATGGCATAAGCAAAGTCAATCGGTGTTGCACCTTCCGGCAGATCGATCACGTCGCCTTGGGGAGTAAAGACGAAAATTCGATCTTTGAAGACATCGATTTTCATGATCTCTAATTGTTCCATGAAATTTTTTTTGTTTTGAAGTTCTTTTTGAATTTGTGCGAGCTCTTCCATCCACTGGGTATTGCGTATGGGTTTGTGCGTTCCTTCTTTGTAGCGCCAGTGGGCTGCCACACCGTATTCAGCCAATTCGTGCATTTCTAGGGTTCTAATTTGGAATTCCACGATTTCTCCGTTTTCTGTAAATACAGTTGTGTGAAGAGATTGATATCCATTAGGTTTTGGTTGAGCAATATAATCTTTGATTCGTCCAGGAAGAGGACGCCAATGTTGATGCAGCAAACCCAGCGTCATATAACATTCTTCTACGTCGCTGACAATAATACGTACGGCGATGAGGTCGTAAATTTTACTAAGATCTCCCTGATATTTATTCAATTTTGTATAAAGACTGAAAAGACGTTTGACGCGACCATGAACTTGAAAATCCTCCATGGAGGTTTTGTTCAACAGTTTTTCGATTTGATCAATAATACGACTGACGTACGCTCCTTTTTCACGAACTTTGATGTCCATGATATTTTTTATGCGTTCATATTCCTTTGGTGAAAGATAGGCGAAAGATCCGTCTTCTAACTCACCTTTGATCTCACTCATTCCTAAACGTCCTGCAATCGGCGCATAAATTTCTAAGGATTCTCGAGCGATACGTTCTTGTTTATGTTTTGGTTGACCATACAGCGTTTCAAGATTATGCAGACGGTCTGCAAATTTCATAAAAACAACACGCACGTCACTTGCCATCGCTAAAAACATTTTGCGCATGTTTTCGGCATAGCGTTCCTCTCCTCGATAGTTGATGCTGTGTTTGAGTTTTGTAACGCTTTCAACGAGCGTGGCGACGTCCATACCAAACTGTTCTTGTAATGATTTCATTGTCATTTCAGAATCCTCGATCACGTCGTGAAGGATTCCTGCAATCACCACATTAAGATGTAGACCCATTTGAGCCAGTCGATAGGCGACACAGACAGGATGGCTGATGACTGGATGTCCTGTAAGACGTACTTCTCCTGCGTGTGCATGTTGAGCAACATCATACGCACGCCGGAGTGTTTCAATGTCCGGCGATTTATAGGTTTTTAAGACGAGTTGTTCAAGCTCGTTATAGGTGCGAAAAAGTTCACTCATCATGTTGTTACGATACAGGGTGTTTCTATGTACTGTAAAGTTTTTGTGATATTCTTAAGATAATTATCATGAGTTTATTTTTTATGTCTGAACACGAAACAAATCCAGGAAAATTAAGATTCAGTATACCTAAAAGACAAAGCGTTAACGCGGAAGCTCCACATTCGGGTCGTAATAGGGGGGAAGTTAAACCTCCGGATGTTGTCGCTGCTCCGGTATCAGTGTCGGATACGCGGACAACACCCGAAGCCAAACCTGCTGTTGTTGAAACAGCAGCACATATTGAAACCCAGAAACCTCCAGAACAGCTTCCAACTTCTACTGAGGCGCCTGAAGCTAAATCTATTCGAACGGTGGATTTGGATGAAGCTCCAGATGGGAAAGCTGTTCCCTTAAAAGAATTAGCGAAACCTTCTTCTGAGAGTTTGCTTTCAAAAGGTGCAAAGGGTTCTGGATTTGCTTTAGTTTTTCTTGGATATAATACAGGGCGCGCTGCAGCTTATGTGGCAGGGAGAATGGTGCTTCCAGGTGTTGATTGGCTAGCGAGAAAAATGGATTCGCTCGGCGATCGTCTCCTTAGTAAGCATTTTCCTTTGGCAAAAAAGATGGGGGCTTTATTGGATAAGACGGGAAAGTGGTTAGGATTGGATAAATCATTATTCGAAATTATTAGCAAAAAGAGAGAAGAACGCAAAAAACTCGCTGAAAAAGTTCTGACTGAATTGCGCGCTGATGAGAAGAAGTATGAGATCAAGGTTGATGCTGTTGCGAAGAAAAAGAAACGAGAAATAAAATTGAGAAAGGCTTTCGGATCTGAGACAGCAAAAGTCCTTCTTGATGAGATAGACGATTTGGATAAAGCAGAAGCATAAAAAATCACCGGTTTTAAACCGGTGATTTTTTATTTTTGTTTCTTTTTTGGTTCTGGTTTTTTATATCTGGGTTTTTGTCCCCGTTTTTTTGTGAGCATCTCGATCGCGAGTTCTCGAGTCATCAATTCTGGGGCGAGCTTGCGGCCAAGGGAAGCGTTTGTGATTCCATCGGTGAGATAGGGACCAAATCGCCCGTGCTTGAGAAGGATCTCTCCGTCGCTGGCAGGATCTTTGCCAAACTCAGCAATAGGAGTCACCATTTTTTTCTTCAGCTCCGCAGATTCTTTCAAAATCATCCGTGCCGTTGCTTCATCTACATTGATAGGATCATAGGGCTCTTTAAGGCTTGCGCTCACGTCGCCTGCTTTAAGATAAGGACCAAACCGTCCAAGAGCAGCCATGATCTTTTCTCCTTCTTCTGTCACTCCAACCTCCCGAGGAAGCGACAGGCACTCAAGCGCTTGAGCAAGGGTAAGAGATTCGATATTCATGCCTTTGAGAAGCGAGGCGCTTTTTGGTTTTGGTTTACCCTCCTCCTTGTCTTCTTTTGTATATTCGCCCACCTGGACAAATCCTCCAAACCGTCCGGTTTTTACACTGATAGGCAGTTTTGTTTCAGGATCTATTCCCAGAATACGATCAGGCATGATGTCTTCGCGATTGAGAAGCTTGGATTTTTCTTGGAGGTTTTTGTGGAAAGGTCCGTAGAACGCCTCTAAGGTAGGAACCCAGTCTACTTTTCCTTCTGCAACTTCATCCAAGGTATTTTCCATGATAGCGGTGAATTCGTAGTCGACGATTTGTCGGAAATGTTCCACGAGAACATCGTTTACGATCAACGCGATATCCGTAGGCGCAAGTTTTTTGTGGTCATCGCGTTCCACATATCCTCGATCAATAATCGTACTGATGGTTGGGGCATAGGTGGAAGGACGGCCGATTCCAAATTCCTCAAGCGCTTTGACCAGACTCGCGTCTGAATAACGGGCAGGTGGTTCGGTAAAGTGTTGTTCACAGGTAATCGCCTTTGTCTCTACAAGCTCTGCCTCTACAAGATCAGGCAAGAGTTTTTCTTTGGTCGATTGATACACTTTCATGAATCCATCAAAAGCCACAGAGGATCCGCTTGCTCGAAATACAGACGTACTCACCATGATGTCTACGCTTGTCCTATTTACTTGTGCCGAAGGAAGCTGTGAGGCAACCGTTCGATTCCAGATGAGGTTATAAAGCTTCCATACACGCGACTCGAGTTCCGTTTTTATGTTTGAAGGAGCAAGAGTTACGTCTGTTGGACGGATCGCTTCGTGGGCTTCTTGAGCACCTTTCTTTTTTGTTTTATAGCGCTTTGATCCCTCAACGTATTTTTCTCCAAAGGCAGAGCGAATATATTGTTGAGTCTCTTCTAAAAATTTTTCTGCCAAGTTTAGAGAGTCGGTACGCATGTAGGTGATGCGACCGGTTTCGTACAGTTCTTGCGCAAGGCGCATGGTTTGTTTTGCGCTAAATCCCAGTTTTGTGTTTGCATCAATTTGCAGTGTGGAAGTGGTATACGGAGTTGGAGGAGCTTTCTTGGTTAATTTTTTTTCTACAGAAATCACCCGTGCTTGAGCCCCTGCGAGCTGTTTTACAATACCTTCTGCTTGTTCTTTTATTTTCAGATCCATTTTCTCAATTTTATTTCCATCTAGACTGATGAGCTTGGCGGGAAACGCAATAGAATCTTTTTGAAATTCTCCATCAATGGTCCAGTATTCCTCGATGATAAAAGCTCGGCGTTCTCGTTCTCGTTCGACAATCAGACGCATAGCTACAGACTGAACCCGTCCAGCAGAAAGACCATAACGGATTTTTTGCCACAAAAAAGGAGAGAGTTCGTACCCCACAAGCCGATCAAGGATGCGCCTGGCCTGCTGTGCGTCCACCAGATGCTCATCAATGTCTCTTGGATGTTTCACAGCTTCTTCGATGGCTTCTCGTGTGATTTCGTGAAACGTCACACGTTTGTATTTTTTTGAGTCAAGATTCAGAGCCTGTGCCACATGCCAAGCGATGGCTTCTCCTTCGCGGTCTTCGTCGGTTGCTAGGTAGACCATCTCAGCTTCTTTTGCCGCTTTTTTTAGTTCAGCGACTGCTTTCTTGCTTTTTGTTGGAATAAGATAGGTTGGTTCAAAACCATGTTCCACATCTACACCTAATTTGCTTTTTGGCAGGTCTCGAATATGACCAAATGAAGAAAGGACTTTGTAATCCTTTCCTAAATATTTTGAAATGGTTTTCGCTTTTGTCGGAGATTCGACAATAAGAAGATTTGACATGTAATCTTTTTTAAATGATTTTTTCCGATAAGGTCTTTCAATTAGTAGATGGTTTGTGGAGTACTGTCAACTTATTCGTGTATAAAAATACCCGCCTTCATGACGTACAACCCCTTTTATTTCCAGGAGTGTAATCGTACTGATAACGGTTTGTGTGGGAAGAACTGTTGATCGCACAAGTTCATCCAGATGGATGGGTTGAGAGGACAGATGTGAAAACACAGCCGCTTCTTTTTCGTTTGTTGGCTGGTAGAGAGGTTTTAGCGGTGTTGAGACATTTTGTATTCCGAAAATATCTTCAGGACACGTTACAGGAATAGCTCCTGTCTTTATGAGATTATTTGGACCCTCAGAAAGAGGTGAATAGATGGGTCCAGGAACAGCATAGACCTCACGGTTACTTTCCAGAGCGCTTCGTGCTGTGATCAAAGATCCTGATTTGAGTGTGGCTTCTATGACGAGTGTGCCGTGACACAAACCGGCAATGACACGATTGCGAATAGGGAAGTGTTGTTTGAGAGGAGGAGTTCCAGGAGGAAATTCTGATATCAAGGCTCCTCCAGAGGACACAATACCAGATGCAAGAGCTCTATGACGTGAAGGATAAATACTGTCTTGATCAACTCCAGAACCCAGAACAGCAACGGTACAGCCTTGTGCGCGAAGGGTTGCGTCATGGGCGCTTGCATCGATCCCGTAGGCAAGTCCACTGACAATCACTACTCCGGCACGCGCGATCGGGGTGATAAGATCTTCTGTTACCCGTTGTCCATAGGTACTGGCTTTTCGTGAACCTACAACGGCTAAATATTTTTTCCCAGGATCTGGAAGAGATCCTCGAATGAAGAGAACCGCTGGGGGATCATAAATCTCTTTAAGCAATGGTGGGTAGCGTTCTTCTTTGAGGGTTATCACCTGTACATCATGATTTATTAGCTGTTGAAACAATGTTTCTGGGTCAATATGTGTACGTTCTTGAATAAAACGGTTTGCTAATTCTGGCTCTATCCCTGCTTCTTGTAGTTGGTTTGTGCTGGCGTGAAACGCTTGCTCCATGGTTGGAAATCGGTGCATGAGTTTTGCTAGACGCACAGCTCCAAAAGGACGAAACATAGTCAGAGCGACCCAATACATTCGATCGTCTTTGTTCATACGATTTTTTGTAACAGAGTCTTTTCAATAAGTTCAATCGTTTTTGGTGTGAGTTCTCGTAGAGTTGTTTCTTCTTGTTTGGTCCACCGACCAAGAACAAATTCATCCAGTGGCATATCTGAATAAGGAGGTCGTCCAATTCCTACACGCAAACGAGTCATCGTTGTTCCTCTTGGGACATTTGTCAAAATAGATTCCATTCCTCGATGTCCAGCACTTCCACCACCATGTTTGAGTCGCAGATTTCCAAATGGAAGATCTGCATCATCGTATACAATGAGAAAATCTTCAGGTAAGACAGGGTATTTAGAACAGATTTGAGAAAATGTTCGACCACTTGCATTCATAAACGTCTGAGGTTTTACTAACAAAAGACGTTTTTGTCCGTCTGTGATGACCTCAGCTATTTCTGCTTCAAGAGAACGTTTCGTTGTAAAGGTCGCGCGGTGGTGAAGAGCTAATGCATCTAAAATCAGAAAACCTACGTTATGACGTGTGCGTTCGTATTCTTTTCCAGGGTTTCCTAATCCGATGACGACCTTCATAAATGAGAGACTATTTTGAAACAGATTTGGCAATACGAATGTGAATTTTTAACGGAGTACCAACAAGGTTAAAATTTTCGCGAAGTCTATTTTCTAAAAATCGCATGTAGGCAACGCTCAAAGCGTCTGTCCGTTTTGCTTTCATAATAAGATCAAAGGTTGGCGGCTTTGATTTTGTTTGTTTAAATCCTAAGAGTTTTGGAACGGTCGTTCCTTTTCCTTTCATTGGTTTGTGTTTTGTTTGTGCTTGTACCAAGAATCCTGCTAACTCTTGATTAGAAATGGTGATAGAACGATTTTCTGCCACACGATCGATCTCTTTAAAAAGAGTAGTAACACGCTGTTTTGTGAGTGCAGAAAGAAACAGAACAGGTGCCCAGTTTAAGAAAGGAATGGAAGTGGCAATATATTCTCTAAAACGATTGATGGTCGTGGTTGTTTTCTCTTCAATTAAATCCCACTTGTTTGCCACGATAATGACGGCTGAACCTGACTGTTTCAGAAGTCCTGCAAGCGTTTTTTCTTGCGTGCCGATAGGTTCGCTGATATCTATGACTAAAATAGTCACATCGGCAAATTTGATCGCGTATTCATTTCTTTGTACAGCGGCAGCTTCTAATCCTCCGGATTTTCTTACTTTGCCTTGCTTACGCATTCCAGCGGTATCAATGAAAATATAACGTTTATCTCCCACGCTGATCAGCATGTCATTTGGTTCACGGGTTGTGTGGGCAATAGGACTGGTGATGAAACGTTCCTCGCCTAAAATAGCATTAAGGAGAGTTGATTTCCCTACGTTTGGTTTTCCAATGACGGCTATCTTGATTCCTTCTGTTTCAACGGGATCGGTGGCTGGTTTTCCTATTTCTTCTAATTTTTCGTAAATAACATCCAAGAGATCCCCTACACCTGTTCCACGAATTGCAGAGATCGGGAGAGGTTCAGACAATCCTGCAAATCGCCACTCTGCCTCGGTAACACTTAATCGTTCAGAAAGTTTTTCTGCTTTATTTGCAACGACAATTACGGGTTTTCCTGTTTTTTTCAAATATGTTGCAAACGTTTTTTCTTGTGGCATGGCTCCTGACTTTGAATCTACGACAAAAAGCAATAGCTCGGCCCTCGCGACAGCAGCCTCAGATTGTTTGAGGATTTGTTTTTCCATTTCATCTTTAAGATTAACGTCCATTCCACCTGTGTCTATCAATCGGATGACACGTCCTCTCCAAAGACAATCTCCCTCGTTACGGTCACGAGTGGTTCCTGCAACATGAGAAACAAGCGCTTTTTGTGTTTCAAGAAGTCGATTAAAAAGAGTTGATTTTCCTACGTTGGTCCGACCGACGAGAGCAACAACGGGTGGTTGAAGAGAGTTCATGTAACTATTCTAGATGGATTTAGGAAACAAGTAAAAATTTAAATCAGATTTAAATTCGATTTAAACAGATCTCTAAAACTTGATGATGTTTAGAGATCTCTAGAGGATTTTTCAGTTTTTAGCAAGGGATGAAGCGTTTTCTCCAAGAATAATGAGAAAATCAAGATCATTTTGTGTGGGAAGATTTTCGTAATCGTTACTAGAGAATGTCAGTTCTTTTGGCACAATATCTCCGCTAATCATCCATCCTGTGGCAGAAAGTGTGACGTCAGCCTGTAAATAATCACGCAAAGCCTTTAACTCTTGTGTATGCTGACCATTGGTAAGATCATAAATAACCGTGTGTTTATATCCACGACTTTCAGCATTACCAACTTTTACCACCTCAAATCCTTGACCATCTAATAATTGGGATGTTTTAAACGCGAGACCTGAAATGTTTGTTCCATTTTGAATTTCTACACGAACAAATCTAGGTTTTTCTTCAGCGACTTTGGCAAAAGATTTTGTGAGATCTTCGTCTGGAGTAAAGATGTTTTCCGTAATATTTTGTAGCTCAGACCAGTCGTCATTTTTTGGAATTAAAACGTAAGCTCCGTTTACGACCGTTGCATAAAGAGGGGAGGATTCAGAAGCATCAATCACGTGGTGGATGATTTCTGAACTACTCATGTCTTTAAGTTCTTTGGCTAAACGTAAAATCTCCCACACATCTAAATTGGTTGCTACATTGGCTTTGAGTGTTTCCATCATTTTCGTAATCCGTGAAGGATTCAAAAGAGTGGAAGCGGAAAGAATTTTATCTTTTGCCGCAAGGATTATTTTTTGTTGGCGTTTTGAACGGGCGAAGTCAGATCCTTCTCCGTTATTTCCGTGACGTGATCTGGCAAATTTTAGTGCGGTTGTTCCATCCAAGTGCGTCCAACCTTCTTGAAAGGAAAGTATTTCATAACGACAAGAATAATCTGGACCTAGCACAGGTGTTGTTTGTTCCGCGACTCCTTCTGTTCGTTGGGATGGTTTTTGTGTTGTTGTTTCTTCAAACGATATTGGTAATTCTGGTGTTTGTTCAATGACTGTTTCTGTAGAAGGATCAGGAGTAAAAGTTGTCTCCACTTGTATGATTTGTGCAGGTTCAACAAATCCACATGTATCATATTCTTTTCCTGTCGTTGGGTAATTGTAGTCACTGAAACTTTGATCTACATAGACATCAACACCACCAATAGCATCAATAAATTCTGCAAAACCGTCAAAATCTACTCGAACATAATAGTTGATTTCCTCATCTAACACATCCCCAATGACTTGAGACGCAAGCGTGGGTCCTGCTCCGGGTTCGTTCATCTCTCCATAGGCGTTTGCGTGATTTACTTTTCGATATCCATAACCAGGAATGGGAACTGTCATATCTCGTGGAAGCGACATCATAGCTAAGGATCCATCCGATGGACGGTAGCTGCTAAAGATAATCGTATCACTCAACTGCGGTCCGTCATGTCCTTCTCCTCCAATTCCCATCAGGAGAAGATTTACTCGATCATTTTTTTCTCCCTGAAGCTTGCGTTCATCAGAGGAAACAAAATGTTTGAGTGTAGAAATAAAGGAGATATTCGGAAAATTTCCTGTGCTATCCGATGTCGAGTCTACTTGGTACGAAAAGACCAGTCCGGTCGTTGTCGCAATAGCGACAATAATCGCAAGTATTCGTCCAAAAAAAAGAATCGGCGATCGTCTTGACGCACGCAGATGGTGTTTTTCTTTTAAGAAATCAATTTGCGATTTTTCCATAACTCCTCGGCTATCATTGTAGCGAGAATACCTTATTGGTTCAAGGATACTTGTGTTTCATTGATATACTTGAAATCTAAATTTTTTCATGATATTTTTTGCTCGTTAGTTAAGGGCGTGTAGCTCAGCTGGTTAGAGCGCTGTCCTCACACGACAGAGGTCAGAGGTTCGAGCCCTCTCACGCCCACCACATAAAAACACCGAAACGAACGTTTCGGTGTTTTTATGTGGGTCCTACACATTGATAAAAACCAGATTCTTTGATAGGCTAAAAAGGATTTTATTACTATAAATTATGCAAAATCGGTTTTCTGCTTTTGAAGATAGACTTTACCAGCGTTTTGGTCCTATTGGTGGAGCAGTTGCATCTTTCTTTGTTGAGGTCATTCAGATCGTCCTTCTCTCCAGTGCTATTATCATTCCGATTCGCTACTTCTTGATTCAACCTTTTTATGTCAAAGGCGCTTCGATGGAACCGAATTTTTACGATCATGAATATCTTATTATTGATGAATTGAGTTATCGATTTCGTGAACCCATTCGTGGAGAAATTGTGGTTTTTCACTACCCACGTGACCCAAGTCAATTTTTCATTAAAAGAGTGATCGGTTTACCAGGAGAGACAGTAGAAGTCACAGGAGGTAATATCATTATTTATAATACTGAACATCCCAATGGTTTAACTCTTGAAGAAGATTATTTAGGGGATGAGCAGACTAATGGAAAAGAACGAGTAACGTTAGGGGAGAATGAATTTTTTGTCTTTGGAGACAATCGAGATGCCTCTTTAGATTCTCGAAGTTTTGGACCTATAACTCGTAAAGATCTGATCGGACGCGTCTGGGTCAGAGGTCTGCCTTTTTCTCGAATGGGGACTTTTGAAATTCCTGATTATAACCTTTAGAGATCTCCTTAATCTGATTTAAACATATCAAACCCTATGCCACTTAAAAAAGAAAAACCTGTTCCACCAAAGAAAATCATTAAACCTGTGGTAGAAAAGGTTGTAGAAAAGAAAGAAAAGGAAAAAGAAAAAGAAGAGGAAGAAGGAGGAGGAAAATCTTCTAAAACCTTTGAACTTTTGCGTGGATTTCGAGATATTTTGCCTGAAGAACAAGGTAGATGGAATTTAGTACGTGATACGGTTCGCTCTATTGCCGAGTCATACAGCTTTGACCGTATTGACCTTCCTATTTTAGAACGTTCTGATTTATTCCAAAAAACTGTTGGAAAAGCGACTGATATTGTTGAGAAAGAAATGTATGTGTTTACAGACCCCTCAAACCGTTCTGTTGCTTTGCGACCTGAAGCAACGGCTTCTGCGGCGCGTGCGTATATCAGTCATGGGATGTTAGACCGTCCACAACCTGTGAAGATGTGGTATGTGGGACCAATGTTTAGACATGATCGTCCTCAAGCCGGTCGTTATCGACAGTTCTATCAAGCTGGTTTTGAAAGTTTTGGAGTCGATGAACCGATTGTCGATGCACAGCTGATTGTGCTGGGAGCACAAATTTTTCGTGAACTTGGATTGGATATCAAAGTGGAAATCAACTCAATTGGTACTCCAGAGTGTCGACAAGCTTATTTGGCAGAATTAAGCTCCTATTTCCGTCCACACCGCAATAAGTTGTCTGAGGATGACAAGCGTCGTCTACAAAAGAATCCATTGCGAATTCTTGATAGCAAAGAAGAAGCGACTCTTGAGTTGCTTCAAGAAGCTCCACAAATTCTTGATTGGTTGGATGATAAGTCTAAAGAGCATTTCATGAAAGTGTTAGAGTTTCTTGAGGAAGTGGAAATTCCTTATGTCCTTAATCCTCATTTGGTTCGCGGACTCGATTATTATACTCATACCGTGTTCGAATTCGTTTTAGTTCAAGATGAAGGAGACAAATCACAAAGCGCTCTTGGCGGTGGAGGACGCTACGATGGGTTAATCCAACTGTTAGGTGGTCGACCCACGCCTGGATGCGGATTTGCCTTGGGATTAGAACGTATTGTTCGGGCCTTGGACGCCAAAGGGGTTAATCCTCCTGAGCGTTCAAAACCTTCAGTCTTTTTTGCTCAACTTGGAGACGCAGCTCGTCGAGTTGGTTTGAAGCTGTTTGAAGAGTTTCGACGAGCGGGTGTCCCTGTTGTTGAAGCATTTGGAAAAAGCGCATTGAAGGGACAGCTTGAAGCGGCAAATAAACTTGGTGTTCAATTAACTCTTATCTTAGGTCAAAAAGAAGTGCTTGATGGAACGATCATTATTCGCGATATGGAATCCGGTGCCCAAGAGATTATGGATGTGAAAAAAGTCGTTCAGATCGTGAAAAAGAAACTTCATACAGATCATCCATCCGATGTTCCGGCTGTAGAATAGTGAAAACCCCTCCAAATGGAGGCTGTCCCAAAACTCGCAATCTCAACTTTCATAGGCGCCCGTCGACCGCACTCTCCCTATTTTGAATAGGGTTCTCGGAGCTCGACCCGCCCGAACGAACGTTCGACGGTCGGGCGGGCAGCTCGTTCAAGTTGATCTCATCGAGTTTTAGGACAACCTCAAATGAGGGGTTTTTGTTTTTTTGTTTAAATACATACAAATACATTGACAGAATGCTTATTTTATAGTAGATTTTTTAGTTCCCAAAATTGGATTTTTTGTTTTCTTTTGATTTTTGGGTCGTTCCTTTGAAAGGAGATGGAATTGTGATATCCAGTACGGTCGGGTTGTGATATTCGCAAAACCAAAAGAGGGAGATAAAGATGATTTGCAGAAAAGATTTGTCGCCACTGGCAAGGGAAGCATATGATCGGATTGTGTTAGAGAGTTTACCGACGTACATGCCGTTTCCCAAGCAAGATATCGAATTCCATGATTTCGGTGACAATTGGCCTGGGTATGAATACGTTTTTATTCCTCGGGAAAACCTGGGGTTCGTGATCTGTAACGGAAGTCGGCCATCTCGTTGCGTTGGCGTGTCATTGGACTGGGATATTCAGATTGATGTGGAAAGTGGCGATGTTATCGCCGTGCCATCCTTGCTCCAGCAACCTTTCAAGGGAAAGGAGATTAGAAGCGAGTTTTTTAATTTTGTCCCTGAAGAGTTTCAGGATCCCATTGCAAGGGATCTATTAATGGATCGTATGGGAATCATTCCAAGAAAGCTTGGTTCTCTAGGTCTGCTCGTCTGGCTGTTTCCTCCGAATCTGGAATCTGTCCGTAAGGAGCTTGGGATCGAGATTTGGCAGGTAGGATATTCTGAAGAATGCAGGGAAGTACAAAGATCGCTGTTCATCCTTGCCACAGCGATTCATGTCTGAGAGAACATACGACCCACCCTTTCAATACGTTTGAGGGTGGGTTTTTGATTGACAATGGGCTATTTTCGTGTATGATAGGCGGTTCGTAAACTTTCGGTTTGCGATAAGATTCGGTATTTGAAATCTAGAAAAAAGGAGATAAGGATGGTTTTTCCTTCAGATCAGTTGATCAGTCAGGCAGTTCAAGCTCTCCATAATGCCCCACACCTGCTCTGCGTTTATCAGACCGGTGTCACTGGTGGATTGTGTCAGTGGTTGTGGAATGTGCCTGGAGCTTCCAAGACGATCCTTGACTTCGATTTTCTTTATTCTCGAGAGTCGCAGGACGAGGTCCTCGGTCATACTTCTGGGAGCTATTGTTCACAGTTTCATGCTCTGGAGCTTGCTGCTGCTGCTCGTGAAAAGGCAACGCGTCTGGCTCATAAAAGAAAGTTCTTCACTTATCCAATTATCGGGATTGGGATCACTGGTGCGGTCAGTACGGATCGCGATCGTCGCGGAGATGATCGTGTTCATATTGCTGCCGCCACCAAGGAGAAGATGTACGTCTTTACGGTGATGTTCAAAAAATCTGTATACGGTCCTATGAAGGATACTGTCAGTGAGGAGGAATTTCGTGCCTCCTATAGGCTGGAAGAGGGCAAGTGTGCTGACCTGCTTGCATTGAACCAGATCCTTCAGATCGCTGGTCTGGATCAGATCCCTCTCTCCGATTTGAGTCTTCTCTCTTCCTACGCTTATCTTTTATCTAGTAAACGAGAAGGTGAGTTCGTTTTGTACGACACGGAAGTAAAGCTACCTGATGCTTATCAGGCTGACCCGGTCGATAAGATGTTGTGTTCGGCCGGTGAAGTGGTGGATGTCCAAACGGATGACTTTTATCTAGATCCTCACTTATGGATTCGTTTTCCTGGTTCGTTTGATCCACTGCATTATGGTCATGAAGAAATGGCTCAGATGTTGGAGCGTCAGACAGGGAAAAGAGTGGTCTTCGAAATTTCCGCTACGCACCCACAGAAGGGGTTTATCGGAAACGAGGAGATTCTGCGCAGGGTCAGTCAGTTCCGTTATCGGTGGAACGTTCTGGTCACACGCGCAGCAGGTCTGTATGTTGAGAAAGCTGAACTGTTTCCGGGTGTACCGATGTTGATCGGCGTCGATGCCGTTATCAACATGCTCAACGAGAAGTATTATCCGGATGGAGCAAAGGGGGTTCGTCGAACTCTCGAGCGACTCTCCGAACTCAAGACACAATTCTATGTCGTGAGTCGAGAGGTGGATGGAAAATTCCTCACTCGAGACGATCTCCCTATTCCGCCTCGTTTTGCAAATCTGTTCCTGGACGTGAGTTGCAGGAACGACGTGTCTTCAACCCAAATCCGTGCCCAGCAAGGTTACGGGAAATAGGAGAAAGTGATCATGTTCATTTTCCTTGGAACAATGGTTCTGCTCATTGGTTTTTTAGACAAAGATATGAGTTTCACCATTTTAGGCGTTGGGGTTTTTCTTTTTAGTGGACTTCTCATTGTCCGTGGTGAACTACATGAAATCCGTTTGGTACTGGAGAAAAAGTTAAACAATACTCCTGAACAGACGGTGGAGAACAAGTCAGCTGATCCAAAACCTCTTTGGAATCGGTAGTGTGTAACGAATCGGTTTAGGGTTTCCCTGAGCCGATTTTTTTGTTTTATATTGCGTTTTCGTAACACAATGGTATCTTAAAGGAGATTCCACCCCCTAGAGCTTGTGCTTTAGGGGGATATTCTGTCTTTATTATGGATTTTCAACTTCATTCTGATTATCAGCCTGCGGGCGATCAACCAAAGGCGATCGAGTCGTTGGTTCGCGCTATTAATGCTGGCGAACAGCTTCAGACACTTTTAGGTGTAACAGGTTCTGGAAAGACGTTTACGATAGCCAACGTGATTGCTCGTACTCAAAAACCAACGTTGGTTATTGCTCATAACAAAACGCTTGCGGCACAGTTGTGTAATGAATTTCGCGAGTTTTTTCCTGAAAATGCCGTGGAGTATTTTGTGAGTTACTACGACTATTACCAACCAGAGGCTTACATGCCTCGTACAGACACGTATATCGAGAAAGAATCTCAGATTAATGAAGAAATTGATCGTCTGCGCCATTCTGCCACACAAGCGATCTTGTCTCGCAAGGACGTTATTATTGTGGCGAGCGTTTCCTGTATTTACGCTCTTGGAAGTCCTGAGGAATATAAACAGACGGTTTTACATGTGGAAAAGGGGAACATGGTCGAGCGAAACGATCTTCTTCGCAAACTCACAGAGATGCAATTTGAACGAACGTCCGCCGATCTCACGCGCGGACATGTACGAGCACGTGGGGATGTTATAGAAATCATGCCAATGAACGAAGAGATCGTGTATCGTCTTTTGTTTGAAAATGAACGAATCATCGATATTCAATCACTCAATTCCATTACTCGTAAATTTATTGATCGACTGCATGATGTGTGGATTTTTCCTGCGAAACATTATGTCGTGTCTCAGCCTCGCCAGAAAGATGCTGTGCGCGAGATTCGGGAAGAATTAGCATTGCGGCTGGATCAGTTTGATAAAGAGGGAAAAGTATTGGAAGCCGAGCGTTTGTCGCGCCGAACACGATATGATTTAGAGATGATGGAACAAATCGGTTATTGCAGCGGAATTGAAAACTATTCTCGTCATTTTGACGGCCGATCCCCAGGACAGCCACCGTATACACTGATCGATTATTTTCCAAAAGATTTTTTAACCATTATTGACGAGTCTCACGTAAGCGTGCCTCAAATTGGAGGGATGTACAACGGGGATAAAGCTCGTAAAGAAACACTGATTGAACACGGGTTTCGACTTCCTAGCGCCAAAGATAATCGTCCGTTGCAGTTTCATGAGTTTGAAGAACGGATCGGACAAACGATTTTTGTCAGCGCGACTCCAGGAAAGTATGAGACCAAAATGTCGTCAAGAGTTGTGGAACAGATTATTCGTCCAACAGGGCTTGTTGATCCTGAAGTTTCCATTCGTCCCGTCACAGAAAAAGGAGACTATCCAGGACAGGTAGAAGATTTAATCTCTGAGATTCAAAAGCGGGTTGCTGAAAAACAGCGCGTGCTTGTCACAACGCTTACAAAAAAGATGTCAGAAGATCTTACAGAATTTTTACTCCAAAAAAGAATCAAGGTTCAGTACCTTCATTCAGACGTTCAAACGCTTGATCGCATTACGATTTTGTCTGACTTGCGAAAAGGAACGTATGACGTCGTGGTTGGAGTGAATCTTCTGCGCGAAGGACTGGATCTTCCAGAGGTGACATTGGTTGCGATTCTTGATGCAGATAAGGAAGGATTTCTACGTTCTGAAACAGCCATTATTCAGACGATCGGACGAGCCGCTCGGAACGTAAAAGGAGAAGTGATCGTATATGCTGATCAACTCACAGGATCCTTGGATCGCGCATTGAAAGAGACAGATCGTCGTCGCAAGATTCAGCTTGCTTATAATAAAGAACATGGCATTACTCCAAAATCTATTCAAAAGGAGATTAAAGATATTCGAGCCATGTTGAGCGGTGAGGAGGAACATTCGATTGAAGGAATTTTGAAGCTTGAGATGACGGCTGAGACACATGAAATTGAGGATGTCTTGAAAGAGAAAGAGTATGAGATGAAGGAGGCAGCCAAGAAGCTTGATTTTGAAACAGCAGCCATTTTAAGAGATGAAATCGTCTTATTATCGAAAGAATTAAATTCAAAGAAAAAAAAGAAGAAAAAGTGATGTATGCAAGATAAAATTAAAATTAAAGGAGCTCGTGAACATAATCTCAAGAATATTTCTCTTGAGATTCCTCGTAATAAATTGATCTGCATTACAGGTGTTTCAGGTTCTGGAAAATCAAGTCTCGCCTTTGATACCATTTTTGCAGAGGGTCAGCGTCGCTATGTCGAAAGTTTATCTGCCTATGCTCGTCAGTTTTTGGGGCAAATGGAAAAACCAGATGTCGATGAAATCGAAGGATTATCTCCGGCGATTTCTATTGATCAAAAAGCGCATGGAAGTAATCCGCGTTCAACCGTGGCAACCATCACTGAGATTTACGATTACTTACGTGTCTTGTTTGCCCGTGTAGGACAACCCTATTGTGTGAAGTGCGGAGAGAAGATTCAAAAACTCACCAATGAAGAGATGGTAGATTTGATTATAAACAAAATTTCGATTACAGATGTAATGATCGATGAGCCTTCGACAGGCTCAGGCAATAAGCTGAAACAAAAAACAGGTTCTATAAAAATATTAGCCCCGGTCGTGAAGGGGCGTAAGGGTGAGTATTATCAGCTCTTGTATGATCTTTATAATTCAGGATTTGTTCGGGTACGGATTGATGGAGAAGAACATCGTTTAGATCAACCCATTAAACTGGCTCGTTATAAACAGCATACGATTGAAATTGTCGTAGATACCATTCCTGTTTCTGCATTCAAGACAAACGAAAAAGACACTCGTCAGCGTTTAGCAGACGCTCTTGAAATTGGTGTAGATCGTGGAGAAGATGTTGTGAATATTATCTATCCAGATGGCACTGAACAACTTTTGTCTTCAAAGTTTAGCTGTCCAAAAGACGGGTTTTCATTTCCAGAAATTGAACCGCGGCTCTTCTCTTTTAACTCTCCCTACGGTGCTTGTCCTGAGTGTACAGGTTTGGGAACAGCTGAACTGTATTCGCAAGAGCTCTGTGGAAAATGTTCTGGCGCCCGATTGCGTGAGGAAGCGCTTTTTGTTTGGTTGCCCGCAGGACAAGGAGATAAAAGAAAAGGGATTTCTATTGTGGAAATTTCGAGGATGTCTATTTCAGAGTCTGTGGAATATTTTAAACATCTTTCTTTTGATGATAAGCAACAGCAGATTGCCGGATCTGTGTTAAAAGAAATTGAGAATCGTTTAACGTTCATGCTGGACGTGGGACTTCACTACCTCACACTCAACCGAATGGCTGGAACCCTTTCTGGGGGTGAGGCTCAGCGTATTCGTCTTGCCTCTCAGGTCGGCTCTCGTTTGGTGGGAGCTTTATACGTGTTAGATGAACCCACGATTGGACTTCATCAGCGCGACAACGATCGCTTGATTGAAACCCTTGAGGATCTTCGCGATTTGGGCAATACCGTGTTAGTGGTGGAACATGACGAAGACACTATCCTTGCCTCAGACTACATGATTGAAATTGGACCTGGGGCGGGAGTGGATGGGGGTTATCTTATTGCCTCCGGGGATACAACAGAGGTTTTAAAAGATAAAAATTCGTTAACCGCTGCTTATTTGCGCGGAGATAAAAAAATTGAGATCCCAACAGAGCGTCGTACTCCTGGAAAAGATGTCATCAAAATTAAAGGCGCTTCACAAAATAATTTGAAAAATATAGACGTGGAGATTCCGTTAAGAAGATTTGTGTGTGTCACAGGTGTTTCAGGTTCTGGAAAATCCACTCTCGCGTATGAGACCATGTATAAAACGATTTCTCAGAAACTCTATGGCGGTAAACAAACTCCAGGGATACATAAAGCGGTGCTCGGAGTCGAGTATTTAGACAAAGCTATTTTAATCGATCAAGGAGCTATCGGCCGCACTTCCCGTTCAAATCCAGCAACCTACACAGGTTCCTGGGAACCTATTCGAGATATTTTTGCTCAAACATCTGAGGCACGTTACCGCGGATATAAAAAAGGACGATTTAGTTTTAACCGCCCAGGGGGTCGTTGTGAAAACTGCGAAGGCCATGGCCTTATTTCCATTGAAATGCACTTTTTACCTACGGTCTACGTGACCTGTGACGTGTGTAAAGGTCGACGTTTTGATCGAGAAACACTAGAGATTACTTACAAAGAGAAAAATATCTTTCAGGTACTGGACATGGAAGTAGAACAAGCCGCCGAGTTTTTTAAAGAAATTCCTGCGATTTCTGACCGTCTTGAAACACTCAAACGTGTGGGTCTTGGATATGTGAAATTAGGACAACCCGCACCAACGCTCTCAGGGGGGGAAGCACAGCGTGTAAAACTTTCTACGGAACTTGCAAAACGCCAGACAGGCAAGACCCTCTATTTACTTGATGAACCAACAACCGGTTTACATTTTGAAGATGTAAAAAAATTACTTGAAGTCCTTCATGAACTTGTTGATAAAGGCAATACAGTCGTGGTGATCGAACATAACTTAGATGTAATCAAAACAGCCGACTGGCTCATTGACCTAGGACCAGAGGGAGGAGACTTAGGAGGAGAACTGGTGATTGCCGGTACTCCAGAAGATGTTGCTCGTCATAGTGGAAGTTATACAGGTCAATATTTAAAGAGAGTTTTGAAGAAATAATCTATGCGTTATCTTCTCATCGCTTTGTTATTTATGGGAGTTGGTTGTTCTTCCCAAGTGTCTTCTCAACAAGGGCAAATAAAAGGAGAAGACCAAATTGAACCAATAGAGATTGTGAATGTCGAAGAAGTAAAGAAAAAATCTTTAGTTGTTCTTCCGTTGGATAACAATGTGGTTGGCTACCAACCCATCTATAAACGGTTTGGAGAGTATTTTCAGGATCGTTTTACAGGTTATCACACAGCAGATGATGCAGAGGTTCCTGCCGAGGATCTGAGTCCTGGGGAAATCCAACTTGTACCTGTCCGCGCTGTTGCCGATGGAACCGTTGTCTATAAACAAACCGTTGAGGGATATGGAGGGGTGATTGTGCTACAACACGAGATCGATGGGGAATCGATTCAAACACTGTATGGCCATGTGGATCTTGATTCCTCTAGTTTAGTGGTAGGAGACAAAGTGACTCGTGGGCAATTTTTGGTAAATCTGGGTGAACCAGAATCAGAAGATACAGATGGTGAACGTCAACATCTCCATTTTGCTGTCTATCCAGGCACGAAGGTTCAATTACGCGGTTACGTGACAACCGTGGATGAGCTGGTTTCTTGGATCAATCCCCATGATTTTTTTGTGAAATATGGTGCTCTTGAAACAAGCGATCCAACCATCAGTTCTTATACACTTTGGTATCCACAACCACCGCGTACGGACACAGGTCTGTCTCGAATAAGCTGGGGAGATCTCGCCTTTTTACTCCCTAGTGATTGGGATGTTGAGTATATTTCTTCTCTTGATGCGCTGAATCTCTATAAGGTTTCGGGAACAGGTTCTGCCCGTGAGCGCTCACAACTGTTGATCCGCTATTTTGACGCAAGCTCTTTTTTCACGTTGTCCACGGTGACGATTCATTCCCAAGAGGATCTATTGGTGGGAGTAGGAGACTATATCGCACGTCAATATGATATTGAGAAGAAACCAGACATTGATGATTTTTCTGATCAACCGTCTTGGCGTAACCAACGTCACCTCGTGACCGACTTTCGGGGTCAAGAAGGGTATACGCGTTACTATGTCGTAGCTGCTAATCCAGAGTTGGACTCTGAGATCTATAAAGACGTTTTGGACAGTATGCAAATTTTACAGTAAGAAAAACGGGCTGTGGGACGCCCATCATATTCCCTGAGCGAGGAGTCCTCAACGAGTCGAAGGGGATAGATCATGCTAAAATGATTCTATAATTTATAATGTACCTCATGTGTATTATGAAAAAGTTTTTTCTTGTGTTTAGTCTCATTTTAGTTTTTAGTGGAGGAGGATGTGTTTCCACACCAGTTTCACAAACAGAAATAACAAATCAAGAGGCGGCTGTTTCTGATAAAGTTTTACAAGAGCCTGTTGGAGAACTTCAAACAGAAGATGAATTCACTGGTCCAACTGAGACAATGGATCCGATTACTGAGGATGAATTGGGATTTTCAGTGGAAGCTCCTGAAGGTTGGGGTGAATTTTCTGCCATATTGTATAGACGATGGTGGCCGCAGGAGCCTGGTTTGGGTGAAGATAAAGAATACCGAGGAATTTTTAGTGAACAATCAGCTGTCATCTACCGTACGACGTTAAGTGCTGTGGCACGAGAAGGATACATCGGTGATGCTCAAGGATATCTTAAGAAGGAGGATGGTTATTACCTGCTGTCGCCCCTATCTAAAGAGCCGCAAATGAGAGTGCCAGATGAATTGATTGTTGGAGAAGTTCCGTTGGCAAACGCAACGGCCCTATTATTGAAAGGTTCTTCTCAAGATGAAGAAGGTCCAAGTTTTTTTCCGAATGATCCTGATGAATTTGCGGCCGTCATCAATACTCCGGATGGTGCGGTAACAGGTGGTGTCTTTATTGGCAATATGGACGGTCAACCTGTGATCAGTATGGAAGCATTTAAAGCGATGTTATTGGGGGTTACATTGGAATAGAATAAAAAAACGGGCTAAGCCCGTTTTTCTATTTTTGCTGTTGAAGTTCTACTTAACAATCAATGTTCCTTCCATTCCAAAAGATTGGTGCGAGCCTACATCACAGTAAAAGGTATAACTTCCTGGTTCGGATGGTGCCGTAAATAAAAGAGATTCTCCTTCGTTGATACTGAAGTTAAGGTCTATCGCATCAATGACGAATGTGTGGAATCCTACATTTTTTGCAAAAGTGATTTTTACCTTGCTTCCAGGCGCTGTCGTAATAGTATTTGGAGTAAAGAAGTAGTTTCCCGCTTCCATGCTCATGGTTGTGTCTGAGGTGGTTCCAAGGGTTACTTCTGTCACAGGAATACCGTCCTCTTCTACTTGAGTCGTTGTATTTTTTGTTACCTCTAGATTCCCGTTATCTGTTTCTATTTCGATGGCTGCTTCCGTCTCTGTTTGTGTGACATCCTCATCAGAAGATCCTTCTATTTTTGGATCCGTTTGTTCTTGTTCTTGTCTATTTTGTGACGTTTGTGTTTCTACATTTGTTGCTCGAGTGCACCCAGCGCCCACCAATATGACCGCGAGTAAGAGAGATAAAAGATATTTCATAAGATATAATAGAATCGTTAAGATTATGGTCAGAGCTTACCATCCGTATTTTTGATAGGCAATATATTGTTTTCATTGAATTTTTTATGAAAGAAAGTTTCGATGGAAACCTCTTTATTCCCCTTTTTAAAAAGTCTGTCAAAATTTCTTTTTAAAAGAAAAATATTTTTGTTATCGGATTATTTCCGATAACGTTTCTGGCTATGCGATGTTTGCGTAGCAAATATGGGAGAGGGTTTTGTAAAAGCCCGAACCGCATAGCCAGTGTTAGCTGATGTATTCCTTTTCTTTTTCGACGATAGTCGGTTGTTTTAAAAAATTTTCAAATTTCTTTTTACTTTATCTAAGAGCATACACTGCTTATAAGATTATTTGCTTTGTGTTAGTCTCCCTATAAAAAATTATTTGTGAAAGTTTTTTCATTTATCCGCTTGAAAGAGGTTATCAAACAACAACCTTTGTAGCTGGGCGAACTCTTTATCGTGAACAATGAATCCAAAAATTGTATTTGAAAATCCTAATACGGCGACATTGTCACCGTAAATGTATGTTTCGTTTTTTAACGGTGTCAAACTTTTATCAACTCTCGTTTCTCGCAGTTCACGTTCGTCATATCGTTGCAATAAATCCGCTCCTCTGGTGTTTGCCGCCAAAACATAGGCTTTGATTCCTTTTCGCACCCTAGACTGGATAAAATCGTCATGTGCACTTGCAGAAAATACCTTTCGTTCGGCATTTTGATTTGTGATAATCCGCACTTCTGATATATCACTCGATAAAATATCCTGTGCGATTCGTGGTAATGAGCTATTTCCGGAGAATGACTGTAAAGCAACTTTTGAATTATTTGTTCTATAGTTAACTAGTAATTCGCCAAGGTTCTTATCGATATCACAAGCGATATCTGCAAGTTGTTTTGCATGATTTTTTAGCAGATCCTCAATCACATTAGGTGGACTTGCAAAAACATGCTTTTTCCCATCGATAATATCTTCTTTTAAAAGTCCTTCTGCAATGAGCTGTTGAACGGCTAAATAGGCAGAAGAACGATCCATTGATATATATTTTGCCAAAGCACCAATTGTAGATCTCCCAGTATGAAAGCTTTGCAAGTAGATCTTGATTGCATTCTCCGAGAAATCGAGCTTTTTTAATGCCAATTCAATGTATTTCATAGATTATTATTCAACAATCCACAATTTATTACAGTTATACTGCTTGTTTATAGCATTTTTTTGTAGAAAACAATTCTACAACAAAGCAACATTTTTTTGCAAGTTTTAAGCAAGCCTATACGGTGCACCTGCATTCATACGAATGTAGGTTGTCTACACACCACCTGGAGGTAGGTATGAACTATGAGCTCCTTCTCAAAGAAGCGGCAAATCCGCTGTACGCGTCCGAGCGGGAATACCCGTATCCGCTTGTCTACCCAATTCGGGATTCAGCAGAGCTTCGTCTCATGATTCCGATTCTGGCAACAGGCGTCCCCAACGAAGAGCTATTCCTTCAGGGTCCGTTCCTCTGCTGTCAGAGCCCCAGCACTCACATCGGACCATTCCGGCACGCCATCGACTTCTTGGTTCCCAACGGAACCATCGTCTACGCGTCCGACGAAGGTCGTGTGGAAACGATTAGAACGGCTTCCGATCGTTGGGGTCCAACCTCCGAGTACGCCGACGATCTGAACTACATCACGCTTGCTCACACGACGTGGCGCACACACCACTACTTCGGACCGCTCGAGTACCACTACTGGACTCAGTACTGCCACCTCGCGAAGGATTCCGAGCGCGAGTTTGGGATTATGGTCAGCGATCGCGTGAAGGCGGGTCAGCCCATTGCTCGGACGGGGAAGACGGGCTGGATTGACCGAGACCACCTGCACTTCCTGACGTTCATGAGCGATGGTGGACGTGGGAAGTTCGGGGTCATCAGTCTTCGTCCACGATTCAAGTGAACACAACAAAAACCACTACACAAGGAAAAAAGATGGATAAGGTCATTGCAGAGAACTACGGTAAGACTGGCCTCTCTGTCTCGGAAAAGACGGGTTTTGAGGCGATGGCACAGGACTATCTCGCCAGGGGCGTGGTCATCATGGAGCTGAACGAAAAGCTGGACGCGTGCCGTCATCGGCTTCCTGTCAGTCGAAACTGTGAGTCCACCCTTGCGCGAACGAGTTATTATAACGCCTCGCGTTCCTCACTTCTCATCTTCTTGGCTGGGTGTGTGGCTGGAAGCGGATTTACCCTGACGGTTGTCTCTGTACTTCTGGGACTGTAACAACTTTCCGCCTGCTGAGATACTGAGTCACTCACCTGCATGAGCGGCTCTTCTTTTTTATATGTGAACAAGCGAAAAGAAATTTGAAAATTTTTTAAAAACAATTGGGCGATAGCCCAAAAAAAAAGAAATATTTCAGCTAACGTTAGGGATATACGAAGTTTTTCTGAAATGAAGTGGAAGAAAAATTTGGGTGAGGGGTGAGCCGAGAAAGTCAAATTTGAATTTTTCCGTTATAAAGTAGGCGGGATTTTCCGTTTCAAAAGTTTAAGGACAATTTCTTTTTATTCGACTTGCTACGCTTGCTGTACTTTTTTCGTCGGCATTACTAAACAAAAAACAGTACTAACTGTTATGATACCTAACGAACTAAGTACGATCATAATATTGTTATTGATTATATTACTATAAACAAATATCGGGAGTCCGATGAAAAATGCTACCAAAAGACCCCAGAAGACTCCTTTGGGATTCAACCTGTCCCAATACAGGCTAAGAACAGTCGGCATTACAACACAAGCGGCAACGGTATTAAAGACCCACCATAGCTGGAAAAGTCCAAAGTGGGGGATGAAAATAACACCCATTGCGACAAGAAATCCAGCGATTATTAAGACTACCATTGCTGTTCGCGATCCAGATAATCTCCTTGCATCTAATATAAACTTTTGGAGTTTCTCTTTATCTGATAAATTTTCTTTTTTTTCAAACTTTAACATTAAATTTTGTTCTTCTTTAGAATATTTCATTACGTCTATCGCGTATAAACTTGCCACTGCATTTAATCCGGAATCAATAGTTGAGCTTAACGCGCACAAAAGCATGATAATGAATAATACTGATCCCCAGAGAGGAAGTAGTTTCGCAATGATTAACACCCCAATCATGGATGCGTCTATCCCTGCCGGTAAGAAAGCAGACATGCTAGGAGCTGCCCCAATAAATCCAAGTAAGCCTAAAGCTATTGGGACTAGCCCAAAGGAAAGCGCGCCAAAAATAAATGCTTTTCTAAGATGACCTTCTTTGATAGCGAATCCTCTCTGCCAATATTGTTGGTCAGAGACTGCTCCAGAGATTAAACCGATTGCTGTTACTATTCCTAGAGAAAATGCTAACTTCGGGTCAAAAACGTTTAAAGTATTGTTGGCTATACCGCCGAGGCCGGCTAAAAGTGTCGCGGGTCCAACTATAGCGATAACCCACGGAATCAAGATTACTAACGAGACTATGATTATCAACAATTGAAAAAAGTCAGTTATGATAGAAGATTCTAGACCTGATACAAGAGAATAAACTAGGGGAATTGCCGCTAGAACAGCAATAGTTAAAATAGTCACTGCTTGGTAAACTGGAATCCCCAACATTAATGCAAGAACGTTTCCTCCAGCATATAATTGTACAGCAACGGACATCAATTGATAAAAGAAAAAAGGAAAGAGATACATTTTGTGGACCTTTTCATCTTTTAGTTTATGCCTTATCCATTGTGGTAATGTGTAACCATAAGGCATTTTTTTCCTGATTGTCGGTGCAAGAATAGCAAAGACTAGAAGTGCAATAATGTTTGGAACAACAAACCAAAATAATCCTACCAATCCGTTTTGGTAGGCAAATAATGTTGACACAAAAAGCGCAGGCGCCCATATCCAAGATGCCGCAATACTTGATCCGCCAAGAAGCCAATTCACTTCTCGTCTTCCAATAAGGAACCCCTCTACTGAACTAACTTTTTTCCACTTGGCAAATAAATAGGTGATGAGGAGCATGAACAATCCGAAAGTCAATAGCAGAAGATATGTACCGCCAATTGAAAAATTGATTATTGATTCCATATATTTAGATTAAGAATTAGTTGGTTTATTAAGTTTTCTAAAAAGAAATTGCATGTATTCATTATATATGATTTCGAAAATCTTGATATAGATAATGTAAAAAATTTTCTTTTGTTACATGTGACAAATCCAAGCATTAGAAATATCAAAAGTCCTTTATGACAACGTTATGTTCCCTCCATATATCACAATAAAAAATACCGAACTTCCTGATACTCCTGGAGTGTATTTTTATTATGATCAGACAGGAACACTTTTGTATGTGGGAAAAGCGACCTCATTGAAGCGTCGAGTCGGTTCCTATTTTTCCAAAGCTCATGAACGTCGAATTGAAGAACTGGTAAGTCAAATTAGACGAATCGACTATATTCAAACTCCAACGGTAATTGAAGCTTTGGTGTTGGAAGCTAATCAGATTAAAGCTCTGCGTCCTAAGTATAATATTTTGCAGCGGGATGATAAGACGTTTCTCTACTTAGTTATCACGAACGAACCGTTTCCTCGGCCACTATTCATTCGTGGACACGAATTGGAAGGGATGGGGGTTAATCCATTCCAAACCACCCTTTCTCCTTTGGCAAAGAAAAAATTTTTGCGAGTGTTTGGTCCTTATACAAGTGGTCGATCATTGAGAATGGCGTTAGATCTGGTTCGACGGATTATTCCTTGGAGTGATTGTCAGAGTCCGGAAATCACCGGGCGTACCAGGCCTTGTTTTAATTCCCAAATCGACAAATGTCCAGGCGTGTGTTCCGGAAAGATTTCCAAGCAAGCGTATCGAACTTATATCCGCCAGCTCATTCTTTTTTTTGAAGGAAAAAAAGTGCGAGTTGAACGAGAGATTGAAAAAGAGATGGCGCAAGCCTCCAAAACTCTTCGTTTCGAAGAAGCGGCTGTTTTACGTAGACGTCTTGGAGCCTTGCAGCATATCCAAGACGTGGCGCTTCTTTCCAAAGAAGATCATGAACTTCCGTTTAAACAAACCCGACCTCAAGAGGGAATTGATCTCCAAGGACGTATTGAAGCCTACGATATCAGCAATATTTCAGGAACATCTTCTGTTGGATCTATGGTCGTGTTTGAAGAGGGAAAACCAGCAAAAGCAAAATATCGCAAATTCAAAATTAAAACAGTGAGTGGTTCCAATGACGTTGCTATGATGGAGGAAGTTCTGCGTCGTCGACTTAAGCGCGCCCAAATCTCTCCACTGAGTTGGCTATTGCCTCAAGTCATGGTGATTGACGGAGGGAAACCTCAAGTGAACCGTGTACAAAAGATTTTGAATGAATTCCAAATGGACGTTCCAATTGTAGGTCTGGCCAAAGGTGCTGATCGTAAGCAGGATCGGTTGATTTTTGATCGAACTCAGCAAGACCTTGCACGAGTGGTGACAAGGGGAAAAGAATTATTTCAGAAGGCGCGTGATGAAGCCCATCGGTTTGCTGTAAGCTATCATCGAGCACTCAGAAGCAGAACACTTATTTTGCCGAAAAAGAAAAAGACTTCGTATGGAAGTCTTAAAGGCAGAACAGATATTTCTTAAAAATGAAAATGGATTATATGCTAAAAAAGCAGTTAGAATTTATCACAGAAACAGTCGGATGGATTGGTGTGTTATTGATTATTTTTGATTATGCTTTGTTAAGTTTTGGTTTTGTTTCTTCCCAAAGTTTTTGGTATCACGGATTGAATTTTTTTGGAGGTATTGGAATTATTGTCGATGCCTTGGCCGATAAAGATTATCAACCCATGGTTCTTAATCTCATTTGGATGGCGATTGCCTTGTATGCGATCGTGAGTATTATCTTTTAATCTATGGCAATGGAATTAACACATATTCGTTTTGCTCATGACCTAAAGCAGGTTCTTCATGTACAAAATGAATCATTTTACTACGCAGGAGCGGTTTATCCTGATTCAAGATACATCACAAACATTGATCGTTCACTCACTCACGGAGGTAAAAGTCCAAACGATCCTTTTACTCCTGGGTTGTCAGATTTTGAAAAAGGTTGGGCAACTCATTTGTTTTATGATCGAAAAGCGCATCCTCAGTACGTCCCCCTTTCTCCTTGGTCGATGGAAGAAGCACAACAAGGAAATCATGTTTGGCAGTTTATGTCAGCGGTAAAAATAGTTGAGGATTTACAAAGTTATGATGTGATGAATGGTAAAATTGGGATGATTTTGAATATTTCTTTTCCCATCTATCCTTCCAATGAAGATCCACAAACAATGCAGAAATATAGTGATATTCAAAAAACGCTCTATCATGTAAAACCAACACTTGAGGATTACCGAATTTTTTGGAATAACCTGAGCAGAGAATCTGGGGTTATTGATTCAATTATGGAATATGCAAAAAATCTTCTCCATAACGATATGATTCAACAAAAAATTAAAGTTATTTACCCCATGGTTCTTGATGAGATTTTACGAATTCATTAGAGACAACTTTATCCACAGATAAACTGTTCGTTTAAAAAATCCCTTTTTATGGGGATTTTTTTGATAGATCAGATGGTTTGTTTTGGTTGACCCGTGTTATGTGGTGGAATATAATGGTGATAGGTGGAAATAAGTGGGGATTGATCGGCGCTTTGCTGATCAGTGCTCACTTTTATTTATTTAAACTCCACTTTCAACAAGCCTCTTGTGTTTATAGGCGAGTATAAACATTCAATTGATGAAAAAGGGCGTCTAGCGATTCCTTCAAAGTTTCGCAATGACCTCGCGACGGGAGCTGTTGTAACGCGAGGTTTAGACACGTCCCTCTTTCTGTTTCCCAAGGAGGAGTGGGGCAAACTTGCACAGAAGCTTGCTAGTTTGCCCCTGGGACAATCCAATTCACGCGCCTTCGCCCGACTCATGCTTGCGGGTGCTATGGACGTTGAATTGGACAAACAGGGGAGGGTCGTGGTGCCAGAATATTTACGTCAATACGCAAATCTTCAGAAATCTGCCATTATTGCCGGTCTTTATAATCGGCTTGAGATTTGGGATGAAGAAAAATGGGAGGTTTATAAGAAAAAGGTCGAAAGCGATGCAGATGCTGTGGCAGAGCAGTTAGGAGAATTAGGCATTTGAAAGAGATTTAATAGTGGTCGTCGAAGTTTGGAGTGTTATTCGGGGTTTAGCTGAACCTTTTCCCTGGAGGACACTTCAATCTTCGGCAACCAACGTCTTAAACAGTTTTGTTTAAGAATTTGAGAGGAGGAGGATTTTATGGAACACAAACCCGTCCTTCTTACTGAGGTGAGTAATTACCTCAGACCGGAGCCGAATCATTTTTTTATAGACGGCACTGTGGGGCTGGGAGGGCATGCGGCGACCTTATTGTCGCAAGTCCTTCCTGGCGGCCGTCTGCTAGGCATCGATCGTGATGCAGCAAATTTGGAACGGGCGAAAAAACACCTCTCCGAATTTGAAGATGCTGTCGTTTTGGTATGCGACAGTTACGCTAATATTCGTGTTCACGCACAGGCGTACGGATTTAATCAGGTTCATGGGATTCTTTTAGATCTAGGTTTTTCCTCTGTTCATGTGGATGATCCAGAGAGAGGATTTTCTTTCAAGTCTGATGGACCTTTGGACATGCGCTATGACCGTACGCAATCGCTGACCGCTGAAGAGATCATTAACAGTTGGTCAGAGGATGATCTTGCGAGAATATTTCGACAGTATGGTGAAGAACGCCAAGCGCGTCTGGTTGCTCAAGCGATCATCAAGACTCGAGCGCAAACACCTTTTCGTCGCACTCATGAACTGGCTGAGTTGGTTGCGCACACGGTGCATCAGCATGGAAAGATTCATCCGGCAACGCAGGTATTCCAGGCATTGAGAATTGCGGTCAATGACGAACTTGGAGAACTTCAACGTACGCTCCCAGAGTGTGTGAATCTTCTTGCTTCTGGTGGTCGCTTGGCCATCATAAGCTTTCATTCTCTTGAAGATCGCATGATCAAACAGTTTTTTAAGACGTGTTCGGATTTGAAGGTTCTGACAAAACGGCCTGTGGTGCCAACACGACAGGAACAGTTAGAAAATTCTCGATCCAGAAGCGCAAAATTACGCGTTGCAGAAAAAATTTAACTTTATTCTAGACACCCCCACCCCTGTCTATGACATTCCCCGTTGCTTCACAATCAATCCCTCTTTCTCAATCTTCTTTTGAACGTTTTTCTTTTCGTACTTGGGTTCATAGTCATGTAGTTGCATTGAATATTATTTCTCTCATTTTTATTCTTTTTTTAGTCATAGGATATATCATTCAGGTAAACGCCAGTATTTCCAAGGGATATCAAATTCGTGATTTAGAAACAAGAGTTAATCAGCTTTCTGTATTAAATGAGAAAATTGAAATTGAAAGTCGAAAGGCACAATCTCTTGATCATGTTGCTTCGTCGGTAAAAATGTTAGGCTTTGTGAAAGCTGAGAAACTTCAATATCTGAATCTCTCTGATACTTCCTACGCTTTTGCAGAATAAAGAGAAAACGGCCTGTGCCGTTTTTTTTGTTTTTTCACGAAAATGTTTTCTCACAGAAGAACAAAACCGTTTTTACAAACGTTCTCTTGTGAATGTCTTTCCTGCCGGGTATCATGTAAAGGAATTATGCACACAGTAAGAAGAAATTTTACCACTCTTTTTTTTCTTTCGTTTCTTTTTTTCTTGTTTTTTCTTACACCTGCTTTTGCGCAAGAACTAGAGGTAGTCGTTTCAACACAGTTTGACGCACAGACCATTGTGAAGGGATATACTCTTGAATCCAGTGATGAACTCATGCGTTTGGGAATACGTCCTGAAACACTGAACGTATCTACGCGTGTGGATGTGAAAACATTGGATTCCTCTCTCATGCAAGATACCCTTGCGTCTTTTAATCAAGATCCAAATGATGAGGTTGCAACCCATACCCTTTTGGGAAATATTTATCTTTTTGATATCCTTAATAAAGAAAGTTATGACGGAAGTGATTTCTTTTTTTTGGAGATCAAATACCCTCAAGAACAAACAAGCGATCAGCGTTTGCATGGACGCCGTCGCATTTTTTTCTATAACGGTGTGAAGAGCGTTTGGGAAGAACTTCCTTCTGAAGATAGTCCTGCCACGCAATCTGTTCGAGCCTTGATTCATTTGCCCTATGCACGCCTAGCTCTCTTTGAAGACCAGGTTCCCGAGGTTGGAGAGGCTAGTTGGTATGGATATGAAGGGTGCGATTGTGCTGCTTCGCCTGATTATCCAAAGGGAACATATTTAGTGGTGACGAGCGTGAGCAATCCTACAAAATCAGTGACAGTTCGCGTGAATGATTACGGACCTGATCGAACGGTTTTTCCTGATCGTATTATTGATTTAGACAAAGTGGCGTTTGCCAAGCTCGCTTCTTTAGGTGCTGGAGTTATTCAAGTCCAGGTAAAACTTTTGCAATGATTCGCTTTAAAAATGTTTCCAAATTGTATCCGCCCAACGTTGTTGGTCTGGATTGTGTCAGTCTCCACGTTCAACCTGGAGAATTTGTTTCTATTGTTGGAAAAAGCGGAACGGGAAAATCAACCCTTGCCAAATTACTCTTTGCAGAAGAAAGACCTACCCGTGGAGTGATTGAAATTGGTGGATGGGATATTACTCATATCCATGATCGGGACATTCCTTTATTACGCAGACAAATCGGCGTTGTTTTTCAGGATTTTAAACTTCTTCAAAAGAAAACCGTGTATGAAAATGTCGCTTTTGCGCTTCAAGTAGCAGGGGTTTTTCCAAGACGAATTCGAGAAGTTGTTCCACAAGTTTTAGATATTGTGAATTTAGGTAATAAACTTGCTCGTTACCCTAAGCAACTCTCAGGGGGGGAACAACAACGCGTGGCGATCGCTCGAGCCCTTGTCCACTCTCCAAAAATGTTGATTGCCGATGAGCCAACAGGAAATCTTGATACACTCAATTCACGTGAGATTATGGATTTGTTGAAAAAAATTAATGAATTTGGGACGACTATTGTTCTTGTGACACATGATCGCGAGATGGTGAATCGTCTTAGACGGCGTGTTATTACCCTGGAGGACGGAAAAATTATTTCGGATGTGGAGGAAGGACGCTATAAATTATAAAGGAGGAGTATGTTTGTTTCTAGCTACCGTGTTACAAAATTTGCTCTTCAAAATTTTTGGAGAAATTTTTGGCTTTCGCTCATTACGTTGAGCATGCTTTTGCTTACGCTTTTTACGATCAATCTTTTGCTCGTATTGAATGTTGTGACAGATCGAGCGATTGCTCTGGTTGAAGATCGTGTTGAATTATCTGTTTATTTTTACGATTCTACCCAAGAAACGACGCTGTCTTCGGCTGTCGCGTATTTGCGCGGACTCAGTCAGGTAAGAGATGTGGAGATTATTTCCGCTGATGAAGCCTATCAACAATTTATCCAGCGCCATACAGATGATGCGCAGATCATGGCTTCTTTACAGGAGTTAGGAGAGAATCCCTTTGGTCCTACTCTTGTCATTAAAGCAGATCAAGTCGGAGATTTTGAGATGATTATTGATGCTTTGGATAATCCGCAATTTCGAGACAGCATTCGTGAAAAAGATTTTTCCGATTATCAAAGTATTGTTGAACGCATTCAATCAATCACAGATCGCATTCAGGTATTCGTCATTATACTCGCTCTCGTCTTTTTATTTATTGCCTGTCTGATTGTTTTTAATACTGTTCGTATTGGTATTTTTATTCATCGAGACGAGATCGCTATCATGCGATTGGTTGGAGCCAATAACTGGTTTATCAAAGCTCCTTTTCTGCTTGAAATGGTTTTGGTGAGTTTCATTGCTGTTGGCATAACCATTGCAATGATTTATCCCGCTCTCATTCTTATTGAACCGCAAGTAGACGTGTATTTTGGATCTCAATCAGCTGGATTGTTTGAATACTTTACTCAAAACGGACTTCTTATTTTCGGAGGAGAATTTCTTGCACTAGTGATCATTACTTTTGTTTCAACCGGAATGGCTATGAAGAAATATTTGAAAGTGTAGAATGTAACGAGAAATCCAATACGATTTATTATGCGTCGTCCAGAACAAGAACCACCTCATGAACAGGTCTCTATAAAAGAATTTGAAATAAAAAATAAAGAAGGAGAATTGGTTGCTCGTGTTAAATTAGAAACTTCTGAAGATTTAACAATGAATGAAAATGCTCTTTGGAGGAAACGTCTAAGAACGATAGAGCTTTTAGGAAAAGAAGGGCAGGTCGTGAATATTTTTTCAGAACTGGGTATCAAAACAGATGTTTATATAAGTAAGGATACTCACGGAAGTTTTTCTCATGGTTCACGTAGAGTGAGAACTCCAGAACCTCGTTCCTCAGAGTATATCCTTGCATTACTTCATGAATTGGGACACGTGAAACAACGGAAAGGGGAATGGTCCAAGGATCAAGATGATGTATCAGCCATTGGAAGGAATGCCGCGTATCCTTCAGTTTCTTTTGTAGATTTTATTAAACCAGAAGAGAATCAATGGCCTGTCATAGCTCGTGAATTTAGACGCGTATTAGATCTACCAAGTGCCGCTCGACGTCTTACGATCCGTCAGGAAGACGTATCTGCTATTGAAGCGTTGGCAGAGAAGTATATTGCTTTGCGTCAGGATACTCTCAATTTTTACGAAAAGGAATTTACGGAGGAAGAGATGGAACGATCTATGGAGGTAGAACATATAGTTCGAAAAAAACTTCAAGCATATGATCAGTTGATGCGTGATAACCTTACCGAATTGGTTCGAATGGAAGAACGGGATGCAACTATCCGTGGATTAACATGGCTTAGAGAGTGGAAAAAGGTTTACGGTATTGATTTGCTTCAAGACGGAGCTTATGAATATTTACGTGAGGAGCAGGCAGCCTATGGAATTCCTCTTATTCGTCGTTCTCATGTTGAGGAAAATGAAATAACGTGTGAGGAAGAGGAGACTCAGTTTAAAAAATTAGTCGTTTAAGTCTTTTTTTTGGGAGTTAATTGTCTATGACCTTAAAAAAACGAATTGAAATATCTGATTTTACAGCTATTTTTTTCTCTCGCTTATTTTAGTAAAGATATTTTTGCCACAGGAGGTTTTCCCATAAGGTCTTTTTCTTATCCAGGTCCAGCGATGGGTAATGATCATGTTCCTCCCCAGATGTGTGGAGGATTTGCTCTGAATGCTCTTTTTTGGTTGTTCGTTTGTTCTTTTCTCTTTCAATTTTTTCCAGAAAAATATAAGTCAGAAAAGATAAGACGCATTATTTTTTGTTGAAATTTGATTAAAGAGAGTTAATAAATTCGAAACCCTGTCCTTAAAACAAAATAACTCACCGATAGGGTGAGTTATTTTGTGGTTCCCGGACAGAGACCGAATTTAATTTTAGCTGTATCAAAGAATAAAAACGTGAAAAAAAGAAACACCCCGCCAGTTGCGAGAACCTTTGGGGGATTTCTCGCTAACCGCGAGGTTATTTGTTTTGGGTTTGTCGTTTGCTCCAAAAAGCCGTCCAGCTCACGAGTCCGTTTCCGATGAGTCCCACCAGGATGGGGTTGATGAGTCTCGGCCAGTCCTCTGAGAGAACCTGAATTGAGATGACTACAGCAATGAGTTGGAAGATGTAGCCAAATGAAGCTAAACCCCACGGAAAGGCATCATCCTCAAACTTCTTGGCTCGAAGATCACGCATCGTGGGAATGAACGATGTAAACAGAGCAAACTGCAAGACTACATTGGCTACCACACCGTCGAAGATTAACCAGACAGCCAGGCACAGCATCGTGCCAGCGAAGACCATAATGTCCAACCGATTGACTTGTCCGAAAGTGCTCTTGCGCCACCCTAGAACTGTAATAGCGATCAGTCCGGCTGACATGATTGTCGGTACGATGAGCAGATGTCCTCTTCCCCCCACGGTCGAGTAATAGGTGACATTTTGGATGAGTGCGGCAAGCGTCGCGATCAGCCACGTCGATAAGTTCATGCCGATGTTGGTGTACAACACGTTGCGGATGTAGATGAGAAGCACCGCGATTAGCAGACCCCCAGCGAGACCGACAAAAAGCACTTCCATTACGGACTCCCAAGTTATGGTTGCGTGTACATCGACTTGTCTGACCAGGTTTGATCAACAATGAAATCGACTCAAAAGAATATCTCAAATTGCATATTTGTCAACCGTTTTGTCGTCAACCAGCAAAGATGTCACATGAATCATGTCAGCAAACATGTCACATTCAGGCGACAGCAATGATTAAGGTTTGTTAAAAGTTTTCTCGGT